>CAZGIY010000113.1:0-4559 GCA_964526445.1 uncultured Candidatus Poseidoniales archaeon
CCATTAGGTTGTAGCAATTGGTAAGTTCCTTCACTACTGGTTGGAAGTTCAATCTTCTTTCCATCGTCCAGATCTAATTCCACGACTGCACTGCCATTCATTGGGGCGCCACTGACATCTGACTCACCGATATGATGCTCCTGTATCTGGAAATCATTCCACTTTCCAAGCATGGAAACCCAACCTCCGTTTCGCATTTCCAATTCTAGAGTCCCTCCATCTGAAACATTAGCTGTCATCATTCCGATGGCTACTGAGTAATCATCCTCGTCAGCATTGCTTAATTCAGCCCAAACAACCCAATCTCCGGGAGTTACATTTGCATCCCATTCAATCACTGTTCCGTTGAGAATCATGTTGGCAACGACACTATCCAATTCCCTTCCGACAACTGGATACAATGTTACTGTAGTGTTCTCCAATACCGATATATCACTTAACAAATGGCTCACAGTTCCCGATACGGACACATTACCTGCAGTCAAAGCCAAGTCTTCTGAAACGTGTGTTTGGTTGACTAGATATCCATCTTCGTAACTTGCAGAGGAGAACCCTTCCTTGCTGACATTAATGGTGTAGTTAGTCAGGATTGGGGCGAATACATCCCATACTCCATCCGCATCTGTTGTCAGATTAATGCTCATATTCTCGCTGACTATCTCAACGTGAACATCAGGTATTCCTTCGTGATTATTTTGGATTCCATTGCCATCGAGATCCCAAAAGATCATTCCACCGATCAAAGTGGTCTTCTTAGCCTGCATTATCAGGTTCTTTTGCCCTGCAGCATCAGATAATTCTACATCCAACTGGTACTCATCTTCTTCAATGAGCCAGCGGTCTATTGTAGTAGATCGATTGAGGAAGAATGTCCATTCACCGGTTACCAAGGTTCCTGTTGCATTACCTGAACCATCTGTAGGCCCGATACTGACATTTCTCAAACCATCCTTGCTTACCGCGGTAATGGTATAACCACTGAGATTTACATCGGTGTCTGCTTCACTCAAATGGATGGAGATGTTTGTGGAACTGACAGTCTGCCAAACCAAGTCTGTGCGTTCACTATCGGATGCAATACTTACCGTCTGTTGCATCTCGAGGAAATAATCTCCCTTCTGTACCTGATGTAATACCACATTCCAATCCCCAATAGGGATGTATGCTGCAATGTATCCCGTCTCATTGGTCTCTACATCGAAGAAGTCTCCATCACCATAGAAGGTGATACTAGTGTTTGCCAATCCAGACGAGCCATTCATCACTTGAGCGGTCAACAACCACTCAGGTTCCATTGCTATCAGAAATGGGTCTTCAACGTCTGTCAAAGGTACCATGAGGTTGAAACATGGCTCTTGTGAACCAGTAACCGTACATGACCTAGTAGTCTGATACTGCTTGCGTGAGGATTCGTTGCTGATATTCTGCGAAGCGATGGTGACCTCGTACTGTCCAGCCTCTATCTCTAGAGTGAAATTGCCTTCATCCCAAATTACATTGCTGGAGTTGACATTAACTACTTCACCATGCGAAGATACCGGTGTAAATGTCAAATTGACACTTACAGGGGTACCATTCTCATACAAACCATCTCCAAGGTCATCAAGGAAAACCTGTATGTCTACCATGGTTAGATCAGGAGTTCCTAGCATTGTCCATTCCAAGGATCCGCCTTTGTCTGAGACGTTGAAGTATTGCTCTTCAATCGCCAAGTCATCATTCAGGACTTGAACAGTGAAGTTACCGTATGGCAGTAAGAACTCAAAGTCACCACTAGTGCTGCTCTGTGCTGACCAAGAAACTCCAGATTCATTATTTGTAACAACAATCTCTGCTGATTGCCAACCGGGCACAAATTCGTCCCAAAATGTATCATTGTCGAATATCTTCAACTGTCCAGTTCTTATGCCTGATGGTTCCATTGTCAAATTGATGAAATCTTCACCAAACATGTTGTTCTCAATATCCCAACTGTAGTTTCCATCCCCATTAACAGTAACCTGCCTACTGGCAGTAGAAACCCCCTGGGGTGAAACCGTAGTCAGGCTGAAATCTGCTCCAGCTGGCAACCTAGCAGTAAATACTCCATTCTCATCTGTATAATCATATCGCACCTAATTTCCGCTGCGCATAGTAACATTAACTCCTGAGATGCTAATGAAATGATGTTCCATCGACCTGTTATCATTCCAAGCAGCCCAATCATCAGGTGACACAACCTGACCCGAAACATTAACCGCAACGATGTATGTCTGAACTCCCAATTCCAAATCGTCTTCCTTGAGTTCAAAATCAAACCACAACATGTGAGTATCGTTACTCATATCGGAAACTATCCAGTGCCCCATTGGAGATTCAAAACGTACATATCCAGTCTCATTCGATGTTACCTCGAATGGTGGGAAGAGACCGAACTTCGATTCAACAATCATAGTTCGATTAGACGCCTCCCAAGCAATTGGTTGCCCTTCCTCATCCAAAGAATCAGATGAGATGTTAAACCAGACATCAGTGCGAATTGGAATTGGCATGTTGATATTCAATTCCTCACTTTCATCACCCACAGTCAAGGTATTGTTCAATTCATACCATCCATCACCATCAAGGTCGAATCTGTAGTAATATTCACCCTTACTCAATGGACCATGCTTGAACCCTCCAGTCTCATTAGTTTCGATAATTATGGCTGCATCTGCACCAAAATCAACATCAATCAACTCAAAAGTCCTGTTAGAGAATGTCTCTCCGTTCATGTCCTCCATGGTATCAGTGAACAATGAACCTGGCATGGTCAACTCAAGATCGAATTGAGGTTCAATCTTGACTTCAACGGGTTGCGGTAGCAATACTTCCTTGCCATTTTCCAATTGAGCAATCATGTTGTAAGTACCAGGGGTCAATCCACTGATGTAGAATGAACCTGGCTCCACAATTGGGCCAGAGAAATGACCAATTCCAGTGAATGTTCCCGTTCCATTGATGGTTCCAGTTCCCTCGAAGGAACCTACTCCCTCAAAGGTCTCTCCATCAAGATAGGTAGTAAAGGATACACTGCCGTTTGCCGTCATACGCCCACTAGCATTGATTGAACCATTGAACAAGTAGGTGTTCAATTCACCAGTATCGCCTTCTTCAAATAGGCATATTTGCCAACCAATTTGAGCATAGGCTGCACTCGCGTTTGAAACTCCAGCACACGCTTCCACACTGGTGTTTTCCACGTTATCTGCATAAGCTCGTAAGCTACCCTTACCAATCCAACTTCCATCCCCAGTAAAGGTCAATCCATGAGCGATGGTTCTGGTGTAATTCCCGCGGAAATTCTTGACCACTGTAGTAGTAGCACCATCTCCAAATGAAGGTGTGAATGTTCCAGGCTCAGTAAAGGTCACTTCACCATGTCCTGGTCCCACGATTCTTGTCTCACTGGTAGTGAAAGAACCATTAGTGGTGGTAATTGTATAGTTGTCCTCTGTAGACCAAATGTTTCTCAGTATGAAGTCGGTATTGACAAGTGGGTCACCTTCGAAGAACTCATGTCCAGCCCATGTAACCACTCCACTCACTCCTGATGTGTCAACCAAGATGTTGATATCTTCGCCGTACTTTTCACCGCCAGAGTGTCCTTGTTCACCAGTCACGTTGAGGTGAACTTCATTCAACCAAGTCATGTTGGAAACTCCTCCAAGAATTCCAGTCAATGGATTAGTATCTCGATCCTCATTGTTCGGAGTTACCAAGTCAGTAATTTTCTCCTGCATCTTACCTTGCCGGATTAGGTCCTCATCAACTATGCCGTTGAAGTCACCAAGATAGGCAGATAATCGTAAGTGTCCAGCTGGTGCAACTACGCAATATTCTCCATTTTCATCAGAATCGACCGCTGCAATAGGTATCCAGTAGGTATTGTTGTCCATATCGGACTCATGCTCGCCACTGAACGCATCGCGCTCGAGAAGAATTCTGGTATTGTTCATTCCTTGTCCATCATCGGACATCTCGACCTTTCCGCAGATTTCTGTTCCAGAATAATACTTCAAAACCTTAACTTGAGTATTTGTATATGCCAACGGACGTGTCCCTGCGTATTCTTCAGGGAATCCTGCTTCATCACTCAATCCTGCACCATACCAGTTTGCAATAACAAAGTGATTCAACATAGCACCTGGCAAAGGCACCGCCTGTTGTAACATCGTACCCGGGGATCCACGTGTTTGGAAGTGTTGAGCAGGTTGCGGATTCGACGAACCTACATCAAGACCAAGAGTAGAGGCCCCATATCCTACGTATGTTCGAGCCAACATTGTATCGAAGAATGCAGGTTTGTGATCAACGCGGATATCTACAAGGTTGAGGGGTTTGTATTCCGCTCCCTGCTGTTGTTGATTCAACAAATCCTGTAGATATGCCTCTTCGTACCTTTCAGCGGTCATCTCTTCATCAATACCATCTCTCTCAGTCTCGTAAGTAGTCTTGAGGAAAGTATCTACATCCTGCCCTCCAAGAGAGGTCGGTGCATGGAAAATTCCGGTTGGATTCCCATAGTTGTAAGAACGATC
>CAZGIY010000113.1:4569-5138 GCA_964526445.1 uncultured Candidatus Poseidoniales archaeon
AACCTGTTATCCACCGCGAAATATCGAATCTCGTGATTCCTACGGAATGTTTCTCCAGGGGCGCCCTCACTGTCAGGTACATCATAGATATCAAGCGCCATCAAGTTGCTATACAACGAATTCAATTCCTCTGTATCCAAAGCATCTGTCAGCAACTGACGTGTCAAAGCCAAGCGAGCGTTCTTCCTGTGAAGATTTGATGCGACATTGTCGAATTCCTCAATGAGGTCCGTTGTGTACCAATATTCCCCAATGATGTAGTACGTAGTTTCTGTTTCTGTAAGGTCATCATTAACGGTCTTCTGATTGAAGCGGACTCTAGCCTGCTCTTCTGAGACATAGGATTCGCCCTTGCAAGTATTGACTGATTCATCGTCACAGGATTCCACATCTACGCCATCATAGATTCTCCAGAGGCTTCCTTGTGATTCATTAAGAACTCCATCAACCAATTCGCCTCCCTTAGCCAATACCAGTTGCCCATTGCTCTCAACCACAGAGAAGGTTCTATCCTTGGCACCATCAGGTCCCATCTCGGTCTGAATGTGTATGAATTCCTCCAACTGATC
>CAZGIY010000114.1:0-5134 GCA_964526445.1 uncultured Candidatus Poseidoniales archaeon
ATCCGCCTTTGCATCTCTGAAAGGCTCAATCGGCACCTCCATATTATGAGAATTTGAACCAAGAGTTCCATCGAATACACCAATCATCGGTGTTGACCAGATAGCCACGGTTGCCCGAACACCATCGCTTGCTGAAACTACCTCTATCTTCATCTCAAGAATTCCTTCGGTGTTTCCATCATTGCGCACGGTAATATCAAGTTGAACATCTTCACCTACTTCAGGCGCATTTGGGAACATCTTGAATTGGGTTATCTCAAATTCTGCTTGCTCGTATACCACTTCATATTCGCTAGTCGCTTGATCCTGTGTCCCTCGAATCGGATTCTCGGAATCTCCACCACCTGACAAGCCTAGACCAGCACTATCCCTACCGGTCACCCAGAATCTCAGAATGACGTTCTGTAATTGCTCCCTACTAGGGAGTTCGTGGCCATCTGGCCATAGATCAATACATTCGGCGCTTTTAGCGAGTAACACTTCACCACCGCCTACGAGACTGAGATTCTTCGATAATGCGCCACCATAATTGCTCTCGGCGAAACTCCAATTCTCACCATTCTGGAAATACATCCAGTTGACATAGATAGACTGTGGCGATAGGAACTCTGTCTCCTTAATCATCAACTCTACATCAACGCAATGTATCGATGATGATGGCAAGAGTCCATCTGAAAGAGTTGCGCCTTTAGTGTCGGTCACTTGCCATGAATTGAGTAATACCTCTGGAGCGCTACTGTCAACTTTGATTCTGAAGACCTGTGAAGCAGTTGTGTGGTCAACTGCTCCCTCAGGCAATGAAGAGGCCTGAACTTGGAATATATATCTGAAATCATTCGTTTTACTCGGGACGGTCAGATTGATTGTGAAAGTTCCTCCATCAAATGGATGGTAGATTGTCTCGCCCAAAAGTTGTTCATTACCGCTGGAGTCCGCTGATGCATCCTCTCTAGTAACTACCATGACCATTGGTATTTCTGGATTGACAACATGTTCTGGATATCCATCCTTGAATGCATATTGACCCGAGAATTGCACAGTATCTCCTGAATAGACATAATCCACACTTGAGCCACTGCTGAAATCATATAAGGACTCGGTGATGAACGGACCTGTCATATCCGTCAATTGCAAAGAAGTAGTGTCCAAGAGGAATCCATCTCCATAGATCCATCTCTGCTTGTACCTGCCTCCAGATTCAGTCAAGGGCGAACGTGAGTTTTCCAAATCCGTGATCCAAACCTGAGGCGTCATAACCGAAGTTGCAGTAGGTATTGCCCACTGTAGGCGAATCGGCATATCAAGCATGAATTCAGTCTCGAATGGATCAATCAATGCCTGCCCATTTCTTCGAAGCATCTGAGTACCGTCGCTTTCATTAGATGCTTCAATAATCTCAATCCACTGACTATCTGTAAAGGCTGTATTATTTCTTGGATAATACTTGAGTAACATGTCTCCAGGAGCACCAGGGTTCAAATCTATCTCAAACGATTCGATATCTCTCCAACCATTGTCATCTCTTCCCTCTACTATGAGATGATATTCATTACCTGCATACATCGTCTTAGTAGTGGCGTCAAATTCGTTTCCATCAGAATCACGAATCTTGAAACTCTCAATACCTGGACTGCGACTTCCCATGCCAATATAGGATACCAAATCATAATCCAGACCGGGAGAACCCGCCATAATCAGATTGCCTGCTAGATCATTACCGGAGACATAGAGACTGACCCGACCATCATAACCATCATTGGCAATATCATTGATACTTCCATGATAATAAGAAATAGGAGCGCCACCGTCACCTGTCATCTCCAACTGACGATACTCACTCTCCTGAGGAATTCCGTCACCGTCGTCGTGGTCTATCTGAACCCAATAGTTGAGCATCAACTTCTCAGGAGGCTCTGGGATATCTTGTGCAGAGAAATTGAACCACTGAGTTTGAGATGGCTCTACCCACGTATCGTCATACAATGGTCTCCATTTACCACCAGAATGACTGGGTGATGCTGAATCAGTCCATACCATTTTATTGACAAGAGATGGTGAATATGTGTCAATGGTCAGTTGGAACTCAATTTCACAATTTGGACCCGGGAAATACTCCGCAGGTGGACACAAAGTATCGCCGCCAGAATATTCAGACATTCGGAAACGATAATTCTCTGTTCCTGCTGCGTCTTCACCAAGATTAACCTGCCAATCGAAGTCTCCACTATTTGGCCCAGAAGCGTTACTGATTTCAAGCCAAGAATATGTTATGTTCGAGGGGTCGGTATTGTTGATGATTAGTCGCTCCAACAGAATACGATACGCTGAGGGATCTGGTGCTGCATCCAATCCTTCCAACCTAATACTTCCAACCAAGCGTAACATCTGATTGGAACGGGCATCTGACAAGGTCTGTGATTCACCTGCACTATTCTGAACGTCGAAAGCGGTTATTCCAGCATCGTTCTCGATTGCATTCCCTTCACTCGGCACCAAGGCTACCGCCCCGGGAAGCCCCTCTACACCATTATCTGCGATTAGAGTAGCAAACACACGCGCTTCTGGAGAATCCTCCCATGAAGGATTGATAGTAAACCTCCAAGTTATCTTCTTGGCCCCGAGAAGATCTTCAGCGGTAGACGATTGCAAAGTTATCAAATTCTCGCTATCATCTACTTTCCAGAAATCCATCAGGTCAGAGTAACCCAATTCGATGGAACCACTCGTAGATTCGATTCTCAGACGAGCCTCTTGGAATGATGCGCCGGTAGAAGAATCGATATTGTGCATACTGACTGCTTCAATTATTCTACCATCTGGGTAGAGCCCCTGAGGAGTATCCGTCAGAGTAAGTGTGCTGTCGTAACCACTCGCTGAAGTTACTGATAGATCAAACAACGACAAGGCTCCACCCGAAGTTGCATGCACCTTGAACGGCACATCAACAGTGCCTCCTGCTTCAGTTCCTAGAGCGATTCCCTGAGATAATTCACGTACCAAATCATGAGTACTACCGAGTTCTGTGTTCCAATCGTAAAGAATAATCAGATTCTGCATCCGCATACTTGCTCCGGTCGAAGCATTGGGACTCTGGGCCTTGAAGTGGAAAGATAGCCACTCATTTCCGTATTGATCAACATGGCTTGTCGGCACCATTGGATTGTTCATCAAGGAATTCAGCGCACCCTTGAAGTCGACATCAGGAATATGGAAGCCGTCGCTGGACCAAGTGCTAACATTCTGCCACTCACCCAAGGTCACATTCTGTGAACCAGACAAGATATCCATGACGAATCCTTCGTCGGGATTGTTGTTAGAGTAAATTGTATTCTGGTCCAGTGCAAATTCTGCTGCGAGGATAGTTGCACCTCTAGGCAACATGAATGTACCACCTTGGCCAACTCCCGATGGACCCAGAGTAATCATGCTACTATCCTTCGCCAAATTGATTTCACCAACCTTCGTATCCCAGAAAACGTTCTGCATACCGAAATGACCGAAAGCAGGCTCTGCGAAGCCCCACTCATAGTCTCCATCTCCTGCGATGTCTAGAAGGACACTTCTAGGACTGAATCCGAATTGTAAGTCAAACCACAAACCAGTGACCGTACACGGAACTGAATATGATACTTCAGCGACGAAACTGAATAACGGTTCATCAGCCATCCACATCTGATTGGGAGTTACCGAAACAGGAGATGAGCTTCCAACAACCAATTCAATACTTGGATCATCAGTACAATCAGCCGTGATGATTGGTTTGATTCCGGTTATCGGCTGATTGAAACTACTCTTGAAAACAGGAGGCGATATCGAATTATCCGTCAGAATAGGGAAATACATCATCATTTCACCCATAACACCGCTGGTCGACCACTTGCCTTTCTCTGGAGGGGGATTTGCAAATACCATGTTAGTATCATTGAATCCGCTTCCAACTCTACTACCCATGTGGATAGCATGTAAAGTTGGAGTGGAAAGGCGATAAATTCCACTATCAAAGTTGAACCTCAGTTGAATCTGAGGGTGTTGTGAGGCGTTGATATCCCACAACTCGATGGTAGTACCCTCCAATCCGGAAAGCACTTGTCCCGAATTGTCAACCACCACATCAGTTCCTTGTGCATTCAAAATATCGACACTCAAACTATTGGTGGTAGTGGTTTCAGATTCCAATTGCAAGAATCCATAGCCATCTGGGAAACCATGCTGACCCATTGCCAATGATGCGGAGAAACCTTCGACGACCACGCTTCCTGATTGTGGTAGCAAGTCTCCCAACCTGAAGTCATCGATATACCATCCTGGAAGAAAAGAGTTGGCCGGGTTCTTTCCAAGATTCTCATTTCTCTCAAGTACGAAACGTAGACGGATATACTTGTTCATATGTTCTCTGAGGTCGAGAGCCAAAGTTCCCCATCCACTGGGGTTTAACTGGGAGTGGACTGAAGTACCTCCAAGTGCATAACTTCCTGTTGATACCCCATCACAATATGTGATCTTGTTATGTCCATTACCGACAGGGTATAGACCATTGCTGTAACTGATACCAGTACTGTTGGTTATATCAAAATCAATCGTTTGCCATGCGTTAGTCCAATCGATTCCGTTGGAAGAGGTGTCATATTGAACATATGCACAATCATACATATTATTCACAGGGTTACTTGAGGTACCGGAATTATTGTAGAACAATGAATGGTAAGATGAAAACTTAGCAATGTAACCAGTCGGGCTGACCCACATGCCTGGACTAAACAATTCAAACTCGAATTCACTGCCCGATTCTCCATCATCTGGATAATACGAATCAATAGGATTGGTACCCCAACATGAATCTCCGCTATTGCAACTCAAGTTAATTAAGTTCTGTCTTGCCATTACCATATGACTAAAACTACTCATTGCAGGAGGAATGGAACTCGAATGGAATCCCGCATCAGTATTCTCAAAATCTGTTGTGAAACCATCACTGATCAAACTTAGAGACTTCTCAGTGTAGGTGAAATCGCCCATATTGCTGTAGGAAGTTCTCTGATTGTTGTAAGAAGGGTCCCAAATATCCGCATTGTTACTCGCATCAAAGGTAATCACTTGACTATGGTTAGCCATAGCCGTACCAACCTTAACCGAT
>CAZGIY010000115.1:0-5068 GCA_964526445.1 uncultured Candidatus Poseidoniales archaeon
CGAGGCCTAGTTTGTTCATCGGCTAGAGGCCATACGTCTGAACGTCTTCTTGCCAGTCGAGACTGTAACCATAGAGCCGAGAGAATGACCAACAACTGTATGCTGGACAGAGCAAGTACCACTTCGCTGGCTGAGGCGCCATAGCAGGTGTTTGCGCCAGATGCACAGATTCCGGCAGCACCTCCTAATTCGGCCATCGCTCTTTCCATAGTGTGGTATTCAAAGCCGCCAAGATGCAAGATTATGGCAAAGGAGGTGAAGCAGAATACGAAAGTTAGAATCATCGCAGAGGCGATGTACGGCCAAAGAAGTGGATACCAAAGGTTGCGTATTCTGGAGATTTTCGTTTGGCCCCCGGGTAGCAGTTTGATTTGCTCTACCATGTCTTCATCCAATCGGGAGACAACGGGTTCTACCAATCTCGTGAACAGGGCTATATTGAACCAGATGTGTGCTAGCAGAATCGCCAGTAACCAACCCCCGTGGTCAAACCCCAGCAGGGAATTCATCCATCCTATTGTTCCACTTTCTCCGATGAGGTCCAGTCCAACAAGGCTATGCAAAAGCCCCTGTGGTCTAGTCAACTCGATGAATCCCATTGCGGCAACTATACTTGGTACAATGAATGGTAGTGTACTCAGTGTTTTGATCAGATTGTGGGCTGGCCATTTCCAGCGCCCCAATAGGAATGCAAGAGGAGTTCCAATCAATGCGGTCGCAACAGCAGAAGAAACTCCAATCATTAGTGAGAATGAGAATGCATCCTTGGTTTGTCTTCTAGAGTCGAGATTTGAAACAGCATCTAGTAGCCCAAGTTCGGAGACTTCGTACAATCTTTGCCAGGCCATAAAAAAGGGAATTACCATGGCTAAAATCAGTACTACTGCAGGAATGCCCTCCCAAGGTTTGGCCCTTGCACTCATGCCATTGCCTCATCCCAGGCTAATAACCATCCATCCATCTCCGAACCCATTCTTTGCATGCTGATATCAGCATCAGCAGCGGGTACAGCAGTATGTTCGCTATACGGTCCCGATGGAAGACTGCGCTGAGAAGATGCTGGATACATGACGTTGGTATCTGGGATAGTCGCCTGAAGTTCCGGACTCAACAGGAATTCCAGAAAGGCTTGCGCTCCTTCGATGTTCACTGCTGGTCCAGCTGCGATTCCGGCATATTCAACCTGCAGGAATGAAGCACCTGAGATGTTTAGTGCAACACTATCGGTCTCCCCTCCCCCCCAGTATGCTTCTGCACCTGGTGAATGGCAATACGAAACTACTGCATGTGCGCCACCGATGAAAGAGTCTTCCCAAATCCCATAGCCTGCTTCGTAATGATTCAGATATGATTCACTCCATCCGCTGGTGACTATTACATCGTTGTTTGACATCGACTGCCACCAATCTCGATAGTCAGTACTTGTATCAGCATCATTCTCAAAATAGTCAATCGTTGCCGCTAAAAATGCTCTGCCAGGTGTGCTGCTGCGAGGATTTTGGACGGCTACCTTTCCTTTCCAAGCATCTTCCGTAAAATCCCAAAGGTCGTCCGGCATACTCACATTTTCACCATCAGCATAGGCGCTGTCAAAATTGATGCAAACTCTGCCCCAATCAAATGGCACAGCCATGCTACCATCATAAGGCGCAAGTGCTTGAGGATGCAACCCTGTAAGTTCTATACCATGGCTACGGAATAGAGAATGGTCTAGTGCGACCTGCAGGAAACTGTTGTCTATACCAATGATTAGATCTGCTATGGGCAATTCCTGAGTGCGTAGAGCATTCTCCAGAACCTCTCCCCCATCCCCTACTTTGGTGAATGCTACCTCATAACCACTCTCTTCCTCGAATTGTTCAATCATTTCCTCAGACAATGCGTATACATCGTAGGTGAGAATCCTTACTGTACTGGAATCGGCCTTTGGCTCGCCGCTGCTTAAGCAACCAGACATACTGGCAGTTCCAATGATAATTACCAGCAACAGTGAATGCATCATCCGCAAAATCATGCAGACACTTCCTCTTCTAAGGCGTCGATAAGTGCGTGAGTTCTGTCAACAACTTCACCCGCATTCGAGCCGACGACGAATAGATGTGGCTCCCAACCAAACCCTCCTTCCCCTAGAATCACTTGGTAATCCTCATTTTTGCAGTCGATGTTCTTACCATCCCAATAAGCCATATTCCACTTCATTTTCTTGACACAGCGATCGATTAACCTGCTATTGACGTCTTTGGAATTTTTGTTCAGGGGTGCTTTCAAGTTGATGATGGCTCCTCCAATACCAGAACCTCTCGCCTTTAGCAATACTTTGGATAAACTGGAACTAGAACCCATGGTTGCTTTTTCATGATGTCTGATGCGCCCATCAATTACTGATAATCTTCCGGGAAATGCTGCAACATCTTCCTTGCTAATTGCTTCCGGAAGACATGAAGCGAAGTTCATTCCAACTCCTGAAGTCCAATTTACGATTCTATTGAGGTCGAGTCTAGAACAGGACCATTCTAGTTGCCTCAGTAGTCCGGCCTCCTTCGCACCACCTTCTAACTCCACTCCCGTAAGTGTCTTGTTTGACTGGAAGGAATGCCCATCGCTGAATTGGATGTCCATGATGATCCGCTGCCTTTTAACTTTAGTTTTTGGACCTTGGATGATGAGGTGTCGGGATAGTTCATTGGCCCATGAATCAACAGCGTCTGCATCGGCGCTGGGTAACTTTGGAGGCGTACGCAGTAATTGGCGTGAAACTGTACTTTGTGTTGAACCAAGAATGGTGGCAATCTGGTTCTGACTCCAGCCTGCACCATTCAATGTCTTAGCAATCTGCATATGTAACCTGGCCAACCATCCATCTCCAACATCGCCTAGCATGAAGTGGCCATTGCGAGGGACTTATTCAATATTACTCAAAACCTATGCATGCTGCATCAATAAAATTGGGGCTGCTTTTCTCAATGTTTACTGAGGTATTGTAACCACATACTCAATGTGCCGTGTCAGTGCCCAACATGATGTGCAGAGCGAGGATGTTGAGTTTCTTCTCGACCGATTGACAAGCCAAATCAAGGCTTGGTTGAAAGAGTCAGAGGGTGATGGGCGAGTCACTACTGCGCCCACACCTGCTGAGATACGAATGCGTAGTAGGTTGAGCCCGCCTCTAGAAGGAGAGGGCATCGAGGGCGTTTTGGAAGGCATGGATGATTTCCTCAAGTACAGTGTGCGTACTAATCATAGGAGGTTCATGAATCCGTTATGGAGCGGATTCAATGCTAGCGCATTTGCGGGAGAAGTCTTGACTTCATTAGCCCAGACCTCGATGTACACGTTCGAATTAGCTCCCTTTGCTACTATGGTTGAACAGGCAATTATCAGACGAATGAATGAGTTAATGGGATTTGCAGATGGCTCTGGAATATTAACCACAGGTGGATCTAATGGTAACCTTCTGGGGGTTCTATGCGCGCGCCATTCATTAGATCCAATGACTCTGCACAAGGGCTTAGATGGACGAAAATACGTTCTTTTTGTTTCCGCTGAATCACATTATTCTGTTTCTATGGCGGCTAATGTCATGGGACTTGGTCTTTCTAACGTCATTAAGGTCGCTTGCGACAAAGATGGTAGAATGCGCCCAGATTCGTTAGCAGAAGAGATTGCAATGGCGCGCCGAGCGGATTTGCAACCTCTATGCATAATCGCAACATCAGGAACTACAGTAAGAGGTGCTTTTGATCCTCTTGATGAGATCGCAGAGGTAGCACATGCTGAAGGGCTGTGGTTACATGTTGATGCTGCTTGGGGAGGCGCCAGTATATTCAGTTCCAAGTATGCAAACTTGATCAAAGGCGTAAACAAGGCTGATTCAGTGTGCTGGGATGCGCACAAGATGATGGGGGTACCATTGGTTTGCTCGGCATTCTTAATCAAAGATTCCAAGTTTCTCAGGTCGGTATGTAACCATACTACTGGCGTCCATTATTTGTTCCATGAAGAGAATGAGAAAATTGACCCAGGGCGATTGTCTTTGCAATGTGGCCGTAGAGTAGATGCTCTCAAGTTATGGTTGGCTTGGCGGGAAATCGGCGACGCTGGCTGGGCAAGGATGGTAGAACAATACGTTTCCATGGCTGATTCACTTGAGCAGAAGATCAACGAACGGGATAATATGCAGATCGTGTCATCGAGAGTGTGGGTGAATGTTTGTTTCAGAGTAACTCCTGAGAAGGTTCCAGAAGAGGAATTAGACGATTTCAATTCGCGATTAAGACAATTGATGCTGAATCGCGGGAATTATATGATTAGCAAATCAGAAATCGAGGGCAAACAGATTTTGAGGCCCGTCATAACTAACATGGATGTTGATGAGGCCACTTTGGATGGTCTTCTTGATGAATGCGAGGAATGTGCAAAACACATTTTGTCCGGACAAATCTAATCACTATCGGCCTTGGTGGCGTTTCATGAAACCCAAACGCGAAGTTGTTGCACGCCGGGCTGGGCTGAACTTAACCGACCCTACGCAACCCGGATTTACTCGTAAAAAAGGACCTAAGAAAAAGGGACCAAAAGGCAAACTTGTATTGAATTGGCATTATTTCGATACCAGTTTAAATCGAATAAAGGATGAAGAAATCGTTGCCAGAATTAATTCTTTGGCAATTCCTCCAGCATGGACAGATGTTTGGATTTGTTCTGATGAGCGAGGTTTTCTCCAAGCCTTAGGAGTTGATTCCAAGGGTCGTAAACAGTATCGATACCATGCTGATTGGACCAAGCCTGTCGCATAAATGAAGTTCGATTCTATCCAAGGCTTTGCTGAGGTTCTTCCCACAATACGCGCTTCAGTCAAAAGAGATTTGGTTTTAGAGGGAATGCCGAAAAGCAAAGTTGTCGCATTGGTTATCTGGTTGATGAATTCATACAGTATCAGAGTGGGTAGTGACGAATATGCGCAGAAGAATCAGACCTACGGTTTGTCGACACTAACTGAAGGACACATGAACAAGATAACTGGCAGCAAGGCAGAGGGGGACCTCGATATAGAACTTGAATTCGTTGG
>CAZGIY010000116.1:0-3285 GCA_964526445.1 uncultured Candidatus Poseidoniales archaeon
CCAGAGGACTCAGCATTCGCTTGCATCAAAGTTCATTGGATAAAGATGCACATAGAGAAGTAGTACCACGCCGAGACCTTGAGAAACACCTAGACAGACGAGGTGAAAGATTCCTAATCGATATCGCTCTATGCCTCAGAAGAATCGCTCATTACATGGCAATCAACATGGAAAATAGACTAGAATGGCAGAGGTTGATGTTGCGTACGCGTGCATTGGATGAGCATCTCAAGGATGTTTTTGCCAAAGGCATGGAAACTCCCGAGGGAGGGAAATTTGGAGGCAAAGGATTCCGTTCAACCTGGCAGGAAGGAGTTGTTGCAGTTGCTACTGCTCTCAAAAGGCAAGTGGATTCCTCACCTGGATCTCGCCCCGGTGAAGGTTACGAAGGAGACCTTGTTGCCCCAATGATCAGGGATGTAGGACTCGCTTTGGCCATGGGAGATACGCCAAAGGATGTCATGGCTGCGCAAATGGGTAAATCAGCATCAAATCAAGATGGAGGTTGGAGCGGTATGGAAGCAGGTGGCAGAGACCTGCACATTGGCTGTTGGCACAGGGGAGTACTACCTCCTACTGCCCCCCTGCCAATCGCTTCTGCCACGATGACCGGTTTAGCACTGGCTGCCAAATTGAGTGAATTGGACCGATTCCACGTAGCCTGCATTGGAGAAGGCGCCAGTAGTAGCGGAGAGTGGTGGGAAGCGATTAATCTGGCAGGTACCAGATCATTGCCTATGACATTCATTCTTCAGAATAATCAAATCGCATTGGACACTATTTCTACAAATCAATCCGGAGTAGAATTGTGGGCCGACAAAGCGGTTGCTATGGGAATTCCATCGTGGAGTATCGATGGCTCTGATGTAGCATCTTGGCATGCTTCGGTTGCGGTTGCAAGAGAATTCAGTATTCAGGGAGGAGGCGCTACGCTGATTCACGTTGAGACCATGCGTGGTTGCGGTCATGCACATCACCATGACGACCTCTATCTCGGAGCAGAGAGCGGTAACCCACCTGGATACGTAAACCGAGAAATGCTTGATTACTGGGCCGCCAAAGACCCTATAGAAGTTCACAAAGAACTGTTGTTGAGTATGGGAGTGGCAGAAGATGAAATTTCTTCCATCGAAGATGAAGAACAAGACAGAGCCGATCAAGCAAGAGTGGAAGTTGAAGCAATGTCTTGGCCAGCTCCGGAAACAGTAACTCTCGGAGTAACCAGTCTACATGACGCAGACACTCATCAGGACAGATTGGACAGAGATGGTAGCGGTATTGAAGCACAAGCGGTTCTTTCTTCAGGAGAAGTTGATGTGGATTTCGACTCGAGCAGTGGCTCGTGGACCTATGCACGCGCCATTCAACAAGCAATGGTTGCGATTGCAGAAAGGCATGGGGAAGAAGTCGTATTCATGGGAGAAGACATGGAGGTTGCAGGTGCATTCGGAATGAATCTGGCTCTGAAAAATGCAGGACATGTGGATAAACTTCTGGACATGCCTCTGTCTGAAGCCGTAATCATCAATGCAGCCACTGGAGCCGCGTTACACGGCATGAGACCTATGGCGGAGATTCAATTCGGAGGATTTGCAGCGTTGGCATTCAATGCCCTGGTGAACAACGCTGCAATGTTGCGATGGAGGTGGGGTGCTGAAGTTCCACTCACAGTCCGCATACCCTTGGGAGGGCGCACTCGCAGTGGACCGTTTCACGCAAACATCATCGAATCGTGGTTTGCCAACGACCCTGGCCTAGTAGTGGTTGCTCCGGCAACTCCTCAGGATGCTTACGACTTGTTGCTCGAGGCTGCCGAACTAGATGACCCGGTTATCTTCCTCGAACATATCGGGCTGTATGGATTACGCGGCGGCCTGACCGGATGGGGAGATATGATCAACCAAAAAGTGGACACAGAACCAGTAAAACTTGCTCTTAACCAAGGCCGAAGACATGCTCTTGGTAAGGCCAAAGTGGTGCGTGGAGGCAGCGATATGACTCTAGTATGCTGGGGGGGCATGCTACACGTCTCACTCAAGGCTGCTGCAGCAGCAGCTGAGAAGGATATCGAGGTCGAGGTCATCGATCTAAGGACCATTGTGCCATTCGATCACCAGACCTGTATTGAATCACTAACTAGAACTGGAAGACTGTTAATCGTTCAAGAAAGCCAATGGAGTGGCGGCTTAGGTCATACTATTCAGAGTCGAATAATGGAAGATGCCTTCTGGTCGCTTGAAAACAAACCTGTAATTATTGGTGCTCTTGATACACCAGTTCCATTCTCACCACCCCTTGAAAATCATACGATTCCTGACGTTGAATTCGTGCTTGAAACAATAATCAGCATGTGTCAATAAGCACTCCCTACAAAGGCAATCCATATGTGCTACACTATACGTGACCATCTTGCATGTCGCAGACCTTGGCTGAGTCAGTATCCGCAAAGAGGGATGCAGGAGTCATGGAGCTGCTCCACTGGAATGGAATGCTCCTGACCGGCGGTTTGTTCGTTACTTTGGTAGTTCTGGAAACTTTCAGTCATCGCGCAGGAGAATACGCTGCATGGATTAGTCTGTTGTTACTGGCGGCGGCAATAGCATTGCTCATCACCTCTGCGGATTTCTTCATTGAAGGTGCGAAGGGACTGGCACGTAGAGCAGGAATTGCAGAAGTAGTAATCGGATTGACCATCGTATCTATTGGCACTTCTCTACCGGAAATTCTAGTTACTTCAACCGCGGCATATAGCGGTGCAGATGACCCTGCAATGATCGACCTAGCGATAGGTAACATCTTCGGTTCAGTTCTGGTACAGATAACTCTCATCCTAGGAATAGTTGTCATGGTCAGACCCCTTGAAATCAGGCCAGATTGGCTTCGCCGTGATGGCCTGTTGATGCTCGGAGCAGTGGTTCTGCTCTCGCTACTACTGCTTTGGAACAACGATTTGACGCGCCTTGAAGGTGGGCTATTGGTGGCAATCTATCTTTCTTACATCTGGTGGTTGCTGAAGAATCAAGACAAGATTCGTACAGATGAACTGGAGATTGTCCCTGAAGTCAAGACTCAAGGAAGGGGATGGACCTCTGGAGCCTATACTGTCATGGTAATCATTGGATTGATGTTCGCAATTTATGCTGCGACTCAGTTGGTGACCATAGCTAGTGAAATCGCAATAGCGATGGATGTACCTCCTGCCGTTGTCGGAATGACAATGTCGGGGCTAGGTACCTCGCTACCTGAGTTGACGGTAGCCCTCATGGCATCAAAAAGGTCACAAGG
>CAZGIY010000116.1:3295-4785 GCA_964526445.1 uncultured Candidatus Poseidoniales archaeon
GTTGGAACCCTAATCGGTTCAAACATTACCGACCCGATGCTCTCAATTGGCATCGCAGCGATGGTTTCTCCTTTGGTCATCTCACCAGGCTCTGTTCCGTTGGTCATGAAGCTAATCATTCCAGCAACCATCATCGGCGTAGTTGCTTGTCTCTTGTTTATGTGGACTGGATTCAAATTCAACCGCTGGGAAGGTGGAGTTCTGGCAGGACTGTATCTTCTATTCCTGTTGATACTAGAGATGCAACGTAGAGGCTATCTCGTCATCTGAGGTTTCTCGATAACTGTGCGCATATCGACTCTAAACTTGACCTGTCGTGATTGTCAAATTCTGCCAAATTATCGCTGTCTATATCCAGAACGGCGATTACCTCGCCACCTTCATCGAACATTGGAACCACGATTTCGGACATGGTGCTTGACGAACAAGCGATGTGGTCTTCTCTTTCATGCACATTCTCAACCAGTTGAGTTTCCTTGGTTCTTGCACAAGCACCGCATACTCCTCTATCGAAACTGATCTCTAAACAACCATGGCCACCCTGATAGGGACCAATTTTGAGAAGACCCGGGGAAACTACTCGATAGAATCCAGTCCAATGAAATTCCTCGAATTCGTTATGTAATTCGCAGACTACAGTAGCCATCATGGCAATCAAGTCGTCTTCATCTCCAATCAGGGACTTGATTCGGCTCAAGACCTCGGAATAATCCCTAGCCATATAGGGGGCAAAGGCCTGTTGAAGATGAACATTGGTATCACTGGTTGAGAAGCAGTTCTTATTGCCGCGCTGCTGGTGGGATAGTGCATGGTAGACCTCGCACTTGATGAGATGCAGGAGATGCTACAAGAGTTGGCGAGGCAATTCGCACTAGACGAAATACGCCCAAATGCTGAGAAATGGGATACTGAATCAATCTATCCGCTGGAAGCGATCAAGACTGCAAATGAATTGGGTCTACTGAACCTACACATCCCCGAGGAATACGGAGGGGCTGGACTTGGATCGATGGAAGAAGTAGTGGTCAACGAGGAGTTGGCTTGGGGAGACCCAGGATTTGCTACCGCTGCTTATGCAACCAGCCTAGCCATTGCACCAATCATCACTGGTGGAACTGAGGAACAGAAGAAGAAATGGCTTGGAAAGGTCGTCGAAGGAGCGCTCTCTTCCTACGCAGTTACCGAACCTGGAGCCGGTTCGGATGTTGCTTCAATCAAAACCCATGCCGTTAAGCAAGGGGATACTTACATTCTGAACGGGGAGAAAATGTGGATAACTGGTGCAGGCTATGCAGACTTCTTCTTTGTACTCGCCAAAACAGACCTAGATGCAGGCTATCGAGGTATGTCAGGATTCATTGTCGAAGCGGGTAGCGAAGGATTGAGTCTGGGTAAAAAAGAGGACAATATGGGGCAGCGCTGTTCCGATACCCGTTCGGTTGTATTCAATTCTGTCAAGGTTCCAGCCGAAAATCTACTCGGTGGAGTTG
>CAZGIY010000116.1:4795-5039 GCA_964526445.1 uncultured Candidatus Poseidoniales archaeon
CAAGGTTGGCTAAACGCAATGAAAGCCTTTGACATGAGCAGACCAAACATTGCAGCTCACGCAACTGGCCTTGCTAGAGCGGCCTTTGAGCACGCCCTTCAGTATTCAGACGAAAGAGAAACCTTCGGCAGTAAATTGCACCAACATCAAGCGATTCAATTCATGTTGGCTGACATGAAAACCAACATTGAAGCCTCACGCCTACTAACTTGGAAAGCGGCATCAATGATAGATTCGGGGAGGA
>CAZGIY010000117.1:0-4874 GCA_964526445.1 uncultured Candidatus Poseidoniales archaeon
GTCAACAACGGTACATGGACTTACTTCAATCCTACATTAGCAAATGGTTCAAGTTGGTATGACAATACCATTCAGAGCCATTCAACCAGTCCACTATATGGTCTCGGTGTATTCGATGGCAATGTTGGGTCGACTTGGACTACCTGTTCTAGTAGTTCAACCGGCGGCACCGGAACCACTTCTTGGCGAACTACAACAGCAGACCTATCCAATTATTCTGGTAATCAAGTTTCATTCCGATTTTCTTTTACTTCTGATACCGCAGTTCAGTATGATGGTTGGTATCTAGATGACATAGGTCTGGAAGTGGATTGGTTCGATCCTGCAGGGTCTTGGGAATCACCCTTGATGATTCCTGATGAATTGGGCATGGGATTCATCGATATTGATGCTGTTGTACCGAATGGCAGTTGGGTATCAGGTACTGTTTTGGATGCTATGGGTCAAGAGATAACTGGATTTGAGAACAATAGTTTTCCAATCTCTTTGGCAGCATTGGATCTTGATGAGCATGCATCTGGAGTCAGTGTACGTATCAATATGGGGACCAACGACCCTATTCTCACACCTCTTGTATCTGCAATTAATGTCGGCTCTATTCGAATGATGAGTGGAGTGGGGGCCAGCGAGAATGGTTGGCAAATACCCAATGGCATGGTGGTTAACTCTACAGGAGTATTGACCAATCCAACAGGTACTACTCAGACAGTATCCTCCGATTTCATTGAGAGTTCCGTTCCACTTGATGGCTGGACACTTAATGCAGATGCTAGTGCCATTGCCGTTTCAGTAGTAGACATCGATGGCGCTTCTCATGGTTCCATGGCACCCCCTATGGCCAGTGCCTCGATGAATGATGCTCACCCCGGATTTGGAGTACAGATTTCAGTATCACCAGGGGGTTGGATAGATTCGCTCTCTTTGGAAGCGAGCATGGTAGATCCAGCTAAGGATGCAAGTATCGATGTGGCCATGGATGGTAGCGATGACTGGGAGTTCCTTTCATCATCACACCAAGGGCGCATGGGTTGGCAGAATCTATTGTCTGGTAAGTCGCAGTCTCATCCCTCTGATACTAGGAGCGAACAATTCTCCATTTCCACAGGAAGTATTGGCACAGCATTCAATTTACCTGTTGATGCTGTAGTTCACTCAGGTATTGTCTGTCTACAAACTGATTCTAGTACAGGTGCTGCATTGGCAATCGATGTTGCCGGAGTACAGGCTGCGTCTTTGACAAGTGGATGGGAATCCACTTGTATTGCGCTTTCCAATTCGGTAACTACAGCGATTCATTCCTTGAGTTCAACACATCAGGATTCCTTTGGTAGAGATTGGGTAGAGATTGACATTGATTTCAGTGGAACAGCGCAAGATATTGTTCTATCTTCAATAGCGGTAGGCTATCGTTTGTTTGAGAATGTCACCGGTCTTGGGCCAGTAGTCAAAGCATACCATGAGGCAAACAATGATGGTGGTGCAAAATCAGTAGTTGAAATTCCTCTATCCTTCAGTTCAGTTAGCGGTGGCATTTCCATAACAGGTGGAGTTTACCATGAATTGATGATTACTAATGAGCCGTTCACAGTACCTTCGACGTTCCATCCTAACGGAATCGCACAGGGTTTTGTCACAGGCCATCATCATTTGTATGATCAGTCCGAGATTTCAGTCATCAAATTGACTGGAACAACTTCCACAGGAGATCAGATTCGATGTGAAGTTTCAAACTTAGCAGCGGGAGGTACATTCACCCAACTATCTGGTTCCAGCATGATGGTCCTCAACTCTACAGCATCTTCTGTTTCGTTGATTTCTAACTCCTGGAAAGTTGATTGGCAGTTTGATATTTCTTGGGATTGGGATGATGAGTCAGATGTTGAATGGTCAGCACAGGCCTTCAACCATAGTGGTGAGGGCCTTGCTCCTGCAACCGCCTCTAGTGGAGGCAGCGGTTCTCAGGCCAGCGAGAATGATTTGGAAATCGATTCTTGGGCGGTGCATGATTCGATGGGCCACATGCTTAGCGATGTCTTTGATCCGTCTTACCCATTCTATGCAAAATCTGGTAGTATGTTGGATGTATCCGGCAGCGTCAGGTTCCAGAATACAGTGGCTAATCGCCCTCTGATGGAGCATTTCGTGGTCAACATCAATATCGCTGGTAGCGATTACATCATGAACAGCACATCTGCAGGTTTCTGGTCAGGTCAAATCGCAATGCCTGAGAGTGGAAGTCAAGTAGACATCACGCCAAGTATAGTCAGAGTTGGCCCCATTACAGGCGCTGCTGGTGCAGATGATGTAACTGCGGATTCTTCCTACAGCGTACAAGTGGATAGCTCTCCACTTGCCCTCATCGCTTTTGAGGTTGATACCACTAATGGTAGAAGGGCTGCAGATGGGTACACTTGGGACCCTGTGAACGACCTCAAAGTCTGGGCCACATTCTCTGAAGATCAAGCCTATTCTGACAAGGTAATATTGCATTATTGGAGAGAGGGAATGGATTCTGCCGGCGTCTATCAAACCATGGATGCTGCTATGCCAACTCTGTCCAAGGGTGAGTGGACGGTTTCTTTTGAGGGCATAGACGTCTCTCAAATTCCAACCAATGGAAATGTCTCACTATACTTGACTGGGCAAGATTGGGTAGGTTTGGAATTGATTGAAGGAGGAGGTCCTGGATTGGATGCAGATTTGGCCACACTTGTGGTTGCAACTAACGTTGATCCGAGTCTGGATACTTCACTGATAACTTTGGACAGATCAGATGAATATCTCTTGCCTGGAATAGAACACACTTTCTCGATGCAGATGACAGAACCGAATGGTCTGCATACCATCGATAAGATAGAGATTCGTTTGGCCGGTACAGAAGAGGATCAGTTGGCTGCGATTCATTTGGATCCGCGTTCTTCGACGTTTTCTGCACCATCTGGTTCCATGGTGGAAGTCTCATCTTTGGAGATTACCGATGTCTCTACGGGAGTATATCATCTCGAAGTGTCATTCCTCTTGTCATGGGATTTGGATTCTGCTGATTTACCCGAGTGGTCTTTACCCGCTGTTCTAGTTTACGATGATGACCTTTTCAATCCTGTAATCACCGTTCCTAATCTTGGACACCTTAGGTGGCAATTTGATTCTGCTCTCGCCCTAGTTCTCGAACAGATGGATGATTTGACTCCACCAATCAGTCCTTCTGGAATCGACCAGATATACGTCGGACTAGGGGATGAGTTACGCTTGAGTGGATATATAGAGCACGTTCTCAGCAATTCACCTGTTGAAGTATTACCAGATGATGTCAGCCTGACTCTGGAATACATGCATGGTACCCAATCTCGCACATTGAGTGAATTGGTTGGTGCTGATGGAGAATGGCAAATTTCCTTTGTTTTGGAGAATCGCAGGGTTGAAGACCCGTTGATACCTTTGGAATTCTCTCTACACAACCTACCTGGAATGTCCACCGATGCAACTACTCAGGTCGCTAACATCATCCTTGACAGTTATGCGCCAGTTGTTTCCTTTGATTCCCTCCCGACAGCAATCGACAGCACAATGCTGGATTCGCAGCTGATTTCAATCTCGATACAAGACGATGGGGGCATGTCTGATGAAAATGTCATTCTGATGTGGGAGTTCAGGAGGCCTAATTCAGCGGGTGGTTCGAGTCTGCTCAATGTTGTTCCTTATCAGATTTCGATGCCCTTGGATGAGCAGGTTGGAGAGGTCTGGAGTTATTCTCGCACCGTTGATTTGACCAATGGTTCGATACTAGGTCTTCTCCCTGGGGATATGATTTCCTTATGGGTCATTGCAAGTGACCAAGCTGGGAATTCGTTATCTGGAGTTGGTTCAGTTGACGACAAGGTTTCTCCCTACCTGAACGTACGTCAATTCGTTCTAGGCATTCCTTCAATTGCAATCGCTCTCGCTGATGGAAGCACTCCAAGAGGCGGAGAGGTCAAGGAAGGAGATGAACTAGGAATCACCGTTAGTTTGCGAAACATCGGCAGCAAGAATGGAAATGTCAAGGTTGAGTTGTTCCATGATCTTGGTGCAGGAAGTTGGGCATCTCAGGGCTTTGTCAATGCCGACTTGAACGATGGTCAACTACGTACATTGGACACGTTTATTTTTGAGACTTACAAGCAAGGTTCCCAAGGTCTGTACCTGAATGTCAGTGGTGATTTTGATGTCTGGGATTCGGCAACATCTCCGGCTGGTTGCATTCAGGAAGGACAGATTATCTCCTGCGATCTTAGTTTGGAACAGGACATGCCTACCGTATTATCACGCCAGCAGGATGATGGATCAGGTAGCGACCCCGTATTGATCGCTTCCATATTCGTCCTGATTTTGGTAATTGTTCTAGCAGTACTTGTTATCTTGAAGAGGCAAGGTGAATCTGAGTATTATGAGGAACTAGATGAGGAATGGGAGGAGGCAGCAAATACTGCCTTTTACGAGGCGCCTCAATCCACATATCAGGAACCTGAGGTACAGAAGGTGTTGCCACCGATGCCTGAAGAACAACCTAGTAGTCAGGAAGTTAACCAGGGCCCACCTTTACCTGAGACAGGCCTTCCAGATGGATGGAGTATGGAACAGTGGAGTCACTATGGTGACCAGTGGTTGCAAAAGAATCAGTAATGGCTTCAAGTACTTGGTGAGGAAATCGCGCGCAACGCTTGCCGCCAATCGTTACATATAAAGGGCGTATCGCGAGGAAGGCCTTCTCAAGAGGTCAAACTCTTGGATGGGATGGGAATGCAAACAATGAGCGAAGCAGGGGGGGATTCCTCCAGCGTAGAAGAATTGAAAGAGCAAGTGGATGAGTTACGAAAGTTGGTACATACTTTGTT
>CAZGIY010000118.1:0-4817 GCA_964526445.1 uncultured Candidatus Poseidoniales archaeon
AGATTGAGCAGAAGGCTGTAGCTTCCGAACCAGCGCAGAGTGTTCAGGCACGCAGTGGTGGAATAAGCATCCCAGGCCAACAGCAAGCAACTCCCAAGCCAAAGCCAAAACCATCAGGAATGCGCGGTTCTTGCAGTTCTTGTGGTCAAAGATTCATGGTGCAATTACCAAATGGGGTCAACGAGGTATTGGTCGATTGTCCCAAGTGTGGGGTGGAACAGCATTTCAGTCGCTGATATCGCTTGTTCAGTATGCTGATGACCCAATGATTGAAAGTGGCTGCAATCGCCAACTAAGTTACATGGAGGGCTCTGGAGTACGCCTCATCGTCTCGGGCAGTCGCCCCCTAAGGGGGCGAGGTAAGCATCTTGCCTTGCTATTGGTACTCATTCTTTTGATGCCAATTTTGACTCCATTCGGAGGGGCAGCGAGCACCTTGCAGGTAGCCAGTGACGATTTTGGAGTATTGGCTGCATTGGACGATGCTTTGCAGGATAGGGAAGGTTCAGCCGATGCCCCTGAGGTTGAGGTTATGGCGCTGGCAAACATAACCAACATGGAATCCAAAGTAAGACCGATTACTGATGCAGATCCGTTGGATGAAGTTGATGTTGGGCGTTCCAAAGTCAGTCTACGCAATACTACGGCTCCGCCGGTGAATCATCCGCGCCCCTATCAGATGTTGATGGATTCGAGCACTCACCCCGAAAGTTTTCCAGACAATCTGATAGATACCTTGTTTGAACTACCCGACGATTTCAATGACCCACTTGCCATCGGTTTGAATTCATACGTATTGTACCTCAATTACACATCTAGAACTGGTCATCAGCACGAGGCATGGGATTATGGTTCCTTTACCGGTGATATCATTGCTTTCGGAGATGACTTCAGACCGTTCGAGAATGCTATCGATATCGATGGAGATACAGAACCGGATGTAATAGTCAGTCTGTCTTTAGCAGGTTTCCTGTTAGAGGACCAAGGAGATACCTGGGGAATTGAGACTTCAGGTGGATTGTTGCCGGTACCCGAGGAAATCTGGTTGAAACCTACTTTCGTATGGCATGTTGAAGTCATTGATTCTGGCGATGCTCTATGGCATGACATGGCGAGTATGCAGGTTTCATTGATGAAAGGATTCGCTTACAATCTATTGGAAAATGGTGAATCATATGCTCTTGTCATCGACTCACGTTTTACTCAACCTCCTCATGATTTTGATCTGAGGGTCGGACTTGAACGTGTTGAGATATCCATTACTGGAGTATTCAACACCGTTCTCGATTTGATAACTTCACTCTTTTCGACGGGCCTGAGTGGAGAAATATTCACCATAACCGAGGTTATGGCGCCATATCTCATTGAAATAGAGAATCCCGATAATCCCGGAGATCCGAGACAAACGACATGTCAAGGTGGGCTAGAACAGAATAATGAGCCATATTACAACGCCTCATTACATCATATGGAAGAGTCGCAAAACCATCGTTGTGCATTAGGGGTCGGAATTGGCTACGTACATTTTGATAGCAAGGATTCCAATGATGAAAGAGATGTATTGGAAGTAGCCTATCTCGATGCTGCTGTACATCCCGTAGAGAGTTCCAACCGTTTACCCGAAGAGGTCGATATCATTCTACGAAATGATAACTTGGCTGCAAACTCACTAGATACGGTGGAATATTTTGGGCAGCGAGAAACGGATCTATTCTTGCATTATTTCGAGGATCGCTCAAACTATACCGAACCGAGTTCAACTGCTGAATACGGAAACACAACCGATGCTGAAGTCTGGTTGAGGGGCCTACCAGCAGGTAGCATGAGCGAGGAAGAAATTGCCGCGACATTCACCATGTTGGGAATGGCGCCGGATTCGGATGACCTACCGGGTAATGTTCCAAATCGCCTGTCATTTATCATCGGAATCAAGAATTTCTCCCGTGATGCAACTGGAAATGGAAATCACCCCAATCTTCCAGTAAATCCAGGAAGTCCACCTGATAGCCTGATTTGTCTAGTAGGTTCTGGACCGGTCAAGAGCGTGGAATTCATCGCTTATATCAAGCGCTATGGAGATGATGATGACAGAAGTCGCACCTCGATAATGGTGGAGGACCTTCCTCCTGCCTTGATTTTGCATGGCACCTTCCAATTACCTGCGGGTGGAGGTTTGAGGGTATTGTATGACAATCCAAATCTCGATTTATTTTCACAGTTCATCGATGACACTTTACTGAATTTGGTAGAAATCGTACTCGATATTGGGGCGATTGTCAATGGATTACCAGCGGCAATCCTCGCCAGTACAGGCCAAGGCGGCGGAACAGTGGTGGCTGAGATGTATTCCCGTGTAAGCCTCGGTTCAGGCAATTCGGCAAGAGTTTCCAGTTCGATTGGAATGATTGGCCTTGAGATGGCTTCCAGCGACCACCCTGTGATTGTGGATACTGACCACGTCATGCTTTCCCTCGACAGGGATTTAGAGACAGTTCCAGGGAGAATCAAGGACGAAATACCATTGGTCGAGGTGGCATTAAGCGCCAGAATAAGTGGAGTTCATAGATTCAAACATCAATATGATCCGATAAGTGAAGTGCGGGAAGTGGAAATCAATGGAACTTCAAGGGCGGCGATGGATTTCGCATACATGGAACACGATGGAGGGACGCTTGAAGGGCAGATGCAGGATGCTCATTTCACCGATAGGCCGCAGAATATTCGTATCGAGCAAACAACTGAACGAGTGCTATACCTAGCAGATGATAGAATTGGAACCATTACTTACACCGCTTCAGAAGGGGCACAGAGGAATGCTTTGAGATTGGAATCTCTACCATCAACTTTTGAGATTCTCCTTGGCGATGAGTTGGGCTACAGTTCTGAGGAACCACTGGGCGCCATCCATCTACAGATAACCAATGCAACAGAACCGACTACGATGTCAGAAGACCACATTATGTTCTGGATGGATAAGGATGTCTCAGAGGCAACCCTTTCCGGCAGATTATCGAATATCACTCACATATCGCGTATCTCTCCAGAGATAGAAGGTGCTTCAGGTAAGGAAGGAAATGGACAAGTCATTCTTGAGAGGAGCTCATCTTCGCGAATGGATATTCTACTACGAGATGAGACCTCGCATTCCGACCCATATCTTGGATTCAATGCTAGTATCAGATTAGATCCTCTACCCGCATCGGTTGGATTTGATTATCCCAGTGAGGTGAGTAGCAGTGGCTTGGAGTTACCAAGTTTGGGTGAACAGGAGGGAGTGGCTTCTCTCGCCTTTTTCATTGGAGACATGGTCGGCTTAGGAAGGACGGTTAGCGACCTTTTGGAAGCCTTGACGACAGACCTCGCTGGAGGTGGCGGGGAAGACCAAGATGTCCTGCTATCTTTGTCGTTAGACGCAGGAGAGGATTTCAGTCTGATAGCAGATATTGAGAAAGGAGACATGGTGGCAGGGGAGCCGGATTGGGTGCATGGAATCAGTCTTGGAATAGCCAAGCATAGCCGCCTTCAGTACAATTTCTCCAATCTGCCAGTAACTTTCGTTGGCAGTCAAAGAGATGCAATTTCGAATTATTTAGCGGATGGCATCATCTCCAAGGGAGAGAAACAGGGCTTCATCGATCGAATGAGCACCATAATGGGTAAGGATAACGCAACACGATTGGCCAATTCATTGGAGGATGGAGAAATCATCGAGGATGAATGGTTGAGAATGGACCGCGAAGCCATGGAAAAAATCGGGTTGCTGTTTGAGGAGCGTAGGTCGTGGCATACGCGTCTGTGGATTCCTTCTTTACCTCACAAGATCAATGAGTTACGCTTCAACTATTCTAGACAAGCCGAGATACCAACTTGGGAAATGCTTCTCGACGTTGAGGATTGGAAACCTGCTAGAAGTGGTCTAATGATCAAGGCCTACGGATTGAATGGTTACGATATAGAGTTGGAGATGGAAGGTCTTGATACCAGCAAAGCACAGAACACGGTGGTCAAGACGCTTATCGGTAGTGATGATAGTAATGCAGTGCCGAGAACAACAGTGGATATGCAATTCTCCTTGGGCGACAATTTAGAATTCGTGCGCGCACTGATGTTGAATCATCGCGTCAAACAAAGGGTAGAGGTATTCGTCAAGGATATTCCAGCGCAGGCCTCCTTGGTAGGAACCATTGGAGACATTCTGCTGATAGATTTCGAAGTACCAGAGAATCTGCGAGTTGGCAAGCGTTCTGCCGAGGCAGCCATGTTGCAACTAATGACTTGGAAAGAAAACCGCTGGTGGCCAGCGACCGTATTCATGCGCGACTTACCGGGCCAGATGCATCTTGCGATGCGTCCACATGAGGTATTTGACATAACGGCACCAAGTGAATTCCAAGGCACTATGACACTCGATTATACGAGTAATACCGATACTATGGACCTCTATGTGGAAACTTCTGGAAGGGCTGTTGAACAAAGAGCGGATACCCTGATGTTGGCAGAAAATCTTGCCAAGAGGACAGTTATGCAACCGACAGAGGATTGGGGTATCGAAGTATCTTCCTCAGGCAATGGTATCGGTAAGGTCTACATGAGACAGACCGATGTTCCTGCGCAACCAGGAATCTGGATAGATCAACTTGAAATTGCTGGTGAGAATCTTCAGAGTGCAACTATTCACGTACATTATCTGGGATTGCTGCCATATGTTGTCGTCGACGATGTAACGGGTGGCCGAGTGGTTGCTACAGCCAATGCAGACGTTGACTTCCTTGGAACAACATGGGATGCCAAGGGTGTTCTCCTAGATGCTCAGATTA
>CAZGIY010000119.1:0-587 GCA_964526445.1 uncultured Candidatus Poseidoniales archaeon
ATCGTGCCAACCTAGGCCAAGCCACCATAGAATCCATGTCATTGACTGAACGACATAGACTAGAAGTATCGAGACCGTGGTAGCCAAAGCAAGACTGGTCTTGTCTCTAATTGCCATGAAGTATGGAATCCCAGCAGCAAACAACATCGCCACCAACATCAACCACTCTGCTGGTTCAAAGAACTGCCAAAATGGTGAGACGAAATAGACCATCTAAGAGCCCGTAGAGGCGCTTTCGACTTGAGTACTCCTATCAACCCGACAGCAATTATACGAACTGAAGTGCGAAGGAGAGGGTTCATCCCCAATTCAGCCCTCGTAAGTTCCGATGAGCCAAGCTAGAGTTCTCTTGTCATTGGAGAACATTTCTGTCATGCGAGGCATGAATATGGTTCTCGAAGATTTCACTCTGAGGGTTCATTCAGGGGAAATTGTGGCATTGAGCGGCGAGAATGGTTGCGGTAAATCGACGGCCATAGAGTGTGCTGCAGGAATTTTAGCGCTACGTCAAGGGAGCGTTAAACATCGTTCCGTAAATGAGTTGCATACCATATGTGACCATGCTGGAACAAGGAGATTTGCGAATC
>CAZGIY010000119.1:597-4731 GCA_964526445.1 uncultured Candidatus Poseidoniales archaeon
GTCTGCAAAAGGACTCGACAACTGGAGAAGAAACCATCATCGAACATCTACAATTCGCAGCTAGACTTGCTGGCAAGGAAATCGCTTCTGAAGACTTGCTCACCCTGCTTACTTCGTGGGACCTCAAACATCGTGCACTTGAAAGAACTGGCACTCTATCTGCAGGATTGTCTAGACGCGTTAGCATCCTTGCATCGTTGATTCCTGCAATGGTCTCGAATGAACCTAGATTGGTATTGTTGGACGAAGCCGATGAAGGCTTGGATGAACGCTCAAGATCAGCCTTGATAATTCACCTCAAGAGCCTATCTTCAGCAGGACATGGAATTCTATTGGCCAGTCACGACAAGGAGTTGCTATCTCACTCCGATAGGAATATCTCGTGGCAGGGTAGCAAGACTATCGAATCAGGAGATATTCCCCGCACCCAAACATCGACCGAAGCCAGTATTGAGTCACAAAATTGCAATCCTTCAAGAACATATCAAAACTGGATAAACAAACAGGATACAAGGACCAAATCAACCATCATGAGTGGCGGAATTGCTGCAATATTGACCATTTTGACCGTTGTTGCCCTAGACCCTCAGATTATCGCAGGAAATCGTGGTTGGCGGTTATGGACTGGTTTGGTATTGCTCCCATCTCTAGTCATTGGACTGGTTCCCGGACCTGCACAATCGCTACTCGAAAGAAATGCCGTCGGATCATGGTGGGCTGCACAGACCGCAGGTAAGGCCCCTAATGCAATATCAATACAGTTACCCATTCTTGGAATCGTTTCCACCGCATTGGCTGCAATGATGATTCAAGGTGAAGGACTTCCAGAAATCTCTGCTATGCACATATTCCAATTGACTCTTTGTGGGCTACTCATCTGCGTACTGATCAGTAGAGTCAATCTTGCCCTTTGGGTAGTACACCGGTGGCTTCCACGTCCTAGACAAGGTGCACAGATGTTGTTGGCTTTCTTGATATTCCCATGGTTATTGGCGGTTGAAGGGATGACACTTCTTGCTACAGAAGGTATCGGACAAGAAGTTTGGACCATGCTAAGTGGATCGTTTGGGTTGTTCATCTCCCTTGCATTGATTCTCTTACTCGTTAGAAGAGCATGACATTGGCACAAATTGAAAGCAACCTTGTCAACGCAGTCTCATGGTCGGGATGTCGAGGCGATTGCTGAACAGCGGAATCGCCCTGTGGTTGACTGGTCTAGTTATCGCAAGTATCGCTCTTATCCTAGGATTCACGTGGGCCCCGGGTGTCGATAACGACACCATGAATGCCCCTTATGCACAGCGTATTTTCTACTGGCACGTTCCTTCTGCATGGGCTTCGATGTTCGCCTTTACCGCACTCTTCATCGGTAGTCTAGCGTGGTTTACAAAGCGCAGCGAATGGGGTTGGAAGTTACACGTTTCTGCGGCAGAAGCAGGTGTGTTATTCGGATTGATGGCCATAACCAGTGGACCTATTTGGGGACAAGCGGAATGGGGCGTTCCTTGGGATTGGACAGATGTAAGAATCAACACCTTTGGGCTGCTTACTGCGTTATCCGCTTATTTGGTGGTAGCCCGTAGATCTCAACCTGATGGGGATGATTCTAGAGACACATTCAGCGCCATTGGACTCTTCGGCTTTGCTTTGGTTCCACTCACTTACATGGCGACTAGATGGTGGCAGCGAAGGCACCCTGGCCCAGTGGTTGGACCTGGCGGAGGAGGACTTGAGCCAGAGATGGCAACGACCATGTGGATTGGTGTTCTGGCATTTGTCATTATGCTAGCCGGACTGATGCTGATTGAATGGTTCATCATTTCAGCAGAACAACGTCTTGCTCGAATGCAGTCTGGAATTGATGGTGATTAATATGGCAGATATGGTCAACCTAGCAGTAGCATATACGATAATGATCGGCTTGATTGCAGCTTGGTCATGGATGCTTTCCAAGCGCCTTACAAGCCTGCATGACAGGCTTTCCTTGTTAGAGGAAGAAGAGGAATAATCAGTCTGGTTTGATGCTAGCAAGATGTTCCTTCAAGGCAATTATCGGAGCGATTGCAGTGGGATCCTTACCGTGGAGAAGGGCTAAGCCACAACTCAACCAATCCATGCTGATACAAGAATACAACATCGCTTCCAATAAACTGGAACCTTCACATTCTATCTTCCATGCCCATTCGGTTTCAAGATGTTCAACAAACCAATTCATTCGTTGTGCAATTCTCTCATGTATTCCTTTCCAAGTCAATAACAACAACGCTTGTTGAGAGGAATCTGGATCTTTGTCTGGTCCCACACCTCCCCAAGGGATGATTTCATTGTGATTCATCTCAGGCATAACGGTTGCACGGGCGAAACGAGCAGAGTTCTCATTGAATTGACAGACGAATCTGTTGACCATTGAAGACAATTCGGTCACCCCTATCAGAGCGATGCTTCTGTCAACCAAAGCAGCGGCGAGGAACGCGATATCATTCTGGGGGTGGCGGGTGAAATCACAGGCTTCAAGGTGATTCTGCAAACGCTGTAACATTGCTTCCAAGTCCCCGGATGAAGGCTTTCGGAATAAACCTAAATTCCAAGCAAGCGATAACTGAGTACCGAATAGATGCCCAAATGCAGAGCGCGGTGGTTGACCCGCAGGGACCAAGACCAAATGTACATCCGAGTATAACTCTGCAAGGCCAGCCAACTCTCCACCTGAGCAGATGCAAATGACACATCCCCCCTTGCTGATGACATTTCGAACAGCATCCAAGGTCTCCTCTGTATTTCCACTGTATGAGGTTGCAATGACTAGATGTTCTCTATCCCACCAATGTGGTATCCCATGATCTCGATGTACATTCACGGGTAAAGAGCCCTGAACATCAGACAAACTGGCCAAAGCAGAACCTCCAGCCGCAGAACCTCCCATTCCAAGGCACAATACTCCCTTCCATGAACGGGAGCGTAATTCCTCTACCCAACTGGGGCCTGCACTACCGAGTCTCTCAAAGGATCCTCTGAGATCAGAAACAAATGATTGCAGATGGGATAACATCCCTTCCGAATCCAGTTTTTCAGCAAGGTCAGCAATCGTCGCTTCAGACATCTCACTCCTCCTCATCAACATTCAATCTCGGTAAAGCCAACCACTCAGCATCAATCCGTGCCAACCTGACGCTACCTTCTCCTTGATGGTCATATGGGAGGCGAACTGTACAAGTCCGCCAATTACTTGGGTCAAGGAATTCTCCGGCAGATGAATCCATACTCAGCAATTCTACCACAACTTGCTCCGAATGCCGGCATACAACTTGGGCCTTTTCTAAGTCCCTCCAAGTCGAGCCTGTTCGTTGAGAGTGTGAAATCTTCGACAATAAAGCCCCATCATTGGACCAAGATGCAATTCTCCAAAGTTCATCTCGCCATCGAACCACGTCACCAACATCAAATGCAGGCCTGCGATACAACAATGTCAACCTCGTCAAATCAACACCGTCTTTACGACCTACAACTGAATTTGTCTCCTTGACTTGGCCACCCCAGCGTTGAATCAACCTTCTACCCCAATTACGTGCTAGGCCCTTTGATCCTAGCACTATGTCATATCCACCTTGAACAGGACCTTCGTTTGTGACAAAGAACATCGGATCGGGTTGCATCTCTGCCCTAAGCGAATCAAGGCTGGCTCGCATCTGTTGTATTTCAGAATCTTCGAAACGCCGTCCCGCGGAACGCAATTGTACAGTCGCCTCGAAATAATTCCCAGCCTTACGAGTACAAGTCAAACATACCCCATTAGACATCCTTGCCATGATAGTATGCTGTTCAATAATCTTCACACCATGAACTTCTGCAAACAATTCGAGGTGTAATCTGGTATTGCGGTTATTTATTCTCTCTGACGCTAAGGAAATGTTCAGACCTACCACATCTTCATGCACGGTTAACACCCTCTGTACCAATTCTTCCCACAACTCATCGTCCGACAACTCAATCCATCGATTCTGTACTTCCACTAATCCACAGCGAGCACATCTGATGTGTTGGACAGTCTTGGGTACTTTGGCGAGATTCAACCTCTCCCGCATGCAATTCTCGCACATGCGTTCGTGCACCAAAGGAGAAGTGGAGCCACAAATG
>CAZGIY010000120.1:0-4649 GCA_964526445.1 uncultured Candidatus Poseidoniales archaeon
ATGTTTCTGGAAGAACCATGCAGGTTTACGAATTGATAGTCTCCAGATTCCTTGCTTCTTTTCATCCTAATGCTAAATGGCAAGATGAGAAGCGTAAGGCCAGTCTTGGCGAGGGTGCACTTATGGCGGAAGCCAACATGCTGTTGAAAGAAGGTTGGAGGCAGGTCATTACCAAGTCAAACAAGATGCCCGATGGCTGGGGAGAAGTAGCGCCTCAAGCGATGAGTAATGTTGATTCAGTCATGGCTGAATCAGGAATGACCAAGCCAAAGACGCGCCTCAAGGACGCTGGATTATTATCACGCATGGAGAATGCTGGACGAGATGTTGACGATGATGAACTGAAGGAGGCTTTGAAGGGCAAGGGCCTAGGGACTCCAGCGACACGTGCAGAGACTATTGAGAGACTAGTTTCGAAGGGATTGGCTCAGCGTCTCAAAGGCGGCTCATTGAGGGCAACCCCAGAGGGTATTCGCCTAGTCGATGTTCTACGTCGAATACCAGTAACTTGGATCGCCTCACCTGAATTGACTGGGGAGATGGAATCCCAATTACGTAGAGTAGAGGAAGGAAATGAGGATAGCGAATCGTACATGCAAGAGGTCGAGTCCAAAGTTGCGCAGTTAGTAGAACGATTCAGTTCATTCACCAAAGAGGAATTATTCGCTTCTGAAGAGCCGGTAGGTAATTGTCCAAGTTGTAAATCTTCAGTAGTTGAATTGGACCAGAGATATGCTTGTAGTTCTGATGACTGTGAAGCGGTGTTCTGGAAACGCTCGATGGGCAGGTATTTCGATAGAAATACCATTTCGCGAATCTTGAGAGATGGTAGCATCGATGAATTACATGGGTTTGTACGTCGTTCCGATGCTCAAACTTATACTACAGGAGTGAGATTGTCTGAAGATGGGACTTTGAGTTTTCAAGATCGCCCAGAACGAGAATTGAATTCGGGTAATTCAGAAGAATTGTGCGCTTGTAGTATCTGTGAAGATGGTTCAATCTTTGCAGACGATGAAAATTATTCCTGCAGCAATAAAGATTGCAGCCTTGCCCAAGGGCGACGAGTCATGGGGCGTAGGAGATTGTCAGATGATGAGTTGATCATCTTGATCAAGAATGGTAAGACACCAGTATTTGATGACTTTATTTCCAAGCGTGGAGCACCGTTCAGTGCTTGCCTCTTCCTTGAAGAACGCAGTCGTGGAGGTAAGAAAAGAATAGTTGCATCCTTTGAATTCGCGGCTGCTGAATTACCTGAATACGACGTTGATTCAACACCCCTTATCGACGATGGCAAGGACCTGATTGTGATTGAGACTCCTACGCATTTTGAAGTTCAGAGCAATGGAGTTAAGGAATACGAAGTCCCTCGTACTATCAAGGACCGAGAGATAATCAGAGACGAAGGAAAGGAACTGATTGAAAAAGGCCAGGTAGGTCCATTGGAGAATTTTATTTCAGCTAAGGGCAAACCGTTCAAGGCAACATTGTACCTAGATGCTCGTAAGCAAGTGAAGTTCAGATTTGAGAAGCGTTCCCGCAAGAGATCTCCCAAGAAGAAATGATTCCCTTTAGTATCGCTTCAGCACAATGATATTCAATGATGGTGAAGGCCCAGCAGACGTGGAAGACGTTCGGGAGCACTGGGATGTCGTCATCGTCGGAGCAGGTCCAGTAGGGGGGTATGGTGCCCGCAGGTTACGTGAAAAGGGACTTAGTGTACTAATGCTAGAAGAGCATCTCGAAGTAGGAAAACCGTTCCAATGTGCAGGATTAGTAAATCCTAGTGCTATGCTGAAAGTAGGGCTTGAAGATACGATTTTGACACAAGTTCACGGAGCGAGGATGTACAGTCCTTCAGGGATTGAAGTTAGAATTGGCAGGCCAGAAGAAGTCCGAACCCACGTTGTTTGTCGCAAGTTGTTCGACGAGGGTGTTGTTCGGCAAGCAATGCAAAACGGGGCGGTGCTATGGTTGGATAGCAGACCTTTATCTCTTGAAATTGAAGAACATGGAGTAATTTTGTCTGTCAAGCGAGGAGATGAAGAGTTAGAGGTCAAAGCCTCACTGCTTATCGGTGCTGATGGAGCACATAGTTGGGTGAGACGGACCCTGAGAATGGGTCGCCCAAAGGAGATGATGGTTGGATATCAAATCGAGGTGAGTGGCTATGTCGGTGAACAAGGAAAGTTGGATATGTTCACTGGTATTGATGTAGCACCCGGACTGTTTGCCTGGGCTATACCAAATGGTGATACTCACCGCATAGGTGTTTGGTCAAGAGCAGAGGATTTGGATGGGCGTAGTTGTGAGCAATTATTGGACCATTTGATGAAGAGGTCAAGATGGGCAGAAAGATTTGCTGATTGCCGAGAAAGTGCGCGTTTTTGCGGACCCATACCATGCGGGTTATTACGCCGACCGTGGCGAGATAGAACCTTGTTGATTGGGGATGCAGCAGGCCTCTCAAAGCCTACGACCGGTGGGGGAATAGGCCCTGGTTTTGAGGCGATTGATTTGCTTATTGATGATTTAGCAAATGCCGTAAATCGGGATAGATTATCTTCCAAGGATTTGAAGAAGATTTGCAAACCCTTGCGTGCAATGCGTAAGAAACAGGATAGGGCGCGTGCGTTGCGTGATTTATTCGTTACATCATGTGATGATGATGAATTGGATCAGCATTTCGAGATATTCTCTAAACCTAAAGTAATTCAACTTATCAACGAAGAAGGTGATATCGAACGCCCAGTTCCACTTGGACTATCGTTGCTGCGCAAAGTGCCGGAATTCCGCGGTCTTGCTCTCAAGGCTGGCGTAGAGTTGTTGAAGAGAAGGTGATTGTTATCGATTACAAGGTGGTTGCTAGCAGTGAGGTTAGACACCCACCCTTTGAATCCTCACTGATGATTCCTGACCGCTTGCCCACTATTAGATTGGAGCAGGTCTTGGGAGAGGCAGAAGATGAAGAAGATGCCAAACTGATTGCGGAGCAACAATTGCCAGGATTCAGTATTGGCGAGGCAAATAGTTGGTTTATCGAACGCCGATTGAGCATTGAGGGTCCGGATGGAAAGGAGGAATTCAATTCTGAGGCTAAGGTTAGGATGGAAACTAGAAAGGCGCCATTGGTGGTCGAACGTCAAAGAACGGGATGGTATCTAAGTCCCAACCCAATACACAGGTACGCCAGATGGATCTTGATAATAGCCGTAGTAGTTCTTCTAACAGGCCTATTGATGCAAACTTTGGAACCGATGTTGATGGCTACAGGAATCTTGCCTGAAGCAGTACTTGGAGGTGTTAGATTTGGTTTGTTGGATTATCCATTCATGGTGGTCATCATTTTGCCTTTAATGATAGTTCCATACGTGATGCGGTTGATTGCAAATGTCAGGGATCTCAAGCGTCAGCGAGAATTCCTAAGCAGTGATACTCCTTCTCCAGAAATTCTGTTTCTTGGGCCTGTTGTGGCTGATGCAGAACTAGAGTGCAAAATAACTTTTGAAAATCCTTACGAAGGTTGGACTTCTTTGAAGGTGTGGTGGCAGGTTGGGGCCTTGCCACCTATACGAGAAACAGTGATGGAGATATTGTCCAAGGATGAAGAGGCACAACCACCTCCCGGCTTCTCAACTCCTCTTCCACATTATTGGGAGCAGGGATTGTCAGATGGCGGTGGTTTTGGAGAAGACACTCCTTTAATGGAATTCGATGCGCCAGGGGGGTTGTTTCTACGACCTTTGCGGATGATGGAATGGGGAGGTATGCAGGAATTGCCAATCGAAGGTGGCAAGGTGAAATTACAACCTCCTAAGCCGGATTGGCCAGGGACCTATTATGGAACTCTATTATCGGTTCATTGGGAGATGATTATTCGCATCGATAGAGAGAATCATGGTCCATTGTATTGGGTGCATCCTCTCAAGGTTGCTCATGGAATGGAACCGGTCAAGGTCTTGAAGCCGCATATCAATGACGGTAGAATAGAGGATAGTATGCCGAAGGATGAGTCTCGCCCCGTAGCAGCGTGAGGTTCATCTTCTCATTCATACTCGCAGTTGCATGCGCCCTCTATCCGCTTTGGTGTTGGTAGTGCTTCTACTTCTTGTTCCCCTCGCCGGGTGTATTGGTTCTGATGAGGTCAAAGAGGTGGTTGTAGAAGAGGAGGAAGAGGAGGGAGAGGCTGAAAATATCGAATTGAATGCTAGTGTCGATTCAGATAAATATTCTGTTGAACTTGAGGAAGCGCTTGTCATTGAGGGAGAGATTTCTGGTTGGCAATTAGGTCTTGAGGTCACGATGGAGTTGTTGGATACTAGGAGAAACTTCCTATCTATGGATGCGCCAGAATTTACATTCAGGGTAGATGATGACGGCGGAATGCGCATCTATCTCGGATTTGCGGCACCTGGTAATTGGACATTCATTCCAAGGATATCCGTGGATGGACATGACTCGATATACCTTCCAATGTTGAATATCGAAGTAATTGCTCCCGAAGAAGACCTTGCAGCTATATTGATTCAATCGATGTTTGAGATTCAGCCGGGTGAGGAGTTCACAATGTATGGAAGTATTTCGCACGATAATTTGGAGTTTTGTTATGTTGAGGTGATTCTATTCGATGGAGCAGTACGGTTAGC
>CAZGIY010000121.1:0-2401 GCA_964526445.1 uncultured Candidatus Poseidoniales archaeon
GATGGGTAAATACCACCCGCATGGTGACCAATCGATCTATGATACCATGGTCAGAATGGCTCAGGATTTCAGTCTTCGATATCCATTGATAGATGGGCAAGGCAATTTCGGTTCAATCGATGGAGACCCACCCGCAGCGATGAGGTATACCGAAAGTCGCTTGGATCGTCTCGCAAAACACATGTTGGAGGATATCGACAAGAACACGGTGGAATTCCAACCCAATTTCGATGATACTGAGATGGAACCAACGGTTCTGCCATCTAGATTGCCAAATCTATTGCTCAATGGAAGCGATGGTATTGCAGTAGGTATGGCTACGAGAATTCCTCCACATAACCTAGGTGAATTGGCTGAGGGCATTCGAATGCATATTGCTAAAATCATAGAGGAAGGTGAGGATTCAGGTAATCCGGAAAAACTGCCAGAGATTTCGGTTGAAGAATACATGACTGTAATCAAAGGCCCGGATTTCCCTACTGGCGCGACAATACATGGAATTGATGGGATACACGACATGTACAGCAAGGGACAAGGGCGTTTCCATATACGTTCTCGTTGCGACGTGCTAGACGATGACAAAGGTAAGCGAATCATTGTCCACGAGATCCCATATCAGGTTCGTAAGGCTGGTATGTTGGAGAGCATCGCAGATATGGTAACTAGAGACCAGATCAAAGGGATTCGAGACATCAGGGATGAATCGAGTAAAGAAGGAATCAGAGTGGTCATTGAGGTCAAGCAGAATGCAGACCCTCATGCTGTGCTTAACCAGTTGTTCAAATCGAGCCGATTGCAGGAATCCTATTCTGCCAATATGATGGGAATCATCAACAATCGACCCGTACGTTTGACACTTGGAATAGTTCTGCATACCCATGTCAGGCACCGTGAACAGGTTATCGAACGCAGAACCCAATTTGAACTGGACAAGGCAGAGGCTCGAGCTCACATTCTTGAGGGTCTTGTCAAGGCACAGGATAGGATCGATGATGTGGTCAAGGTGGGTCGTGCCAGCGAGAGTAGAGACCATTTCGAACGCGTACTCAGAGGCGAAGAGACGATGAAAGGCATCTCTGCCTTCGATTTCACTGAACCACAAGCCAAGGCTATCGCTGAACGCAGGCTATACCAATTGTCCAGACTCGATGTGAAGAAGGTGACGGACGAGTTCAATGAATTGCAGAAGTCGATTGAAGCACTCAAGCAGATTCTAGCGAGCAGACGCATGCGATTGGACATACTTGTAGAGGAACTCGATGCTTTGGTGGACAAACACGCAGACGACCGCAGGTCGGTGATCGACAATGCACCACTGAGCATGGATAGAGAAGACTTGATCGAGGAGCGAGCGATTGTCATTACACTCTCCGAGGATAATTACCTCAGACACTTGCCGACTGAGGCCTTCCGACTGCAGAACAGAGGTGGAAAGGGACTGAAGGGAGTTACCACCAAGGAAGAGGACCGTCCGAAGTCGATTGTAACTTGCTTCAGCAAGGATAGACTACTGATATTCACAGATCAAGGACGTGTCTACGGCCTCAAGGCATGGGAGGTTCCACAGGCGAGTAGACAAGCTAGAGGAACTCATGTGCGAAATCTGCTTGAAGGAATAAGAGATGATGAGAACATCGTTTCCATTCTGGCCCTCTCTCGTGAATTAATCGACGAACCAGAAGGCACCTATCTGATGTTTGCAACAAACCAGGGGTTGATCAAGAAGACCAAGTTGTCTGAATATGTACGAATCAACCGTAACGGAAAGTACGCGTTGCGCTTCAAGAAAGAGGGCGACTCGCTTGTAAATGTCAGATCTGCAACCGATGACCACGACATCGTCATGATTTCCAGCACAGGTTATGCCTCGCGTTTCTCCTGTTCACAGATTCGTGCCTCAGGAAGGGTATCGGGTGGAGTATTTGGAATCAAGACAGGTAATCGTAAAGGTGCTGATGGTGGACATGTTGTTGGTATGATTGCAACTTCCAATCATGAGACACAGATATTGACCATAACAAAGTATGGAATGGCTAAGAGATCTAGACTTGGCACCTCGGATAGGATTCCAGATTTGGATTCAGAGGGAGTTCAGAAGCTGATGAAGGATGGTGAATTGAAATTCATGACTGATGGGTATCGCAGAACCAATCCCGGAGCCAAGGGTGTTAGAACGATGAAGATGAGTGATGACGCAGATTCGATCATCAGCGTAAGAGTAGTTCCAGATCTCACTGACAATATCTTCCTACTGACTAGCAAGGGAATGATGATCAGAGTTGGGGCTGGACAGACTAAAGAGACTCTAGGACGAGTCAGCAAAGGTACCAGAATCATGGAACTACGGGACCGTGAAAAGGGCGGTTTCCTTGACGAAATCATATTCTCCGCACGTCTGCCT
>CAZGIY010000121.1:2411-4634 GCA_964526445.1 uncultured Candidatus Poseidoniales archaeon
TTACCTTCTGAGTTGATCGACGATGATGATCAGATCGAAATCGTTGAATCATCCGAAGAAGAATGAGGCTTTACAGCCGGCGAATTGAAGTCTGACCGCTTCTTCTCAGGCTCTGCCGGAGTATGGTAGGTGGTTTCTTCTTGCAGGAAAAAGACTTGATTCATGATTGGAATATAGTTGATTACAAGATTGATCGCAATCCGGATAATCATCCGCATGATGTATGGTTTGATGATGAGACTCTGCGCGATGGTTTGCAGAGTCCAAGTGCTAGGAACCCGACAATTGAACAGAAGATTGAGTTGTTGGACTATATGGAAAAACTCGGTATGCAGAAGGTCGATTTAGGACTTCCAGGTGCAGGACCATTCCACATCGAACATATCGATGCCATGCTCACTCACATCAGAGAGAATGATTACTCCATCAGGCCTGGTTGTGCGGTTCGTACGGTAGTAGGAGACATCGAACCTTTGGTCGAGTTACAGGCCAAGCATGAGATGCAGATTCAGGCCAGTGCCTTTCTTGGTACCAGTCCGATTCGACAATATTCAGAAGGTTGGACTATGGAGAAGTTGCTCTCTACACTCGATAAGGCAGTGGAGTTTGCAGTCTCAAATGATATCCCAGTCATGTTTGTGACCGAGGATACTACGCGTTCGAAGCCCGAGGACATCAAGGCGATCTATACCAGAGCAATTGAGTTGGGTGCTGACAGGATTTGTGTTTGCGATACATGTGGGCACGTTACTCCTAACGGAACTCGTAAACTACTAGAGTTCGTACAAGAGGAAGTCATACCTGATGCTGGAGTAAAGCGACGAGATATCGAAATCAATTGGCATGGGCATCAAGACAGGGGTCTTGGAGTCGCCAACAATCTTGCAGCAGTTGAAGCGGGGGCAGATGTCATTCATGGTACAGCTCTTGGAGTCGGTGAAAGAGCAGGTAATGCTCCGTTGGATCAGACTTTGGTCAATCTCAGTTTGATGGGAGTCATAGACAACGATTTGAGTCTACTCAATGAATACATGCAGAAGGCACATGAGTATGTCGAGGTCGCTCTACCTCGAAACTATCCCGTATTTGGTGAGGACGCTTTCGAGACTGGAACTGGAGTTCATGCCAGTGCTGTAATCAAGGCGATGAAGAAAGGGGACCACTGGCTTGCAGACCGCGTCTATTCAGGAGTGCCTGCTAACGATTATGGATTACAACAGAAGATTCGAATCGGCCATATGTCTGGACGTTCAAACATCGTCTGGTGGTTGCAGCAGAACAATATCGAAGCCAGTGATGACTTGGTCGCTCACCTGTTTGAGGTCGCCAAGAGTCAGCGCAGGTTAATGGATGATGACGAGGTTCTCAGTGCAATCTCTTCTTTCCAGAACAGTTGATCAGTTCTTACCAAGAGGGCCCGCTTCACCTGATTCTGCGTCCCCAACGAATGCTCTCTGCCATTCTGCATCAACCGAACCACCAGACCACTCACCCTCCAAGGAGATTTCATCGACTTCTACCTCTTCTCTCCATACTGGCTCATCGGTACTTCCCGATACAACGAACATGTTGTTATCATCGATTTGACTCTTCACCAATTCTGAATGCTTCTCCAATGGCAGGAAGTGTCCTACCGGAGTACCGGCGGTGACGTGTGGATTTGTTGCAGTACAAATCATCAATCCGTCTCCGGGGGCGATGACATCAACGGTCAAGCCGGGTCTAGAAGGGTCTGAGACTGTAGCAACAACTTCACCGGAATCGACCACACTTGAAGGCCCTACGTACATGTCGAGTAACCCCCCTTCTGCCGCTCTTAACCAAGTTGAACCTGATGCCAAGAGACGGAATCTTGGTCTGCTGGGGTTTCCTGGAATCACGTGTAGAGTTCGTAGGATATTCAATACGCCGTGTACGGCTACCTGAACCGATTCATGATCGAGGTTGTCGGCTCCACCACCTTCGTATGTCATGACGCCAATACCTGAATCCGCCGCACTTCGACGCAAGGAACCCTTAGGTGGTTTGGAATCCAGTATGACTTCGATTCCGAACGCTTTGGCGATGATGTTCGAAGGAGGATCGGCTAGATCTGCCCTGACTTGAGGCATGTTTGAACGGCCCTTAGCAGCACTATGAAGATCGATTAGATAATCTGTATTTTTGATGATTTCATTCCATAGGCGATGTGCAACTCTAGATGTTGTACTTCCCTTGGCCCTT
>CAZGIY010000122.1:0-4626 GCA_964526445.1 uncultured Candidatus Poseidoniales archaeon
TCGTCCACTGCTGCTACGCAAGCTACCAAATCTCCAACGTGTCTGACTTTGTCCTGAGCCATGGCATGTTCGTCTTTGGTTACCGGCAATACTCCGAAACTATTCACTGAGTCTAGACCGGTTGCTATTGCGACTACGCCCTCCAGTGCTTCAGCGCGTTTGGTGTTGATCGATTTGATTCTTGCATGGTGGTGTGGTGAACGTAGAATCTTGCCGATGAGTTCACCGGGCAACCTGATGTCGTCTCCGTATCTTGCCTGTCCGGTCATCTTCCAATTAGCATCGATCAATGGTGTTGGCTTTCCTATAGTGGTGCCTGTAATGTGAGAATCGTGCACGTGGGGGCCGCGAGGTTGTTCTTTCTGGCCCCCCCTACTAACTGGAATGTGTTCGATGTCCTGTAAGCCGCTTTCAGGAGAGGAACCCCCGCTTCCAGGGACGCCGAAATCCTGTTGTCCGGCGACGCGCTTTCCATCTTTGCGCGTCTTATCGAATGATTGCCTAGGAGCTCCACCCATGTTGTCACCTCAACGCGCATCTCCCGGCGGCAGGGTCGGCTCATCAGGTCCGATTGGATGTGGATCAGAGGATGGTGCTGTTGGGTCAGGAGAACTTACTCCTTCCTGCTTCATTTCAGCAGCCATCTTCACAGCATCAACGATTTGTTGGTATCCCGTACATCGACATAGATTTCCTTCGATAGCATTCTTGATTTCTTGCTCCTCGGGTTTTGGATTTTCTTCAAGCAGAGCGGAGCAGACCACGAGGAAACCGGGCGTACAGAAGCCGCATTGTGAACCACCAGCCTCAGCAAAACAAGTCTGAATAGGATGCAAGTGATGTCCATCAGCCAAACCTTCTACGGTGGTAATGCTACATCCTCTTGCCTCCTCTGCTAGAGTCAAACATGACAATCTTGGCTCACCATCGACAAGGACGGCACAACAGCCACAAGTACCCATGTCACATCCTCTTTTTACGCCAAGAGTTCCTACTTGGTCACGCAAGACATCGAGGAGTATGGCATTGGATTCAATCAGGTTTTCAGTGACTAGACCATTGACTTCTGCCTTCCATGTACACGAAGGTGCTTTTGGCAACATTGCAACGTGTTCTCCGTCTCTCATGTCCGGTCGCCAAAGGCGACCACAAGCAACCTGTTATTCATCCTTGTCAGAGAAGGTTGACAGAAATATTGCAGAAATTGTACGGCGGTTAGTTGATATTGCTTCTATTTCACGAGCATCTATGACGACACCACGAAGGTACATGGCCCTCCTACTCAGCCTGTTGATTTTTGTTTCCGGTTGTTTTGGTGAAGAACTCTCAGGTGAGCCAATTCCGGATTATTCATTTGTGGCAGATGATGGGGAGACCTATAGTAAGGAGAGCATGGAGGGTAAGAAGTACATTATGCACTTCACCGCAAGTTGGTGTCCTAGATGTTTCAAATCAATGCATAACATAACCGATGCTATTGATGGAGTTGAACTTCTGGTCCTCAGCACTGATGCAAGCGACGCAAACAAGTTGCTACAATGGCATAATGAAGCGGACGAATCTAATAGCACACAAAACTTAGACATTCCATTCATGGTCGGAGCAGAACTTGCTGAAGAAATGTCGATAGATGCGATGCCTACGCTGGTTTTGGTTGACAAGAATGGCGATATTGTTGATCAGCATGAGGGGGATTTGACCGCCCATGACGAGATAATTGATTTCTGGAATCAGGATTGAATTGTCATAACGAGTAGGCGGTATCTTGATGACTGCCCCCGTTAGGGGGCAAAGTAGTGAACCCCATGTTCAGAGTGAAAGAGTTAGGCAGCATTGCGATGATTCTGTTCTTCTTATTGCCATCTTTGGCCTTGTTTGGAAGCGTATCTACTGTTGGTGCAGAGAGTGTTGAAGAGGAAGGTTGGTGGGTTGATACCACAGTTGACAGAGACCGCAATGGAATCGGGGACATGGTTGAGTATCATCAAGCAAATCCTATCTTTCTGGACGATGCAGGAACTTTACCCGTAATAGTCGATTTCGATCATACCCCTACGCAGCAGGATATCGAGATGCTGGAAAGAGAAGTTGACTTCCAGATGGAATGGAACCTGTATCTCATCGATGCAGTTAGCGGTCGCGTGCATGTGCAAGACCTCTTGACCCTGAGAGATCTTCCCGGTGTTGTAATGATTGAGTTGGACGGAATTCTTGAGGTTCAGATGGAAGATGTAGTCCCCGTGCATGGGGTGGACCTAGCATGGGAAGAAACAGGTTACGACGGTTCTGGAGTTTCGGTTGCCATAATCGATACTGGACTTGATGCTGAACACGTAGGACTTGATGATCTGGATGATGATGATTCGACCAATGACCCTAAGGTGGTAGCTTTCTATGACGCTGTAGCCTCACCCAGTGAAACCAATGGTACTACTGCACCATACGATGATCACGGACATGGAACTCACTGCGGTGGAATAACAGCTGGAACAGGTGCTCCAGATTTCGCTCATATTGGAATTGCTCCCAAGGCGCGCTTAGTTGGAGTCAAGGTTCTCGATGGAGGCGGAAGTGGTTCATTTGCTGGTGTAATGGCAGGTATGCAGTGGACAGTTGATGTTCGATACCAGTACAATATTCGTTCTGCCAGCATGAGTCTTGGAGGCCCGGGAGCCATTGAGTGGACCAGTAGTGAAGAAGACAGTGTTAACCGTATGGCCAATGAGATGGTTAGGGCCGGAGTGGCTCTTTTCATAGCAGCTGGAAATAATGGAGTTTCTGCGCAGATTGGAACACCAGGTAGTGCAGAGGACGTGATTACCGTTGGTTCACTAGACAAGGATACAAAGATTGCAATATATTCGAGTCAGGGTCCGACCGAGGAAGGCCGGATCAAGCCTAACATTGCATTTGTCGGCTCCAGTGTTATGGCGCCTGAGGCTAATTCAGGAGATGGCTACGTTGGGATGAGCGGAACCAGTATGGCTACCCCTGGAGCCGCAGGACTTGGGGCATTGATGTCTCAGGCCAATCCAGAATTATCGCCATTTGATATGCGCAATATTATGCAAGAGACTGCAACTTATCGTCAATGTCACTACATGGGTGCTAACGAACCATGTGTCGAGGATTTGATTCCAAAGAATAGGCAGAACAATGTGTACGGTCATGGGCATGTAAATGCTCAGCCTGCAGTCATGGAGTCTGCCGAGAGAAGTTATTCTTTCAACAGTAATATCAGTATCAACGTTACAACTCCAACTTCGCATGATAGTTTGATTCATTTGACTCCAGGAGAATATATCGATTTGCAACTCAATGGTGCTGTTGATTCAGTGCAATGGCGTTCCAATCATCTGCGAGATAACTGGGCCAATTTACACTCTTATGATCATGAGTCTAGCGCTGAATTATCACATACCGACCTTTATCATCAGTTGGAGCACCTGCCGGGCATAGAATTGCAAGGTAATCATTCAATATCGATTAGAGCGATCAGTGGGACGTCTTCCTCTCCTCTAGTAACTGTTGATGTCATGTTGGTGGGCGAAATGGTCGAAGAATTACCTAAGGTCTCATCTTCCGGAATGGGAGTCATGGAAGTTGTTGCAATCAGTACCGTATTCGGACTCCTTCTGTTTATTGTAGGATTGATGTTTGGTCGCAAAGTAGTCAATGATGCTGAAATCATCGAATGATTGTTTTTATCCGGCTCATCATTTAAGGTCTGTCCGTCATTCATGAACTTGATTGACATGCCTGCACCTCCCCGTAGACCTGCCCCAAGAAAGAGGACTGCTGCTAGCGGCAGCCTTGCCAAACCCACATCTCTTCTCGACCAATCAATTGCAGTTCCTGCTTCAAATCAAGTTGTACAGATGCCTGTTTCAGGTCAGATTCCCTTGATTGAACGCTTAGCCCAATTTTGGTTATTCGGGGTAGCATTCATTGGATTGTGGGGTGGTTTGTTTTACATTGCATTTACACAGGGAGAGACCAATGAACGTTACTTGATGTTGGGATTGGGAGGGCTTGCTACAGCCTCACTAATGATTTGGGCTGTTGAGTACCAAAGAAGAAGACATGGCGAATTGGCTGTGATGCATGATTATCTTCTAGGCATGGGTTTGTTCTTTGCTGCAGCCGGAGTCTTCTGGACTATACGGTGGGCAATGGCTTTCGCAGCTGATCCTGAAGGCCTATTGAATTGGGACTGGCTTGTAGATGATGATCGTCCGTTCACGGATGAAGGGTGGGTACCTGCATCCAGTGGCATCTATATTCAAGGTGTTGCTGCTATACTTCTTGGGTTTGCCAGTTGGTGGTACTTGGAAGTAAAAGAAACTGGGACGGGGGTCCTGTCTTGGTTCGTCGCTTCGCTGACTCCTTTGGCTCTACTCGTGGTAGGCTTAGGAACTTGGTTGTAATGGTCTAATGAGACGGTCTGTTATGTTTTGGGGATTGCAATCGTAGTTCTCAGTATACTTGGTATGTGGATTGGATTGCAGAGTAATCGAAGCCTCGTGTTTTCCGTGGTTGCTGTAATAGCTTCGTTAATGCCGATAATCTATGAGTTGTTCAACCATGGTAGTGGCAGAGCTTTATCTCTGATGGTATTCATCATAT
>CAZGIY010000123.1:0-4616 GCA_964526445.1 uncultured Candidatus Poseidoniales archaeon
TGTTTCATTGGTTGTTAGCAGCATCGGGTGATTGTGGCGTAATTAACACGTTGCCCGAATCTCGTTGAATGTGTGGCAACGAAATTGTCCCACCGTTGACATTGATGGGACAACTCAATCCGCAGGCCGGTGCGAGATAATCTTGGCCGGTTTCAGTCAACACGATTCTGATTCCATGCCCTGCTGGAAGCAAGACATCCATGCCTTGGAATTCCATCAGCATGACAAGAGTTTGTCCTGAGATGACGGTAGTCGGTTCACTACCCCCTTGGTGATAGCGAATATCCATGGTCGCGTGCCCTAGTCGAACTCCTGTTTCCGCATCTTGCATCTCAGCAAAGATCTGCCCACCATCCATCGATGCTCTGACATTGAGATGCAATCTTACCAATCCTGAGATGTGCATGTCTTCAGAGAACCCTTCGCATTGAATCGTGGCCGTTTGGATTCCTCCTCCTACGACTGATACACCACCTATGGTTCGGCCATTCATCTGGCAGTCTTCATCGATATCCAGATCCTGCCATTCGATATCTTGAGGCGGCCAGGTCTCTTCGATTCTCCACTGTCCATCATTGCGCTGGATCTGAGCGTTCAATTCGGGTTTGGGACCGATGCCCTTGAGGTAGTATTCGTACCATTCAAACAAGTCTTGGGCCCAATCCCAGCGAGTCATGTTGTGGATGGCCTCTCCCCCATATCCACTATCCTGATTGTTGTGCTTGGTCCATTGATCAGGATAGTTATGTTCCCATTGTCCGAGAATCCCTCGAACTTCGAAACCTGCGTCGATGTAGTCCTGATACCAATTGTAGCCGATTGGACCACTGAATACTTGGTGAGGATCGACATTCCAATCTTGCATACCTTGTACCCAATATACTGAACCATTCCAATTCTCAAAAGCCTTGTCGATATGACTTCGTTCGTCGTAATAATTCTCCATGTATGGGTCGAGTTCTCCCATCCCATAAGTGACAGGTCCAGCGAACAGCCCTTCTACAATATCAGGGCAGACGTTATCCAAGTCGTCTTCGTTGTAATCAACCGTGCTGGAGAAATAATTCATGTGCATCACTTGAGATCTGGCTTCCGCACTTCCATTCTTGTACAACAATGGGTGTAGAGCAGTAGTTCCGGATATAGGTACGATGGTTTTGAGGTATTCACTTCCAAGAGCCGCCGCTTCCCACTGGGTTGCTCCTTCGTAGGATTTGCCATACAGACCGACGTGTCCATTGCTCCAGTTCTGAGAACCCAACCACTCCACCGCATGGTGGATTCCCCACCCCTCGCCTGCGCCGCGATAATCGAAACAACCACTGGAAAGTTCGGTACCGAAGACCGAAACTTGCGCGAATGCGTAGCCGTGAGGTATGAAATTCTCGTAGATGAATTCGCCACGACCTGCTCCAACGATTCCAGTATGTCCAGATTCGTCACCGGGTTGTCCGTAAGAGAAGTAAGGACTGATGACAGCGATGACTGGAACCTGCTCACCTTGTTCAGTGTTGCTCGGCAACCAATATGAAAGGTGTACTTCCGATTCTGACGGGCCAGTTTCCCAGATTGAACTTGTATCGACCGTGATGTAGGCTTCTTGCACCTCTAGAGCATGATGTGGTCCCGGTTCAAGCACGCGGGCAAATGTATGAGTCATATTCCATTCAAGTTGATGTCTGTCCCAGATGCTTGGGTAGATGATAGGCTCCTCGGCGACTTCGTGTTTGGTATGATTGACGATACAACCTGCGAGGGAACAAGAAAGCACGATGAATATCAGAGTCATCGCTGACTGTCGCTTCCCCATAGTGAGTGCGAGCAGATAGACCATCATGAATGGCACGCTGAATTGTTATCGCTGAAATTTACGGTGATTCGTTGTAAGAAATCAATGTCGATCGAGTTGAATGCTTTTCGACCGATGAGGACAGGGTGCTTCATGAGCGGAATCTTACAGGGCATCAGGATACTCGACCTTTCACGCATATTAGCGGGACCATATACTGCACAGATGTTGTCAGATCTCGGTGCTGAAGTGACCAAGGTTGAGGCACCTTGGGGCGATGATACGCGCGGTTGGGGTCCTCCTTTCACAACGGATTTCGATGGAGAGAGAGTTGCTGCTTACTTCTTGTGCTGCAATCGTGGTAAGTCGATTCTTCAAATGAACTTGAAAGAAGAAAAGGAACGATTGCTCGAGATGATTGAGGAAGCAGATGTTGTCATCGAGAACTTCAGACCTGGGACCTTAGAGAGGTTGCTAGGTAATTTACCAAAAGACACCATCATTTGTTCAATCTCAGGTTATGGTGCAACAGGACCGCGCCGTGATGAACCGGGATATGACCTCGCTCTACAGGCCCGTAGTGGCATCATGAGCATTACAGGGGATGCAGACGGTCCGCCTGCAAAGGTAGGTGTCGCTTGGATTGACATTATCACGGGGCTGTATGCAGGAAACGCCATCCTCGCCGCCTTGTTTGATTACGAAAGAACGGGCCGTATTCGACACATCGACATCAGCCTCTGGGATTGTGCAATAGCATCGCTTGCCAACCAAGCACAGAATGTTCTTGCCAGCGGGCAAGACCCTGTGCGAATGGGTTCTGCACACCCTAATCTCGTTCCTTATCGCGCCTTTGAGGCATCGGATGGTTGGTTCGTGGTAGCTATAGGTTCAGATCCACAATGGCAGGAATTTTGCAGCATTGCGCAAATCAAATCGCAAGATGAGTGGAAGACTAATGCAGGAAGAATTGCACATCGAAATGAGATTGAAGCAATAGTTCAGCAATGGGTGGGAGGGCATAGTAGGGGAGAACTTGAAGAGATGCTTGCTGGCATTCCTTGTGCTCCAATCAATACGGTTTCCGAAGCCTTGAACGATGTTCAGAGCCAAGCGAGAGGTGCTCTATTGAACGAAGGTGGAGTGACGACATTAGCCAGCCCATTGCGTTTCATGAATGTTCAAGATAAAGCCTGATCACCGAGCAGATTTACGCGCCGTGCCGCTTCAACTACATCTCCATCCTCCCACCAATCGACAGCGATGAAGGTTGGCCTTTTGCCGTGTTGTTCCATACATTCAATCGCTCGGTCAACCATGAAATCCACATCATTGGCTTCAGCAGAACGAGTGGGGTCTGATAGACCAGCCTGATTCTTCAGCCAATTGTTCATGTGGAAAACGACCTGATTTGAGTCGCCTCGCAATGGGTCACAATTCATCGATTCGGTGTTTTCTTCGGCATAATCAGTAGTCCAACCAAAGGTCAAGAAATCATGAAAATACGGGTGCGCTGAGTCTCCGGATTGTTCCCAAAACACAACAAATCGCTTGTCCATGTTGTTTAGATCGATGAGAGTAGGCCATTCCGCAATAAATACATGGACATACAACCAATCAGATAGTCCGACATCATCGAATAATTCCTTGAGATGGTCTCCTTCTACGTGGTTCTCTATCAGTAGAGTCACGATATCTCTGTCTTCGCTATTCATTCCAGATTTCAATTTATTCAGCCACTGCCATGGGTCAACTGCACCATAGGTGCATGGACTGAATCCTCTATCTGGGTCACCGTGACAGAACCGAACTGCCGAAGCGCTTAGGTCCGCACTAGTGAGGTAATGTGTATCCAACATGAAAGCCCTCATACCAGCATCCCACTGAGCCTGAAATCCAGTTCTATGGTTGCTCGCTGGATAGTAGATGTTGTCTTCATGCGTAGAGAAGGAATTGTGCGTTTCCGGAAAGGTCACTTGATCATAGGTTCGGTGACACAGGTCGATCATCCCATTGCAAGGCTCGGTCTCCTTGTACCAACATGAACCATCATCCTCTGTGGCTGATTCGTTGTAATTCTCGGCATCGGAATCAGTGCAGCCCAAGACAGGTTCAGGTTCTTCGTATTCGCAACTTCCGTCATCCTCTTCTGCTTCTGGGTCATGATTCATTGCTTCAGGGTCTGTGCACCCTTTGACCAAGGGTTCTACTTCCTCTTTCTCCTCCACTTCTTCAACAATATCGTCCTCAAGAAAGGTACATCCTGAAAGTAGTAGCAAACTGGCCATGATGAATACGGCCAAAGTTCGCATGCACAAATCGAAGAGTTTCTTGATTTGAACACTCCGCAACTCTCAATCAAATGAGTGCTTGCATTCTGGGCAGATTGAGGAGGTAGCTGGAATCATCTTTGCACACTCTGGGCATGCAACTTCTGAATCTGAATCACTTGAAGCATATTCAGCAATATCATCTTCATCCGCATCGCCAGCATCCGACCTAGTCTCCCCAGAGATTATTGCCTCGGCAGCAGCAGTCAATTCTTTCCTGTTGAGGAATTTGTCCTCATTATCGTCAAAGTGCTTTGCTTCATCAACCAATGCATCTTCACTAGACAATCCGTGGTCCTTGAGAACCCCTTTTGCAGTTTTTTGGTTGTATTCAAAGTCCCCATCCGATTTGTCGCCCTTTTGGCCAGTCATGATTGTTCGAGGTATAACCAGTTTCAAAGGATTTTGGTAGACACTATTCCAAAAATTGCCAAGTAGTACAGAATATGCCTTAGACTAGCCACCCTTCAACCAAATCAGGTAGTATCTCGCCGGCT
>CAZGIY010000124.1:0-4560 GCA_964526445.1 uncultured Candidatus Poseidoniales archaeon
CCTCAAGTAACAACCCCGGAGCAGTGAACCTCTGCCCCTCAGCGATAACCTTTGTCCACGGCTTTGGTCCTTCAAACACAGAAGTGTGAGGTATATCCTTCATCAAGTCACAAGATTCGTTGGCATCGAGATCAGGTTGGAATGTAGGATCCCATCCACATGCGATATTCACAAACATTGGCTGTCCATTTGGAGTAGGAAGGAAGGGGGAATTGATGAACCAGAATCCCATACTCGACATCCCTGTAATCAATCCAATTCCGAGAATGATGTACAACTTGGTCAGAGTTGTGTCGTTCTTTGGAAGTTCGAGATCGACCTTGAGCTTATCCTTCTTACGCGCCATTCTCTCACCCCCTACATCTTCTGCTCTTCACTCATCGTCCATACCAACAAGGCATAAGCGACGTGTATTGCTGGAATCACTCCCATAATGACTGTGTAAAGGAAACCTTCACTCATCTGCGAACCGGAACCAGATACCCAGAACATGATGACCAGCATGACGATCAGGAAGAGCGGCATCGCCACAGCAACCACAACATATGATTCCGCCAACATAGCCAAAGTCTCAAGGAAGACTCCTAAACGTGTTCTATTCTCACGCATGTAATGCTCAGCCCTATTCAAGAAATACAACTTCAGGTTACCTCCCGAAGTCAAAGTTCCAACCATACCTTGGAAGAACTCAGTCAACCAAGGTGAGGCCGCTCTATCTACAGAGAGTTTGATAGCCGATAGAAGGTCATAACCTAGCAGATTGATATCTCTGTAAATCATCGCTGAATCGTAAGCGATGTCCCCATAGATATCTTCGTTAAGTGCCAATGAACGGAAAATCTTGGCCGGCGTAGCATTGGCTGCTGACATCGCTGCAGTATACGACGCAGCATATGGCAGATATTTTTCCAGTTTCATGCCCCTTTGTTTGGCCAAACGTTTCGCTGTTCCTTTGAAGTATTTGTAAGAAAAATATGGAATAATAACTCCAAACAATATCGGAATCAACACTTTGACGAACGTCGGGACCTCCAAAGTTTTGTAATCTGGACAACCCTTACCTGGCTGATCCCAATTCTTTTCCACCTTGTCTGGATTCCAATATTCCCAAATCTTACACGGTGTTTCAGTTTCCGGGTCTTGGATATTCTCATAGAGTGCAATCGCCCCAATGGTGGGGAAGAAAACTATGGTAATTACTCCAAGACATATCAAAAACACGGCAATGCTGGTCATGATATTCGTAGCCAAATAGACCTCAACCATCAGGGGGTATGCGCCCTGTTCAAGGGTCTTGCACAACTCCTTGTCTTTTCGAGCCCTCTTCTTTACTAACCTGCCAATCAGGCGGTGACAGATCTTCTGCCAGGCCGTCAACTCCATGCAAGCACCCTTCCCAAGATTATCTCAGTCCATCTACCCGAGCAAGAATCTCATTAGGCCTCACGTAATATTCTGTGATGATTTGCGACACCTGATCGGACTTTCGGATATCATTCAGTACCATCCATTCAAGGATTCTCTTGCGAGTCCTCAATTCTCTCCTCATCTCATCTTGACTGTAGTTGATTTTTACCATAATCTTCTCCAAGACATAGGACTTTCCACTGAATACGAAATCGTCAGTTGCTGGATCCCATCTGAATACTTCATTAGTGATTATCTCCATCGAATTAGGGTCGATACCGACAATCTCGACAACTTGTTTGGTCCTTCGAACACGCTGACCGTTGATTCTAGTCTGAATCTGAATACAACAAGCCTCCAGAGCTGGTAATAGAACTCTTGGAATATCGATTGGTTTGTTCTCCAATCTGTGTACCAAAGAAGGAACAGAGTCAGCGTGCACAGTTGAATATGCACAATGCCCAGTAGCCATCGCTTGGAACAGAACATATGCTTCTGCACCACGAATCTCACCGACAATGATGTATTCTGGCCGTTCACGAAGCGCTGCCTTGAGTAATTCGAACTCTCCAATCTCTCCTTCGCTGGACTCTCCTCCGAATCCTTGCCGGGTAAGGCCCGGAACCCAGTTCGGTTGCGGTATGTTCACCTCTCTGGTCGATTCGATACTGACAATCTTCATCTGCCAAGGTATGAATATGCACATTGCGTTGAGAGTGGTGGTCTTACCCGAAGCCGTACCTCCGACGAATAGCATCGGCACTTCATTCTGGAAGGCAATCCAAAGATATGCAACCATCAATGAAGACATAGTACGGAAAGCAACGATGTCACACGGCGAGAACGGGTCTTCTTTGAAACGTCGAATACAAAATGCCGAACCGCGCGTAGAAATTTCATGTCCCAATTTCATGACGATTCTGGAACCATCCATAAGTGTAGCATCAAGCAATGGGTCAGCAACAGAAATGTGTTTTCCACAACGCTGAGCCAATTTAATGACGTATGATTCCAACTCATCATCGGTTTCCCATAGACAAGTAGTCTCCACAGACTCAAACTTACGATGATATGCGAAGATAGGAACTCCAGTGCCATCTAAAGAAACGTCCTCTACGTTAGGATCGTTCATCAGAACGTCCATCTTACCATAGCCAATCATGTCGCGTCGAAGATAATAGAAAATCTTAGACTTGGATTTCTTGTTTACCTTCATTCCATATGATTTGATGATCTTGTCCATGGCTGTCCTGAGATATGCTGAAGGGTCTGCGTCTATGTCATCGATATTTGCAGTCAGGCTCTTGATGAAAATGTCTATCAATTCGTCGCGAGTCTCTTGTTCCTTCTTGTTTAGAGGGGGCTCAATGATTTGATAGATGATGTTCAAAGTTCGCCTGTCACGGACAATCCTAGCGAAAGCATGTGGCGGCATGACGGGATACTTATCCAACTCATCATACGCTACCTGTTGCTTACCACCACGGCCACGACGACCGCCTCTTTTTCCTCCCTTCTTTCTCGCCATAGAGGTTGACCCCTGCCGTAGGCAGGGATGACCACGACTTCAAACCCACTATAACCTTTGGTTGCTCTTCAAGGTCGAAAATGCCCATCAATAGAGCCCTCAGTCACTCGGAAGCACGGTTTTCAACCAAGTCTCTGAGACATTCTTGAATGTATCGAGGTCTGAGGAATTATCCAATGTGCAATCGGCCAAAACCATCAATTCACTAACCCCCCACATTGATTCTCTTTGATCCCGCGCGTCAAATGATAATCTATCCCCGTCCTCGGCGCGTCCGCGTGAAGATATTCTGTGGAACCTGACATCTGCATCAGCAACGATGGCAACAACCCTGAACCCATCTGTCCAGTGACCGAGGAATACATCCCTCTCGTCCGTTCCTCGCATACCTTCTATCAACACCAGAGAATGTTCTTTCGTCGCCTCTTCAACCAAGGGCGCCAAGCGCTCAGCGAGAACTCCGTAACCGAATTCATCTCGGAGTTCCTGAGCGACCCTTCCAAATACCATAGGGTCACCCTCAAGACCTCGTGATTCAACTTCTGCTCTAATCATGTCACCCATGGAGAACACCGGAAGACCAGCCGCAGATACTACTGCAGCCAATTCACCCTTGCCACAGCCGGGCATTCCAACCACCGCAACCACCAGTGCCATGTATGCTCCTACCACCTTTGGTCAATCAATCAACCGGCTCAATTATTGAATGGGGCATGTTTCCACTTGCGGTCCAACAACTTGAGGAGGAACCATCCGCCTGCAATCAACAATACAGAGATTGTCAGAATTCCCGTAAAGCCACTTTGCATTCTGTCATCATCAAATGCTACGGCCTCGGCATTGAAACCATTCTGGGAAACCTGTTGATACCAATTATCGTAAAACGCGGTATCTCCTTGTGTAAATGACAGAAGGAACAGCACGAGAAGCGGTAACACTGTTCCAATCCAGAACCACAGCATGATCGATGCATCAAAAATAGCTTTATTGGGGCGCAAACCCATCAGGAATGCTGTCAAACAAACAATGTAGATACTGTTCGCAATCATGACTATCAATGCGACTGGCAACATCGTCCAAGCCTCGAGTTTCCATGCCATTAACATCAGGAACAATACACTGATCCATGTAGTGGTCAAGAAGTAGGTGACCACCTTGGCTTTGATCAATTCCGGTACAGATACCGGCAAGGTGTTCATATGCTCAGGTGAATCAATTCCGGTAAGCCAGGAATAGAAATTGAAACCAAAGAATCCCAAGAATGGTGCGTAGGTCAGCAAGTTCACCGGAATTGGTGAATCGGTGAAATCAACTAACCAAGCCAATGCCAATAGAACCAACAGAGGTACCGCATATGAGACAATCATCTTCTTGATAGTGCCGCTACGAATTAAATCCACGAACTCCTTTGCTACTAATAATCGCAGATTCCCCTTACCTAGAATGCCCAATCGTGCATGCGCCCCACTAAGCAATTCCTTACGCTCGGTAATTTGTTGCTCAAAATCATCAGAGACCGAAATTGCACCTAACCAAGCAAGCAATGGAATAACTGTAAATCCGGCTATTGCAATCAACACAGAATGCTCCAACTGGAAAAAATATCCAACGATAAGCCAATCAAA
>CAZGIY010000125.1:0-4548 GCA_964526445.1 uncultured Candidatus Poseidoniales archaeon
CGGTCAATCCATGGTTCCTCATGCGTCTGGTGTTCGCAAGGTGGTCAACGATATCCGCTGCACAGCACCCCGGGCGATCAGCGACATAGGCAATAATTTCTGCCTTCAATCGCTGAAGTCTCGCCTTTTTCTGGCTTCCTTCTCCACGTTCGGTGGTCATCAAACAACGCTAAGGGTGCTAGGGTTATAGGGGAGGTTTGGGACTACCGTGGGCCCCCCCATAATTGGTGTATTTGACCACACCAAAACTCAGAAATATGCTGAAATCAAATGATATCAATGATTTCATTCCATTGTTTCGAACTACCTCTTCTGAACATCGAATCATGGAATTGTCGCTGTTTGATATGCGCACACCGTGCCAGTTTACCTCTGTTGTCATAGCATCCTTGGCGGGTGAAGAGAATTGCTTTCAGAGCCGATATTTCAATCTCTGGACCCGTTGTTTTGGGTATTTCCACCTCCACACTTTCAGTAGCCCCGTCCCAGGAGATCATATTTTCAGTGGGAGGATACAATTTACCCTCCATGTGAATCGAGATTTTGCCCTCGGCAAGTGTAGACCATCGCCAATTTGTCCCAACACCATCGTTCAACCATTCTGTCATTTTTCTTGCATCGTCTTTACTGGCAAAGCCTAACCACGTGCATTCCCACCAACCTTTGGTTCGAGCTAGAGTTACATGGTGGATTCCAGGAGTTACTTCTCTACCATCGATAACATCGGTCCATACACGACAAATACCATCCATTCGGATGGGTACTATTGGCATGCCCGAAATTCCCAAATCAACTAATCTGTGCGGATTTCCTAGTTCCCCACATAATATGAATGGGATTCTTTCGTTTATTGGAGCCTTGTTATTTTCTTCTAGCCATTTTTCGAGTCCCATATTGCCACTTTCAGTTATCATTTCACAATTATTGAGCCATTCAATCAATTGCTCATTATTGAAAAAATTTAGTTCGGCATTCAAATCTGCCAAAATCAACGGATGGATTGTACTAAGAGTTTGGATCCATGCATGCTCTGGAAAGGGCTCAGGGGATGAAGCAGCGCTCCATGGCCAAGCCCTAGGCGAAGAAATCTGCATCATTCATCCCCAGAAGGTTTGAGATTACCATGATTTCGTTCAAAGTATGAATCTTGGCAGGTGCATCGCCATGGTTGCGTGGCTTACAAAACCGACAAGCATTCCTTCTTCATCAACTACTGCAAGTTGGTTGAGGTCATGAGCCAGCATCAGCGCCCCAGCTTTTAGCAATGGTGTCTTCAAACTAACCTGCAATGGAGGTAGATTCACTAGTTGCATTGCAGGCGTTGCCATCATCCAGGCAAGGTTACTATTCACAGTCTTTCTCGAAGTTAATTTGAGAACATCTACAGCGTGAATACGTCCGACAGGTAAACCTTCGTCACCCACGATGAATACGTGATCCCAATCATTCTTTGTAAGTGCCTCCAGTACCTCGTGCACTGAGGCCTTTTCATCTATAGTATGCGCGGTATTCATAACGCGTCCGCAAGTCAAGCGACGCACAGCGACTTTGCTCCCGTTTCCGGCTCCCGTCCCGCTTCCTTTCTTGCGATTTCTTGCTCTTGCCATGTTGGCTCCTCAGCCCTCGGCGCCACGCCCACCCTCTTTGAAGCCTTCTTCAGACGGCATCGAACATAGATGAGTCAACTAACATCTATCGAATCGCCAAAAGACTCTTCATTCAGACCTTCAAGGCAAACATATGTCTGGTTTAACAGGGGAAGTCATTGCATCGCTTGCAAATATGGATGAATATGAGCGCCTATTGGCTGCAGAACGCATTTCGAGGGAGCAGAATATTCAGATGGATGCGTTATTGAAGATGGTGGATGATTACCTCAGCGCTATCAATCATGGGAAAAATCCAGATCAAGCATTCCAACCAAGCCCTGACCAGTATTCATCTTCGCCAGAGGAACAATTCAGCACTCCAGCTCCAACTGCGGCACAAAGAGTTCAGGACGCACACAGGTTTCGCATGAAATACGATCCTAGTGCGAAATCTCTGCAGCGCGCACAAGAGATTACTGAAGCAATTATTTGCCCTCATTGCAATGCACCTTTAGGTATTCCTTCAATCAGACCAATCAAGGTAAATTGCCCTAGTTGCATGATGGAATCAACGTTCTTTGAATGATTCAGATACCCCAGTATCTTTCTCCGCTGGTCTGTCGATCTTGTAGTCCTCGTACAATAGTCATGGTCAACCATAGAACTGCTAACCATGCTAGTGGCTCACTTCCATCTGCAATTATTTGTCCGACGTTGAATTGGTAAGATTTCCCTCCCAATACTTCGATGGCGATATTCATTGCCTGATTAAGGAAGGAATAAACCATCATTCCGAAGGCTGCAAGGATGATTAATCGACCACTGAAAGATCCACGTCTGAGTTTGAGTATCATCAATCCAGCAGTGGTCAATAGGAAAACGATGATGATCCATGCTAATGATTGATGAACGGCTGAAAGATATGCAATACCTCGTGAATCGCCCGCTCCGATTCTACCGGTATATTCTGACCAAGCCTGTGCCACAGCGAAGATGGCAGCGAAAATAGAACCGGCCCACATCAATGACGAGAACATGGCAGCATCCGCATTCTCTCGCATTTCAGCAACAACTCTTCCAAGAGTGTTCTCCAATCCAAGACCTTTAGCCAATAGATAGAATCCAAAGACGAAGGGTAGGCCACCAATAAGTAAGGCGCCTATATCATCAGGCAGCATTATTCCCATCCCGATAATCATTAGGATGACTGCGATTGGAACCAACATCTTGGCCCGCCATTTCGGGTCTTCAAGAGCCTTGACAATGTAGTAATAGGTGCTTTCAATCCCTTTTGATTGTTTGACGATTATCTTCTGCACATGATCAATTCTTACCTGACTTTGGAGGATTGGCAGAACCGACTCATCTTCTGCACCATCGGTCACCAGTATGGCGCGGTCCGGTTGAAACTCTGCCACGACTTCCTCAAGTTGAGCAGCAATGGCGCGGTCAGAACGAACACCAACTTTCTCGTCTCCCGTTAGGATAGCGATTTCAACATCGTCTCCACTTTCAGAACTCTCAGCCAAAGAATCATGTTGATTCAATGCCCCTAGAATAGCATTAGTATCGCTTTCTTCTGGGTCTGCAATTCCTAAGCGAAGTGCTGCGGTCAAGACCTGCCGTCTTCCAACCACAGGCCCTCTGATGGCGGCTTTGGAACCTAAGTCGTCATCTCTGTCGACTGTAAGGATGAGGGTTCGCGTCACTTTCTCCATCCCCCTTCGTTCATGTTAGGCAGGAGGTCTTCCCTTCATGAACCATCGCGCGTTTCGTCCTTTTCTTCGCTAGTTTCCCCCTCATCTTGAGCGGATTCGGAGTCGCGTAATCTAGAGCGTTGCTTTGCTCTGAGATATTTCAGTGGGTGATCCATCCAACTTTGGTCACAAAGTCTGTCATCACCTGTCATGACAGCACACCGAGCATTCAACTTTAATTTTGCACACCCTGCAGGTGTATACTCTCTGTCATAGACGTGACCCACTTGGTAACTCGTCGTTTCAGCGTTGAAATCTGGTGCGTTGTGAAAGAATTCAACACAATTCTCGGTTGGAATACCCATGGTTCTGGCCATTGAAGCAAGGAATAATCTCCCGAAGTGATTTACATTGACGCCCTGTTCTAATTCAGCTACAGCTTTTTTCATACAAGGGGGCCAATCTTCTACATCCGCCCCACTCAATTGCAGATCCGCACTGGCTCTATGTTGTAGTAAGCCAACCACCATGGCGGTTGCTTCCGCTAATCTCATGACTAATTCATCATTCAAATTCTCACTCTTGAGAAGTGCATCTCTGAGGATTTCATTCTTGATTCTCTGCCTTAATAATCGTGCTAATTTGGCTTGGCTTGAATAATTAGACTCTTCCCTGAGAGTTACCCACCCCTTGTTCAAATCCTGATTAGGTAATCTCCAACGTGGTCCTGTTATTCCGGGAGATAATTCGATAAAATCCGATAACCCAATTTCCCAGATTACCCCACTTCGGCTATCTTTGCCCCCGACAATTACAGCCTCTACTTTGCGGATATCAGAAAGATAGGTTTTGGCGATATTTTCGATATTCTCTATGTCCATGGCCAGTAATTTTTCTGCGCGCTCAGCTTCAGCCTGTGCCCATTTGGATAGAATGACATCTTGATCGCAAGCGCATGCGACGAGTCTTGAATATGTGAAACTAAAAGCCTCTAGTAAACGCCCTTCTTGAGTATGAATGTCTCGCATGGCCATCGCATCCACTCCACCATCATTGGCAATGGATTCGACTAAGCGTAACCTCCCTTTTGTACGGGTCTCCTCTAAGAATTCGGATTCTAACAGGGAATCTAAATCGATACCTTCTGTTTGAGCCATCATTTGTATCCATGGTCCTGATTGAGGTAGGAAAGGGTACCTTGCAAGAGTGACCTCGTCAGAGATATCCGGCACCTCCATAGGTATTGGCATCATTCGTCGAAC
>CAZGIY010000126.1:0-4530 GCA_964526445.1 uncultured Candidatus Poseidoniales archaeon
CGCCCCATGTTTTCGGATCCTTGACAACCTCCATGAATTCCTCGCGATTCTCGGGTTTGACCATCTTCGCGCCTTTCCACATCAGTCCAGCGGCCAATACGGCCTTGGCGACCATTCCTTTCTTGTCACCCTTGTCTTCTGTCATGGACCTTGATGAGGCATCATGGGTTTGATGCTGTCGCAAGACGGTTCAGCCGAGTAGGGCCTTGAGTTCTGACTCAAGAACTGGCAGTGCATCTTCCCAAGTAGAGACAATTCCGTAATCTGCGTGCTTGAAGATAGGTGCTTCAGGATCTTTGTTGATGGCCACAATATACTTCGAGGTACGCATTCCAGCAAGGTGTTGGATGGCACCGCTGATACCTACGGCGATGTATAGGCTCGGATTGACGGTCTTACCGGTCTGTCCTACTTGCATGCTGTGAGGTATTTCTTCCCAAGTATCGACAGCTGCTCTACTTGCACCGACAGCTGCACCTAGGGTATCTGCCAAGCGCTCAAGGTTGGCGAAGTTGGCAGGGTCCTGCATTCCGCGTCCTCCTGAGATGATGATATCTGCTTCTGCAACATCCAATCTTTCACTGGCTTTGGCAATCATCTCTCTTACCGCAGTTGCAACATCTGCAGACTGGTTCATGACTGAGACGTCTGCGCTTCCGCCACCCCCTGCTGCTGCAAAGGTATTGGCTCGCACGCTGATTACCGCATCTCCGTTCAGAGAGAGATTCTGCATCGCTTTACCGGAATAGATTGGTTGCGTCAATGTGCCCCCATCGATTCCAACAACATCTTGGACAACAGAGATGGATCGACGTGCAGCTAGTCTGCTGGCCAAGTCCTTACCGTTCTGGCTAGCAGCACAGACAATGACTCCCGAAGGAGCACACGAATCGATTGCTTCAGCCCAAGAAGCGGCATCGTAAGCAGCAAAACAGTCGCCTACACAAGCGATGACTTTGCTGACTCCAGCGATACTTGAAGCGGAATTCGCTGCTGCATCGTTTATACTTGGAACAACTATGGTGGTTGAATCACCAAGATTGTTTGCTGCACTGACCAATTCTGCGGTCACTGGGTGAAGTTCTCCATCTCTAGTTTCTGCTATGACTATCGTTTCGCTCATTTTCTCACCTCAGATAACATTGGCGTCGTTTCGCAATGCTGCCACCACGCTAGGCACTTCAGACGCACCCTCAAAGGTTTGACCGGGGGCCTTCTTTGGAGGGGGGGAATGGGAGATGATACTGACACTGGATGAAGGAATATCCGATGACATAACTTCTACCTGCGTTCTTTTTGCCATCATGATTCCCTTGACATTAGGCTTGCGAGGTTTGCAGAATCCTTTGTCGCATGAAATCACTGCTGGTAGGGAGACTCCTGTACGAGCATTGCCAGTAGCCGCTGGGACCATCGCCTCAACTCCAGTATCTTCGAATTCAAGTCCAATGATGTTGCTTGCACTGGCCCACCCCAAGCGCTCTGCAACTCCAGGGCCAGTAGAACCGGCACCAGTGTCTGCTGCGGATTTACCGCAGTATACGATGTTGATACCCAAATCTCGAATGACATTGGCTAAGGCAGTCTGTGCCTGATTAGAATCTAGATCAGACCAAGAGTCATCCCATATGCGAATGATTCGGTCTACGCCAACGGCTTTGGCATCTTTGAGGACCTTGTCGCAGTCGGCATTTCCTAGAGTGATTGCTGTGACATTGCCCCCCTTAGCCTCTTTGTGCAACATGGCCGCCTCTAGTGCGAATTCATCGTAAGGGCTCATGACCCATTTAACTGCGGATAAATCTACCCTGTCACCCGAAACTAGAATCTGCGCATTTGTATCTGGGACTCTCTTTACAAGTACAGCAATTTCAGTCATTTTGTCACCTGTTCCACGTAGTGGACAGCCTTTGGACTTGAAGCCCATTGATGAATATTGCCAGCCGACCACTGGCTTAGACAGAACGAGTGAATGCTTGGATTCCGGTTATCCATCGCCCTATGATTAGATTGTGGATGTCGTGAGTTCCTTCGTAGGTTTTCACCGATTCAAGGTTGGCCATATGGCGCATTATTGGGTATTCGTCGAGGATACCATTAGCGCCATGGATATCTCTAGCCATTCTAGCGATTTCTAGTGCCATGTCGACGTTGTTCATCTTGGCAAGACTAATTTGTTCGGGGAACCAACTACCGTCGTCTTTCTTACGCCCGAGGTGCAAAGCGAGCAACTGCCCTTTTGTGATCTCTCTGAGCATCCAAGCCAGCTTATTCTGTACTAATTGATACGAAGCGATGGGGTGTTCAAATTGGATTCTAGATAATGCGTATTCCTTGGCGGAGTGGAAACAGGCTTGTGCTGAACCAATGGCTCCCCAGGAGATTCCATATCTGGCATTGTTCAAACACGAGAATGGACCTTTCAAGCCTTTGACATCTGGTAGGATTCTATCCTTGGGAATTCTACAGTCTTGGAATACTAATTCGCTGGTGACACTTGCCTTCAGCGAGTGTTTTCCAGTCATCTCTGGAGCGCTGAACCCGACATCGTCCCTTTCGACAATGAATCCACGAATGACTCCATCCAACTTGGCCCACACGATTGCAACATCGGCAACCGTTCCGTTAGTAATCCACATCTTGGCTCCATTGAGAACGTATTCCTCTCCATCTTCCACCGCCCTAGTGATCATGTCTCCGGGGTTTGAGCCGTAATCTGGTTCTGTAAGTCCGAAACAGCCAATCCATTCGCCGCTGGCCATTCGAGGCAAATAGTGCATCTTCTGTTCTTCGGAACCGAATGCAGAAATTGGGAACATTGCCAATGAACCTTGAACACTGGCGAAGGAACGTAAGCCACTGTCGCCTCTTTCTAGTTCTTGACAAACCAGTCCATAGGCAACATATGACATTCCTGCGCAGCCGTATTTTTCATCGATAGTCATTCCTAGTACGCCCATCTCGCCCAATGCTTTTCCCCATTCTTCAGGGAAGCGACCATCTCTACAGGCTTCTTCGATATTAGGTATGACCTCTTCATCCACCCAATCACGGACCATGTCACGTACCATCACTTCCTCTTCGCTGAGTTGTGATTCTATATCGTAGAAATCGAGTCCTTCGTAAGCCACTCCTATTCCTCCTGTTTCCTTGGCGCTGGAAGGCGTTCATGAACCTTGTTAGGTGCAATGCCCTCATTTGCTGGAGTTGTTCTTCAATTCCTTGCGTTTTCTACGTTTCTTAGCCATATTGTGCCACCATTTTTGCATGGTGGTTGAATTCATGTATAACATGCCCAAGAATACTCCCGGAACACTGATTGCTACCAGAGTAACCACGGCAATTGTCATCAAATCATCCTTTTCTTCCTCCTCTAGCAATGGTGTCATTTCTGCAAGGGCTCCACTACTGGAGATGATGAATCCAGTATCATCTTGAGTGCCCCACAAATGAACTATGGACGAACCTCTGATGCTTCCAAGGTCTTCAACATCGGTGGCGGTAACTACAGACCAAGGACTCATTTCTTTCGCAAGACTGTAGGCAGCCAGAGAATATGGTGCAACGTGCAAGACGATGTTTCCATCTCCCATCAACGAAGCTCCAGTCAATTCTCCATTCAGGCGGGTAAGGACTATTGCATTGCTGGTAGTGCTTGATTTGGGGTCCTCTGCGTTTAGATTAAGCATGGTTATGCGCTTACCACTACCCACTAAGATGCATGTCTTGCGCGCAACATCTGGACAAATGACATCCACCCATGTATCGGAGTTAGTGTTGGAAATCCAATGCACTTCATTGTAGGAGTCGATTACAGCGACCCCATCTCCAGCCGTAGTCAACATACAGATTCGAGTTTCTGGAGAGGGGTGACATTCCAGTCCAGTCACTGGACTGTTAGTTTCAGTCAATTTGTTGAACCCTTCAGCAGATGAGTAACTGTAGATGCTACCGTTGTCTCCCCCAAGATAGGCGGTATCTCCATTTCTATTCCATTTGATACTGTTCTGCCTTTCACCTTCCAGAATACCTCTGCCATCAACCGTTTCTAGAGCATAGTTGTCCATCATGAACCTGAGAACCATGCCATTCTCGCCGACGATAAGGGCACTTTGCCCCCCAGGATGCCAAGATAAGGCGTTGAGTCCCTCCTGTTTTCCGGATGTCAATGAGATATCTTTACTCCTATCTTCTGGATTTGATGAGTCGATTAGGTGTGCATATCCTTCGTCTCCAACTAATAGCAGTAAATCTCCTTGTGGCCTCAATTCCGCTTCAGATATCCCAAGTGCCAATTCTTCTATTGAACCGATTTCATCAAGTGTTGCAATAGAGTGGTCCTCTCCTTCTCCAGAAACCTGTATTGGAAGCAATAGTAAGGCGATAAATATCGCAAGGAGGTGTAGCCTCCGGTCGTGCATGGATACCGGCAGGTGATTCCCCACTTCAGCCATTCCCAACCAAAATATCATTTCAGTAGTGCCGCTGGACCCCTAACATGGAGCGATTTGAAGTTAAGCGAGGAGTCAT
>CAZGIY010000127.1:0-4517 GCA_964526445.1 uncultured Candidatus Poseidoniales archaeon
GGAATTGGTTGACGATGGTGGAGTGACCGAGAATGAGCGTAAGTTGCTCGATTTCGCCTACAAGGGATTGGGTCTTACTGAAGAGAGAGCGAAACAGCTCGAGGAAGCATGGGATGCTGGCGTCATCGTGTCGAGCGATGAAGAGGAATAGATTTGAGTGAGCGGTCGTCCGCACCCTTCATGCGCTCTGCAATCGCCCTTCTGATAGTGGGCTTGGTTGCTACAAGCAGCATGGTAGGTTGCTTCGGTGAAGAAAAGAAAACTGTCGAAGATGAACCACCGAAAGAGGAAGTTTGGCCAGCCTACTCAGTTGTTGCTCCAATCGATACTGGAGTCAACGTCTATCATGATCACTTCAGAACCAATGACACCTATCCCCAATGGTTGTTGGATGGGCTGGGCGTCAACAAAATCTGTAACCTGACATTCAATGGTAGTTACGAAGAGAGATTCTCTGCAGACCAAGAGACCTGCTGGAATAATCTTACCACCACCGACGTGGTATACTTCCCCGGGACTAGAATCATCGGCACCAGCCCCGATGGAGATTCGGGGACTCTGATTCTCGATGACCCCTCTGACGGGCACGGAACCGCAGTCACTGGAGCCGTATTGAATGCCAACCCTGATGCTGTCATTTTCTTCGTCGAAGGATTCAGCGATAACGCAGTTCTAGCCGCTGCAAATACCCCATTTGTCGACATTTTGACCACATCATTCGGCCCAATTGGTTCAGTCCCAATTCCTGGCATAGAGGATGCCACAAGAGTAGCCGTGGTAGAGAATGATAAGATTCACACTGGTGCCGCAGACAATACACCATCTCCAGCAGTTCAGGACCCCACCGCCGGACCACCTTGGTCGATTGGAGTTTCAGGCTATGCAGAAGAAGATGATGACCAAAAGGAAACGATGAGTGGTTCATATCCCGATGTAGCAGCAGACTGGACCCAATATCTTCCCAACCATCAGGATATAGACGGCTATCACACTACAAGTGGGACATCTTTCGCCACTCCTCGAACTGCAGGACTACTTTCGAAAGTGATTATGTGGTTAAGAGCCGAATTCAATGACACTGAATCAGGCGCAAGAGATGGTTTCCTAATCAATGGAAGCGCTAATATCTCCAATGATCAGATACGAGATGCCCTGAACCTCAGCGGTTGGTATCCATCATTCACAACTTGGGACCCAACTTCTGGAACCACCCCAATGTCCCCAATCGCACCTTGTACTCAGGTGGGCTGGGGTGTGGTCAATGAAAGCAATGTTATGCCCATTTACACCCATCTCAACAATTCAGCAACCATCCCAGACAGGCCTACTGATGTTGTACTATGCATGCAGGCCAATCAGGAGATACGCGAGGCGTATTGGACCTAGGCACTTGCATCTGCCTCAAATGACAGAATCGCTCTACCCATATTGTCGAAATTGACTCTTGGAATGAAACCACTGAAATCGGTTGTCAACAAAGCCGAACGAATCTTGTTTGCCATGCTCTCATTGAGTTGTATCTTGTAGCCCTGTCCCGAGTCAACCAAACCGTTCATCAAATCGATAACCGCTGCAGAGCATTCTGTACTCATCTCACTCATATCGAGCACTCCTTCGTTCTCAAGTACCTCTTCAACATCAGGAATTAATCTTGGAGATTGTGAATCTTCCTCATCTTCTTCCTCGTCTTCTTCCCCATCTTCTGCCTTCGGTTCAGCAACACTGGGAGTTTTTGGAGCGGAGATTGAAGATTCTGATTCTTCTGGTTTTTCAGATCTCACCGGAGGTGGTATATCCATTGCTTCCGCAACTACTTGACCTTCTTCGACACTTATCTGGCCCATTCCAACTCCCCAACGCTGGAAATACATGACCGCTTGAATGAAGGCTGCAAGGCCTGCAATAATCAATACAATACCGCCTAAAGTCTGGTCATGGTCACCTACTAAGGCTACGATACCTCCCAATGTAGAAGAGGCCACACCCATGGCTCTACGCCAAGCAGATTCAGGATCGATAGCAACCATTGCTCCACCGAACAATATGATGATTAATGCGACCAACAAAGTGCTGAAATCGAAGCCTGCCCACCAAATTCCAATACAGAAGTAAATCACTCCTAACATTCCCATTCTATCGTTCCAACCCCAATAATCGGAGCCATCCTCTGACCAACCCCACTCGGGGTACCATTGTTTCCAAGCAAGAGTTGAGAATGTAATTCCCCACATTACAAGAATCCAACCACCATAGCCAGTAACATCTTGACCAAACACTGAGATGGTTTCAGTCATCCTCTCTACATTGACCAAAGCGATGACATGTAACAACGGACTAAACAGGAACAAATTCCGTTCACCATTCTTGTAGGAATCATATGTTACCCATGTTGCTGCCAGAACGGTGGAAATACCATAGTATATGTCGAAAGACAAGAAAAGTAGAATCAATCCGGTCCCATACATATACTTCTGAATCAGTTCTCGATCTTTATTGGTAGAATGGAAGAGTAGATTTCTGGGACCATCCCGTGTGTCAACTACAGGGAAACTGAACTTGAACATCGTACCATTTCTCGCCATCAATGAGAAAAGCATTGTAATTATTCCTGATAACAGAGTGGAATAGCCCATTATTTCACCTCCACTCAAGTCATCAACAGTTGCATCTATTGCAGAAGGTAAAGCAATCAAATATGCCCAAGGGGCGAAAATGAATACCTCACTGCGACCCGCTGCCCAGCCTAGTACCACGATTATAGTGACCATGATCAGCAGAAGATATGCACCCTCAATCAAGACTGCCTGCATAGATACCATCAGTACCAAAGCAGACCAAATGAAGGACAATCTAGCATCGTGTTCAGGAGGATTTCTTCGGTCCTGAATGATTCTAACAATCATCATCAAGGCTAATGCGGCGCCAAACCAACCCACTATTCTAGAGACTCTGAAGTCCAACATGTAACCATCACTTAACAACAAATCTGACAAAACCCCAGTTCCCAATATCTGATTCAAGATTCCTCCTGGCATACCTGGATGCGTGCCCATGTACAACAGCGTGAATGGTGCGAAATAAGCCACTCCGGTCAAACTATGTTGCCATATGTTATGGGCCACAATAGCAAACATCGTGAAGAATACCAAACCACCACTCGTATCCAAGGTTCCAATCAACAACAGTCCGATTAGAGCTACTGAATCTGCATTCCTTGACATCTCTGCTTCAGTCAAACCGCGCTTCTGGAGAATTAGGTGAACAGCCAATGGTCCAGCTAACAATATGACATCAAACAAGAAACGAGACATTTCTAGAGAACCGTTGAAATCTCCATTCTCATGAAACTTGATCGATAATGGTAATGCCAAGAACCACAGTATGCTGACAGCAACTGCCCTAGAAGCAGCAGTACTCTCCTTAGTGTTCAATACCGCCGAGATTAATACTGCAACTGGAAGAGCCAAGAAGATGACCCAATACTTGTCAAGCAAGGCTGCGGAATCAACCGAAGCCAAAGATATGCCAAATAGAATCAGGGGGCCTATCAATGAGGCTTTGGCCAGCGGCCCCCAACTCTTCGCCAACCAATCTGGATTCTCTAAATCCTGAACTTTTGGCTTAGGGACCGTGACCACACCAGTCTTGGGGTCGAAGACAGGAAGACGGCCTCCGCTTTGTAACATCCAAGCATGTAAGTGGCCAATATCGAGTTCATCCACCTTGCTGAATTTACCCAATACGAAATATGCTATGGCGATAAGGGCCAACACCAAATTGAATCCATCAAGTTCCGGCATTCCCTCCCAATTAATCTCAAGACGACCAAATGCTGCCAACATCGTTGTCAATGCCATACTAGTAAAAATCGTCAATGATGCTTCCATGCGCTGATTCAATCCCTCAACTTCTCTGCGAGACACTTCTGCTGCAACAATTATCAGGTATAGCGAGAAAGCCCATGGAATCAAGCTATTTGCTTCAATCAGCATCGAAGGAGAGGCGACGACCAACATCATGGCAATGCGGAATGAATTACCGGAAATTCTGCCTAAACGACGTGCCCACTCGCCAATACTTAGCAAAGCCAGAGGGATGATATGGATTAAGTTCCCTTCAATGGAACCCCAAAATTGCACACCCGAAGTTCGCTCGGCGTGACTCATCCAATCAACGATGAGGAAAGCAAATGCTGCACAGCAGAATGTAGCCTGTCTAACCCAGTGCCTACTATCTGGTTTCCAAAGGAGATATGGTAGCATCAACAAAGTCACTGCCCAGGTGAACTGATTACTGGGCGAAGGAATCAGGAACAAGGCAAATGCTAGCCCTACTGGCATCCATGGAACGCGTTTCATGTTGACCGCACCAAAATATCCAATCAACAGACTGAACCATAGAATTGCAGCACCTGATAGTGTACCTCCGGCTTCAAACTTGACTGGACCAAGATGCAATGTCAAATTGCCACCGGTCATCCAAGCCATTGCGATCAAGACTGCGGTAACTAGACCCAA
>CAZGIY010000128.1:0-4512 GCA_964526445.1 uncultured Candidatus Poseidoniales archaeon
ATCTCCACCAGCCGGTCCACCATCCACCCCTTCAGCGGGGCCTCCATCCGGCCCTCCCTCAGGGCCTCCATCCGGCCCTCCAGCGGGGCCTCCAGCGGGGCCTCCATCCGGCCCCCCGTCATCTCCTCCACAGGATTGATATGCGAATTGTCAGTCCACCTTGCAGGTGAGAAATTGAGTCAGGAGCCCTATCTTCTGGAATTGTGCAGTTCCAGAGCCTCTTGGACAGTCATTCCTGAAAATGTCAAGGAGATAAATCTCGATGAAGTGGGGCCTAGAATTGCGGAGTCTGGTTGGGAATTGAAAATTCAGACAAGATTCTGTTGGATATTTGAAGGGGAGACCAAATTGACCCTATACCCAAGTGGAAAGTTGTTGATCAAAACCGAGAACGATGCAGATGCTCATGTTATTGCAAAGCGATATGTGAGTGAATGGATGTGAAATGATGGTGCAACTTGATAATTCAATAATTGCAAAATTGCGTTCAGGACAAAGCATCGTTTTTCCAACCAGTACCCAACCCGGATTGGCTTGTATTCCAGAAGAGTCAGCATTGGATGCCTTGTTTTCACTCAAGAGTAGGGATGTGAATAAACCAGTTAGCCTTGGAGTTGCTGAATTGAACGATGCCGCGAAAATAGCCAAGATACCAGAAGTAGCAGAAGAATTTCTTGATACCTTCCCAAAAGGGTCCATCACCTTGTTGTTGGATGCAGTCGAAGAAGTGGATTCACGTTTGGGTGGAGATAAAGTTGCCATACGAGTTCTATCACATCCGGTAGCTAGAGCACTTGCAGAATTGGTTGGGCCAATCACAGCAACTAGCGCTAATCTAGCTGGAGAGGAAGTAGCTGGTGATGTGATATCTGCTGCCGAATCATTGGGATTAGGGATAGATTCAGTAATCCAAGGAGAGTGTGTTGGAGGCTTACCTAGCACTTTAGTAAGACTGGAGGAAGCCGATGAATTGAATCTAGGGTTATTGGTAACGGTTATGAGAGAAGGCGTTGTCTCCATTCAGGACGTGATGGCATGGAGCCCGAATTAGAGGTAAAACATTGGCGAGATGCTGGCCATGTTGCACGTCGAGCATTAGAGGCCATCAAGGATGAGATTCAGCCAGGGAAGACTTGGGATGAGGTAATCCATTCTGCAGAGAGGTTCATCCATAGACATGGTGGTAAGCCAGCCTTCCCCTCCACAATTAGCGTCAATGAGATTGCGGCACACTACACTACTGATCATGCTGAAACACCACCAGAAGGGTGGCAAGGAGACATGGTCTTCCAGAAGGGCGATTTGGTGAAGTTAGATATTGGCGTCCATATTCATGGATGTATTGGCGACAATGCCATTAGCGTTGAAGTCGGCAATGGAAATTTACACACTGAACAAATTAGAGCAGCAAAAGAGTCTAGAGACAGCGCTATCGAGATGATGCATCCAGGAACTCCTTGGCATAAGGTTGGCGAAGCGGCCCATCAGGCAGCCAAAGACGCAGGTTTTGAGCCAATCAGAAACCTCTGTGGACATCAGTTGAAACCGTGGATATTGCACGCAGGAGTTTCCATACCATCTTATGCCTGTGGTCCAGAAAACCCTTCTTTCAAGGGTGTAGTAGAAGAAGGCCAAGTCTATGCTGTTGAACCATTCTGCACAACCGGTGAACAGGGATTAATCGAGAATATTCCCCCTAGAACTTCTTCAAATATTTACAGAGTTACTGGGGATGTTCAATGGCGAAAGGCATTGTCAAAGAAGAAATTGAAACCTCTAGGTGCACAATTGGCTAGAAATATCGAAGAGAGATATGGAACTCTACCTTTTGCAGAAAGGTGGGCCTTTCCATTGTTGGAAAAACCGTTTCCCGATGCCGATGAGGCAAGTAGACAAAGTAAGTGGAATGCATTGATCAAGAAATTGACCCAAATCAGGTTCCTAGAGACATATCATGCATTGCGTTGCGCAGACGGCGGCATGATCGGTCAGTTTGAACATACAGTCATGATTACCCCAGGTGGGCCAAAAATCCTTACAGTGGAATAATACTGGATGGCAGAAAAACCGTTGTTTTACGGCTTTCCATAACGATTATACGCTCACGGCACCCCAACTGTTACTGAACAGGGCTGCGAGTTTTCGTTGAGTGCATCCCATCCCCTCTTCGCGGGCTCTCACCCTGTTCACCTCGATAGGCCTAGTTTGATATGTCACATTGATTACTGATTTATCCTTAGAGAGTTAGAATTAATTGTAAGAAAAACAGAATTGTATAGAAAAAGGAACAAAAAAATCGCGATTTGACAACCATTCCTCTCTACAAAAGGTCTGTACCACCATCCGGCACTATCATAATGTAACATTCGATGTAGCGGACATGCTCTTCAGTACAACGTTTTTTCGCGCGCTGCGCGAATTGGGGCGTGATTAGAATTATATACTACACCCAACCTGCCGAGCGTTGCCCCAATAGGGGAGGAGGACAAAAGAAATGAAGAATGAAATGAAGAATGATGAGGCTGTGAGCCCTGTTATCGCTACCATCCTAATGGTTGCGATCACTGTGGTTCTAGCAGGTGTGCTGTACGTATGGGCCAGTGACCTTGCAAGCCAGAACCAAGGAGACGGACCAAGCATGTACACCCTTACTGCTATTGACCACACCGACGAAGTTGAAGATGATGCAGGACTAATGAGCCTGACCTTCGGAAACGGAGCGAACCTAGACTGGGCACTAGTCCAGATTGAGGTAGTTAAGGACAGCGTACCGCACACATGCGACAACGGAGATGTAAGTGCACCTAGCAACGATTGTTTCGCTGCTGAGCACGGCGGAGAAGAAGAAACCCACTGGGAGAAGGGAGAGACTCTGATCATCTCCTCCAATGGTTACGCTTTCTGCGAGGAGGACTGCCAACTAACCGTTCGTATCAAGACTGACGGCGATGTTATAATGTCCGCAGTTGTAAACCTGAAGTGATTCGGGATACAGGTTCTAGATCATAGAGAATACAGAATCGGAGCTGGAGCACGATTCTGAGCAATATGCCCTCGGGGCGGCCTCGGCCGCCTCGGGGGCCTTTTTTTTGTTACTTAGAAATTCATTATTCAAATTCTAGGACTCATTTCCGTTCAGGTTGTTCCCAGATATGCAGGCTCTTTCCTCTAAGGATTAAGATATGAGCTAAGAATAGGCTGAACATCCCATCAAGATATGTTTGCATTAATCCAAGGCCAGGGAGTTGTATGTTCAGCATAATACTGAACAGAGATAACAGAATGAGTAATTCAAAGAGGAATAGGGCCAATCCCCACCCTTCGATGAGAGAATCCTCGCCGGTTGAGATCATGAACCAGCGTGAGAAACCTAGCATCATTGCAATCAATAGTAACCAAGGAGCGAAAATGTGCATGATTCCTTGATTGCCCAGTATCTTTCCAAATTGGCCATGTTTCTTTGCGAACCATGAATTTCTATTACGCCACAAGTGCCTGCATAATCCCTGAGCACGTCTGACTTTCCTTTGACGCCGCCCAGCATTACTGGATGGTGTTCCTTCTTCAAACAACAATTTGGGGTCTTGGATGCTCCGTCCTCCATTCAATCGCGCCATGGTGGCTAATTGAGAATCATCGGCATTAGAACTACAATCGAGGAGTGAGGTGTCGATGAATTGTTTTCGAAAAGCGACTAAGGAACCTTCCAGAAATGGAGTACTGTCTGCTTGTGATTCAGCAATACGTTGTTGTGTGAACAAGTTTCGATACCCTTGCTCTAATTTGACATGGGCTTTATCAGATTCTGTTTGACGATTCGGTGTGCCCCCTACTGCTCCAATTGTCGCATCTTCAAACCAGGAGGCTAGTCTCTTCAAAGCTCCAGTATCCGGCATCATTGCATCAGCATCGGTCATTGCAATCAGGGTTTTGTCCTCTGAAGCAGCATCGAATGCGCGTTTCACCGCCTCGGTCTTACCCAACCTTTGTTCCATCTGAATCAATTGATGCGATGGAAATTCCTTTGGATTCTTCTTCAACCAACCCTCAATCAGCGAAACAGTAGAGTCTGTGGAAGCAGAATCGATGATGATCAATTCTAGATTCTTGCGGGGGAAATCCTGCGAAGCGAGGTTCTTCAACTTCTCAATGATAATCTTCTCTTCATTCCACACTGGTAATACTAGGGTTAGTCCAATGCTTTCGCCATCACCAGATGGCTGAAGCGCATCTTTCTGCAACCATTTTGATATTCTGGATCTGTGCAGAATGAACGGTAACGCTGCTAAGCCGGCAACGCTCAACTCAGCGGTAGCCAGCAGAAACGGCGCATCGACCATATGCTCCCGTCAAACCGATGTCTATTCACATTCACCCCGAAGAATATGCTCAGAAGCCAAGTTATCGACCTGAACAGGTTCTGCGACTCAAGACTCATCAGTAGAAACCAACAGCGCCCTGCATGGCTGACGAGAAGACGGTCCTTCATGTAGGTCCTGTCAATGCTCGCGG
>CAZGIY010000129.1:0-4484 GCA_964526445.1 uncultured Candidatus Poseidoniales archaeon
CCATGGCTTGCAACTTGTCGCGCAGGTCACCTGTCTCTTCGACGGCTTGATCTTGACCTGAATCCGCCTCGGACATGGGTCGTGGGATGGCTTGGACCGTTTCAATACTGTTCCTTCACATCCTGAGGGCATATTCACTAGGAAAGCATAGACAATAAGGGCAAAGATACAGCACTTAGAATGGCTAGAGATCCTGCTGCCAATGTGATGAGTCCACTTAATTTGGTCAATTTCTGGTTCCACTCACTTTTCACTCTGAGATTGACCACCTTGCCTAGAATAAGATCTCCATCTTCATCTTCAAGACTGACAGAAACGGTTGCTTCTCCGAGGCGAATGGGTAGGAGAGTTTGCCAATTCAATTTACCGAGATTGAGTAGATTGGCTATTGCTGCCAATACGTCATCATCTCCTTCACTGCTCAATGCCAATTCAGAGGGCAGGGAGGATATCATGTTGGATGCTGGTGGAAGACTAAGGTTCATGTGTATTACTTCAGGTCGGAAATCAGGAGATTCGATTCGCAGCACTACATTGCGTTCCTCTTTACTATTGTTAACCAAAAGGCAGAACAGGCTGGCATGTTGATATACCACATTCTCCATATCTACGTCGAAAATCAATTCCTTATCCTTGAATCCACTAACGTCAACTCTCAATGAGTGTTCCAAGCGGTCAAGAATGCGGAAGAATGAGGGGCATTTTTCCTTACACCTATTGACAAGTTTTTCCCATACCTCGTCATTAAAGAAAGGGTGATTGAGAATCCCATCAATATCATCCTCTTCAATAATCTCAGCCACTTCTCTGAATCTTTCTTCATTTGATAACGAACCTTTGCGGTGTAGATGTAGGATGTAAAACAGTCTTTCTCTACCGATAATTGGGTCGAATCCTGGTAATAAGGCGGTACGGAATTTTTGCATGAAGTCCTCAAATCGCATTCTCAGAAATGGGTCCATATGCGTCAGCATCAAATCTGAGAAAACTTGACCCAACAAAGCAGGATGAACGGGTGGGTCGTATACAGATAAGATTCCACCTGGCTCATAGGTACTGTACAGATTGTCCGAACTAACGAGATGTAGACCCAATCCTAGGAAAGTGGTACCTAGGCCAAGTAACATTATACTAACTCCGAAATCTGTAGAGAGATCATTGAATAGTCCTAGAAGGAAAAATAGGAAGGCAGTAGTGCACAACATCAGGGTGGTTGTACGTTGTTTCAAACTTCCCGAAGTTGAGTCCTTGAATGCTGGATATCCGTGCATACTTGAGAATGGCCTTCCCATCTTCTGGAATCTATCCACTTCATTGGCCATGATGGTTTGAGTTACCCACAAACGCTGTCGAGTAATGAAAGAAGCCAACATCCAGGCTCCAGAAACCATCACCGCAGAAAGAACCATGGTGAAACCGAATTCTATGCCCAATACATCTTCAACACTGTTCTCCCACCACCCTGGAGATTTGTCCCACCAATTCCATGCCATTATCTCAAGTAGGATGATTATCGCAGGTAGCAGTACCAACAGTTGAACTCCACTGGTCAGGAACGGTCGATCTATACGCATCAATCCTTTTTCCAGTCTTTGCATCATTGCGTGCTTTTCTTTTTCGGATTCACTCCAAACATCATCGTTGAGTTCATTTGTAGTCATCAGGATTTGTCGGTCAATTTCCCTCTGAGCCTCTGCTCTTTCTTCCTCCTCTGTAGAAAGTTGACCCATCGATTGAATGCTGCTAGAAATTTTTTCGACGATGCTTTGTCGCTGACCATCATTAGGTTCATCGTCCACTTCTTCCTTTTCTTTCTCTTCAGGAATATCCTTGGCCTTCGATAGAATATCTCCTACCAAGTCTTCTTCGTCATTCTCAGAATCGTCCGCCTCGTCATCGGTTTTCCCGTCTTGGTCGGCTCGCATGGTATCACATCGGGTTCAGGTTGAAGATGATTCTCAATGACTCGTGGAAATTAATAGTCGATTCAACAATGATTCATCAATCTCGAAAGCCACAGAATCAATGATTAAACCAGTACTGGTTCTACTTATTCTCTTACCAGTTTCAATCCCTAGTTCAGCAAGTGTCATTCTTTCTTCAGCAGTCATGCTGATAGAGACTAATACTCCTTCTTCACCTTCCTCAAGCGAAGTTGCTATTATTAGAGAGTTTTTCAAATCTATATCCACATTCAATTCAGATGAACGTGGAATCTCCTTTCCTGAGGGGTCTTTCGTTGGCCTTCCTAAAAGGTAATCTAGACTTTCTTCCAACTCATCTGTTAGAGCGTGTTCAAGCATGCAGGCCGCTTCGTGAGCATCTCCAGTGAATCCAAGTACGTCGATTAGTAGGCATTCGGCTAGACGATGCCTTTTCTTCATTCTCCCACCGGCAACTAGTCCAATTTCGGTTAGTTTCAATCCCTTATATGGAAAGTATTCGATCATTCCCTTTCCTGCTAACCTTTGAATCATCTCGGTGGCACTAGCAGGTGAAACATCCAATGCTTTGGCAACCTGACCAGTCTTTATCATGGCCTCTGGATCATCCTCCCAGAATTCATACAATGTTTCCATGTATTCATCCTCAAATTCCTGAAAATGACCTTTGCTCACGCCTTTGGCAGGGGATTACTGTTGATGAAATGAACCCTTGATGATTCATTCAGCCAATGCTCTGAATTCAGCCTTGCAAGCAGGACACCTAGCCATCGCAGGGCGTTTCTCTATAGGAACTCGCAACTTGGAGGAGCATTCAGGACATGCTAGAATATCAGTATTGGATGAAACTGTAACTTCCCTTGGTTCTTCAACCACCTCGGCTTCATCTTCATCCCCGATATCAAGCCACTCCTCTTCTAGATCTAATTCCTCCTCATCAGTGGTAACGGGTTTTGGAATACTAATGGCCTCAACCTCGAATTGATTTTTGCATGATGGGCAGGCGACTTTACCCGAGTAAGAAGATGGTACTTTCAGTCCCTGGTCACAATTGCTACAGGATATTTCTCTTTTCTCATCCTTGGCCAAGGTCTCATCCTTCTCTCTGTTCCTTGCTCTTTCTTCTCTTTCGGCTTCTCTCTTTTCTCGCCTTTCTGCCCTTGCCTCTGCATCACCGGTCCAATTGCTGCCGAGTCTGATCAATATCGCAATTCCTAGAGCGATGGCTACTCCTGTACCGATTTCATTAACCGGAATAGAAGCAAAATCTCCCTCATCTTCCTGTTCAACAGGGTCCATGTCCGAGAGATAGGTGTGGGTAGATGAATGAACGGAATCTGCAGTCCATCTACAGGTGAGGGGGTTGTCTTCATCATCTGGCCATGAATTAATTGTAAATTCGATGGTTTGCGTTCCTTCCATGCGTCCAATTTCTTTCTCAGAAATGATTTGACCGTCACTACCAATTAGTGCTAGAACACCTTCTGATGAGCGCGCTCCATCATTGCTTATTGTACAGGAGATAGTAGCGCTGTTTCCAGGAGAAGGTCTTGAAGGTTGACTGACCTTGTCGATCTCAACTTTTACATCAGGCCGTAATGATGGCATAGTTTGAGTCGCTAATTGGTTGTCCACAGCAACCCATTCAATTGGATCCGCATCGATATAGACCAAGCCTTGGCCAGCATATTTTCCAAGATTACTTTGCATGGTTCTACGACCTTGATCGAGGTTCAATTGCATGGTGACTCGTTCATCTCTCGCTCCCTGAATCAAAAATCCCAATGAAATATCGACAACTCTGCCCTGACCAGACCCTAGCTCAGCCATCCAAGAAACTGTAATTCCATCGACAGCGTCCCAAGAAGTCGAGATAATCTCTACACTAAGGTTCTGCGATGCAGAAACGTTGAGCGATTCAACGCCTACCAATTCTTCTGAAACAAGAGAGTCAGCGCTATTTATTTTCCAAGAGAGGTTCCTATTTCCTTGGTTTGACAAGAGATGGCTTGCAGTCAATTCCATACTGCTTCCTACGGGGATTTCGATTGTATCTCCTTGGGACCATTGCCCAGCATCGCTCAACCACAATGATGCATTGGCATCTCTTTGTCCATCATTGTGAATCAATACCGATGCTTCAACCAAATCTCCAACATGCCAAGGGCCGCCACTCAGGCTGATATCTTGACCACCTGCTGGGAGGAGATTACCAGATAGCATCTCAAATGCGTAGGATGCGCTTTGCTGACTATCTTCTGCCAATCTTTGTTCACCACTTAGGCTGCAAATAACATTTCCAGGTTGAGCTGAAGTTGTGATGTTCCAAGATTCCTCTTGGCCAATGTCAATCGTTGTCTGAGTCTGTAGAATCTGCGTAGTAGAATCTGCTGCAATACAAATCAATGTGCCTTGCCACTCGGCTTCTCCACTGTTATTGAGGGTGATAACAATACTGACCTCCTCGGCAAGATTAGGATTCTGAACATTGCTGTACATTGCCATCAGAATCTTTGCTAGTGGTGGTGGTTCAACCATGAA
>CAZGIY010000130.1:0-4474 GCA_964526445.1 uncultured Candidatus Poseidoniales archaeon
TCCACTTGAGAAGGCCATCGAGGTAGCCAAGCAGAAGGCAGGAGATGGACACCTTACTGGTGCTGATCTCAAGGCTCAAACCAAGGAAGTCATCGGAACTTGTGTTTCGATGCGTGTAAAAATCGACGGGCTTTGGCCAAAGGAGGCATTGGAGGTTATCTCAAGAGGAGATTGGGACGAGCGCTTCTGAAGCCATCACGGATTGCGGGAGAGGTTTCGGCCTCGCTAACCGCAGAGGTGATTCATCATGCAAGAAAATATCAGCCAAGCAATACAAGCCGCCATCGAGGCAGCACCTAATCGTTCATTTGTTCAGTCAATCGACATGGCATTCACCATCAAGGATGTCGATTTGAAGAATCCAGCCAACCGTATTCAGGAAGAGGTTCGCCTACCTTCTGGACGTGGTAAGGAGACCAAGATTGCCATGTTTGCTACGGCTGACGCAGCTCAGAAGGCCAAGGAAGCCGGCATCACCGTCATCGACCCAACACAGATTGAGGAATTGGGTGGAGACAAGATGAAGGCCAAGAAGATTGCAAAGAAGTACGATTATTTCCTTTCAGAAGTTCCTCACATGGGACTTATCGGCCGTTATCTCGGTGTGGTTCTAGGACCTCGTGGAAAGATGCCACGCCCAGTTCCGCCCAACGTTGACCCCGGAATGATTGCCAAGGGACTAGAGAGCACAGTTGTTGTTAGGAGTAGGGACAGAATCACCTTCCATGCAGCGATTGGAACTTTATCCCTCTCTGAGGAAGAACTCATCAATAATGCAATGACAGTCTGGACCCGTGTAACCAACAAGTTGGAGCGCGGCGCAGGAACCATTCGTTCTCTATACGTTAAGACCACAATGGGTCCATCTCACTAGGTGGAGGTGATCTTGTGATACCAAAGGTCGCACCTTGGAAGAAAGGCACAGTTTCAGATCTCAAGGATTTGATTAGTGGCAAGGGAACTATCGCCGTCATCGACATTCATGGTGTACCTGCCAGTGCAATGCTGGGAATGCGTGAAAACTTGCGCCCCTCAATGGGGATTCAGGTTGCTAAGAAGCGCTTGATGCGAAGAGCCTGGGAAGAAGCAGGACATGTAGAAGATGATTTGGAGAAACTATTCGATGGGGCAGTACAACCTGCTCTTGTCATGACTGAGAACATGAACAGTTTCGAGTTGTTCAAGGAACTCAAGAAGACCGAAGCCGGCAGAGCAGCCAAGCCTGGTGACGTGGCGCCAGAGGATATCGTTGTTGAAAAACAGGATACTGGTATGGCTCCCGGACCAGTGGTTGGAGAACTCAACTCAGTGAACATTCCTGCAAAGATCATGGGTGGAAGCGTACACATCCAGAAGACGGTGACTGTTCTCAAGGAGGGTGAAGTCTTTGAGGGTGATTTGGGAATGCTACTATCCAAGATTGGCGTCAACCCAATCGTTACTGGATTGAGGCTATGCGGAACTTTGGAAGATGGAACCGTGTTCAGCCCGAAGATTCTGGATATTGATGAGGAACAGTTCGAGAAGGACATTATTGGAACCATAGCGGGCGCATTCAATCTCGCCTGCAACATCAGTTGGTTCACTACTCAAACCATGCCGACCTTGCTTGCCAAGGCGAGCAGCGAGGCACTCAGCGTCGCTATCGAGGCTGGAATTACAAACAGCAAGACTCTACCTTTGCTGATATCACGTGCACACGCCGGTGCTATTGGCGTTGCAGGAAAACTCGACTCCGAGGCTTTGGATGATGAACTGCGCTCAATGTTGGGCGCAGCCGCTGAAGCAGCTAGCGCTGCTACAGTTTCAGAGCCCACTGAGGAGGCCCCAGCCGAGGCCGCCGAAGAGGAGGAGGAAGAGGAGGCTGCCGAGTTCGGAGGACTCGGCGACCTATTCGGTTGAACAAATAATAAAACAACAAATAATGAGGTGAAATGAATGGAGTATGTATACGCTGCCATGTTGCTGCACAGTGCCGAGAAGAACATCGATGAGAAGTCTGTTAGTGCCGTTTTGAAGGCCGCAGATGTGGAAGCCGACGCCGGCCGCGTCAAGGCCTTGGTCGCTTCCCTCGATGGCGTTGACATCGCTGAGGCGATGACCACCGCTGTCGCTGCTCCGGCTGCTGCCGCCGCTCCCGCTGCCGCTGCTTCGGATGCCCCCGCTGAGGAGGCACCTGCAGAGGAAGAGGAAGAGGACGACGGTGCTGGGTTCGAAGGACTTGGTTCGCTGTTTGGCTGAATAGGTTCCACGGGCTTGATTCAACTGGCTACGCAGGAGACCCTACGGGCTTGATTCAACTGGCTATGCCAGTTGAAGTCTTAAGGGGGTCATGCCTGCTTTGGCTGTGGCAAGGAAGAAGCAACGCGGGATTCTCGAGTTATCAACCTGCGTTAGCCCCGCAGCCCAAATCAGAGCCTTACGTGAACTAGCTCAAGAAGCAGGTTGGGAATTGGAGAGAACCGAAGGAAGTCGCCTCGTCGATCGGTTTGCAATCATCATGCCTCTAACTAGTGCAGCTAGAACTCTTGGTTTGATTTTCAATAGTGGACCTATGCAAGGTCTGCACATGATGACTTGGTCACATGTCGAAGGCAGTGCTGGTGCAATCCATAAGGTCGAATGGAGAGTACCGAGACAAGTAGCATCCGAAGATTTCCATATGCTGATTCAACATTGGACGACGAGATTACCACGTGCACCATTTCATTGGACTTTCTCTGAAAGAAGTCGCCTTGGTTATCTCTTACCCACATATCGACGCAGTAAGCGTTCTTTCACCAGTCTTGGCGTACCCACGGGCAAGGGGGAATGGCCACAATCGGAGGATGATTTAGGGCCGTGGCCCCCTAGTGAATTCAAGACAAAAACTTCGTTTTTCGAAGAAGAAGAAGAATGAGTGTTGCAGCCGTAAGACATTCATGTCGGCACCGCTTCGGCTATGCATGGGATTCGAGAAGTACACCTCAAACCCGGTCTTTATGACCAATCTCGTATGCATAGTTGTCTTTGCAATCGCCTTTCCAAGTTACTTTGCTGTAATTTCAGGTGAAGATGGTGACTCTGGAGCATCTGCGACATCGACACCAGGTGATTGGTTCGTTGGATTCAATGAAACTCAAGAAACATTCAGTGAAACGATAAACATGGGTGATGGTGCTCAAGAAGTATCTTCTTTCATGGGTAATCCGGATACTAGCGTGGAAATTGCTTGGATAGAAGCAACGTTCAGTTGTGATGATACGGATGATGTTGCTGGACCATACAGAGATAGTATATCTGTGCAATCAGACACTTCAATGGTTTCGGGAGAGCAGGAAGAACAGAGTGATGAAACCAATTGTGGCGGTCAGGGTGGCGGTCCAATCACCATGCGTTGGGATGTAGTTGCAAATTATTCTGGTGAAGAGTATATTGCTGTCCAAGAGAGCATGGATGATATTCGCGCACAATGGGATGATGGTGATGAGCACCGTGGAGAATGGCAGGCAATCATCGATATGGATGTTGGAAGTGCACCGTTTCCCGCTCCTCAAGATACTGATGAAGATGTAGAGGTTACTTGGACAATCACTTATTTCGTCGTTGAGTTCGAGGCGTTTAGTGCCATCATGGAATGAGTTGTTTTTATGGTCGAAGTGATCAGTCTCTCTGAATCGGAACGCAGCGATTTGTTAGCAGGTTGCGGAGAGGTCAATGAATTGTTGACTTGGTTGGACACTCTTGATTCAAGGCCTGGACTCAAAGACTTAGCCCAGAGACTGGAGAGCATTCAGATTCATCCGGATTCAGTAAGGAATCATATCGGATATGCTGAAGCGGGCTACAGGCGTAATATCATCAAGAAGACCGAGAATTATGAGATGGTTTTGATCGCTTGGAAGGCTGGCCAAGATACCCCTATCCATGACCATACGGGTAGTGACTGTGCATTCCACATTATCGAAGGAGAATCTACTGAAACAGTGTATGAGTTGAATGATTCAGGCCTAGCTGTGCCAGTGGAACAACGAATTTACCTACCCGGTACTGTTTGCGCTGCCTCAGAACCAGACATACACCGAATCTCAAATGATACTGATGGAAATCTCATCAATCTGCATATCTATTGCCCACCTTTGAAGGGCTTTGGAATCTATCAGGCTGCTTAGGGCGAGGTTCTCGCTCATTCGATTCCTACATCGCGTTTGTATTCTTCATACACTCCACGGAACAATTGGATATCTGATTCAAAGGTCTCAGGCAATAATGGTCCGAAGGAGAATCTGAAGAATCTGTCATATGGTGTCTGGTAACTTGGATCTTTGGAGTGTGGGCGAGCCATGTCACAATCTGAAGCGCATAGAATCGCAGCACCGTGTTTGAACAGACGTTGATTGAGTTCCTTGCTGTTCATTCCCTCAGGAAGTTCGAGCCAGTGGTAGAATCCGCCGTTGCCAGTGTACACTCCTAACCCCATTTCTTTGAATGCTTC
>CAZGIY010000131.1:0-4390 GCA_964526445.1 uncultured Candidatus Poseidoniales archaeon
AATCCAATAAAAATTGCAAAAACTCCCACATACATACTCACAAAGATGCCATACTTAGTAAGATGGGGGCCAACAGCTATAGCAGTTTTTGGCGTTAAAAGAAATGCAGCTCCAATCATTATTGGTAGAATGCCAGTCAATTTCATTATTGCAGATAAGCCGATACCTTGTTCATTGTTTTCTTCCATAATTATAGGAGGATTTTGTGGCATGAAAACTTTGTCGTTCTCAGTTTGCAGAATTGCGTTTGTCCAAGCAGAAAGTAGATGCTTCACCGGATACTCATTCACACTACAGGTTTGTGAGTCGTATACCATCCAAGTAGTGCCAGAAATGGCCCGAATATGGCGGTAGCGCCAGCATAGAGCAAGGCTGCGGAAACCTGACCTTTTCTCCATAAGTCGATGGTCTCGAAACTGTAGGTAGAGAGTGTAGTGAATGCACCGAGAATACCGGCTCCAAGGAACATGACCAATTCATTGCTAATCGAGTCGGAACTTGCAGCGACCCCCATAAGGGCCCCCAATAGGAGGGAGCCAACCAGATTCACGCTAAGTGTACCCCATGGCATGTCCTGACCGTTCATCCATTGGGATAACAGGAATCGAAATACTGCGCCCAATGCACCTCCGATTGCGACGTAGAAGAGAATCTTGCTCTGCATGAATCGGCCTTGAGCATTAGGCGCATCATCTTGCCGACAGCAACAAGGCATCTTGCCACCTGCGAAGGGTATGACGCGCCGTTTGGCCTTCTTGACATCCAATCAAGGAAAATTGCTTGAGGCACAGCAACATCTTGCTCCATTAGGGTGGAAAGTTGAGCAGTTTTTGGTAGATGGAAAAGTACCCGAATTAATTGAGCCGCAATGCGACAATCTCGAAGAAGTTGCCATGTCTAAGATCTCGCAAGCGATTTCCATCTTACAGGCAGATGGGCGGGGTTCACAAGCTGTGTTAGTTGAAGATGCAGGATTATTCTTGCATGCCTATCCTAATTTTCCCGGGGTCTATTCATCCTCGGTTCTTACTTCATTGGGATGTGATGGAATTCTGCGATTGATGCAGGAGGAGCGAGGAGCGCATTTCGAAGCAGTCGCAGTTCTTTGGGATGGAGAAACAAGTCATATTGGCAGAGGAATCTGCCAAGGAAATATCGCTGAGTGTGCGTCCCATGGTGAAGGATTTGGCTTTGATCCGATATTCATTCCAGACGACCTTGAAGATGGAACCAGTACTGATGGCCAGCCATTTGGTGCCGTTTCTATGGAAATGAAACAAAGATTCAGTCATAGGCGTAAGGCACTAGATGAATTGCTTGAAATCTTACCGAAATAAGCATTACATCGCGCCGTCATCGTCAAAGGTGAATCGCTTTTGGACCCTTTGATAGCATGGTATCTGGCCTCAAGTTGCTGCTAGCGCTTGGCACTCTAGGGACCTTTGCATTCTATTTGGCAAGGGTTAGTGAGATGACCGAGAATGCTCAATGGGGTTTTATCGGTGCAATCTTGTTGCAGGCCTTTGCTTTCGTTGCTATTCCCAACAAACCCAAGAAGGTCATAGTTCGAAGAAAGGTTGCTGAATCTGAAGAAGTTGAAGAGCAGGAAGAAACGGCCGAGCCGCTTCCAGCACCAGTCAAGTCGGATCCTCTTGATGGTGCAACCTTGCGTGAGCGAAAAATGGCTAAGATTAGGGCCAAACAGGAAGAAGAGGAAGAGGAAGAGGTTCAGGAAGTGGCCATCGAGGATATTGAAGATATCGAGGAGGTCCACGTCGCAGATGAATATGTAGTGGAGATCGATGCTGAATCTATTGAAGAATCGAGAATCGAGGATAGGGTCGAAGAGAGAATGCGCAGGCATGCCGAGATTCGTCAGCGCATAGAGGCTCGCCGCAGGGGTCAGATGGCTGAGGTGCGTGCTTCAACTGCGAGAATGTGGGATGAAGGACAGAACAGAGAAGATTTGGTAGAAATTCTATCTCAGGAGGGTCATGGTTTGAGCATTCTCGAAGAGCCGGATAGTGTAGCCCCAGGTCACCCATATGGTGCAACCTATGTTCGCATAGATTCTGAGAAAGTAATCAAGTTGCGCATCCCTCTCGACGAGGGATTCCGCAAGGCTAGCAAGGAGGAGGAACTTCCGGAAGGCCTTCCCTTGCCTGAAGGCCTTCCACTACCTGTAGGACTGCCTTTGCCAGTACCCGGTGGATTACCTCTACCACCGCCACCTTCAGTAGGTTCTCTCCCGCCACCACCAATGATGGAAAGCCAATCCAGATTGGCTGCATTGAGAGATGAAATCGATGAATGATATCAGCGGTTTTTCCATACTGCCTTCTCTCTTTCTAGAAATGCCTTGACTCCGATTTCTTTGTCTTCGCTATCGAAGAGTTCTGCGAACGCTTCGGCTTCTAATGCGACGCCCTCATTCAGTGGCTTCTCTAGAGAAGACCTGACAACTTGTTTTGCAACTTTCAAGGTGTGAGATGATTTGCTGGCTATGTTTCTAGCCAGTTTCATGGTTGTTTCTTCAAGTTCTGAGGATTGACAAACGTGATTCACCAACCCCAAAGAAGCGGCTTCTTCGGCACCTACCATTTCCCCAGACATGACCATCTCGATGGCCTTTCCATAGCCAACCAAGCGAGCCAATCTTTGGGTTCCTCCACCACCGGGAATAAGCCCTAGGTTGATTTCTGGAGTTGCGAAGCGTGAGTCATCACTGGAGATTCTGATATCACAGGATAGTGCTACTTCAAGTCCACCGCCCAATGCAAAGCCATCGATCATTGCTATACTTGGTTTGCTAAGATTCCAGATGGCTTCCCAAGCATTGTTTGCGAAACTTTTGCGAATATCATCAGAACCTTTACCGACGAATTCACTGATATCTGCCCCAGCCACGAATGATTTTGGTTTTGCACGCTTTCCTTCTGGAGGTGGGTTCGGTTCAGCGCCTCTGAATATCAATAGTCGAACCCTGTCTTCCGATTCTACCCAAGCACAGGTTTGTTTGATAGCTGAATACACCTGTTGATTCAAGGCATTCAATTTATCAGGTCTGTTGATGGTAGCAACCGCAATGATTCCAAGACTAACATCTTCGTCATCTACAGCTACTTCTTCGATGAGCAATTCATCGGTATCAGGTCTCTCCGCCATACAACCCCCATGGCTCATGAGTCCTCAATGCTTCGTTCAAGGCGACAGGTAATCATCTAAGACGAATGGCATGGTCGAGCGCACGGGGACGACATGGCCGAACAGGGAGGTAGAGAGTTACTGGTCAGCGCTGAAGACGTTGGCAAGCGATTCGGAGACTTCATCGCTTTGCACCCATTGAATGTCAAAGTACATTCAGGAGAGTTCTTCGGTGTTTTTGGACCGAATGGAGCGGGAAAATCCACTTTCATCAAACTTCTTACCGGCCAACTCAAACCCTCCATCGGTGAAATTGAGGTGTTGGGGATAGATGCAATCAGGAAACCACAGGAGTTGAAGGCGAATATTGGGATAGTTCCAGAATCAGAATCACCGCCTTCATACTTGACTCCGGTTGAATTCCTCGAATTCGTCGGAAGATTACGTGGCCTTGATGATCTTGACAAGAGAATCAATCATTGGATGGATTGGTTTGGAATCACAGACAAGAGAGATACGATGTGTAAGGATCTCTCCAAGGGTCAAAGACAGAAAGTAATGTTAGCCAGTGCTTTCATTCATGAACCGAGAATTTTGTTTCTAGATGAACCATTTGCTAATCTTGATCCGATATACCAACGTAAGTGTAGGACTTGGTTATTGGACATGGTTGCTGATGGTGGCACCATTTTCATGTGCAGCCATGTGCTTGAAGTTGCAGAACGACTGTGCACTAGATTGGCAATCATCGATCATGGCAAGGTACTGGCTTCTGGAAAGATTTCTACTCTCAAACATTCTGATGAAGAAACTCTAGAGGATGTTTTCATCCGCTTAGTTGGCCATTCAATGGCCGAGGCACAGGGTTTAGTGGATGGAGAACTTGAGGAGGAGTGATATTGTCCGAGGTCTTGAGTCGAGATTGGGATGAACGTAAGCCTACTTCGCTTTCATTACAGCCCACCAGCCATGAGGGACGCAGATATTTCCCGGCAACTCTAGTTTCTTCTTTTGGAATCACATTTCGGATGATGTTCAGGGAAGAATGGCGACAAAACATCGATTTTGCAAAGAAACGCCACATTCTGTTGTTTCCGGCCTTGTTGGCATTGGTTTCGATGGTCATGGTTGTTGGTATTCGCTTTCTGGTAGGGGAAGGTGTGGCAGACGTTGAGGGGTTGGAGGACCAGCGCCGCGCCTTCACTTGGGATGAGTTGAAGTTCGCTCTCCATCTTCCTCTGTTCAT
>CAZGIY010000132.1:0-4372 GCA_964526445.1 uncultured Candidatus Poseidoniales archaeon
GCACCAAGATGAGCGTCACATTCCAAGAATGGTCCGAGGGACCTTCTCTTTATTCCGAAATGACATGGGATTCAGAAGGACAATTATTCAGCATGTATGTTGAAATTCAAGATATAGACACTAGTCAGCAGTATAATTTGGAGTGGGAGTTATGGGAATTTGAAGGAGAATTAATTGCTAGTAGTTCTTATGATGTAGGTGCTGGAGCCGACATAACATCATCAGTCAGCTTTGATCTCAAGGATTCCGATTATTCTTTCACTAGTGGCACAGATTATTGTGTATGGGCGCAATTAGAACTGGATGGAAACGATTTGGTTTCTAACGAAGTTTGTGCTAGATACCCCGGTTCAGGAGGCAATGGTGGAGACAATAATTCGTGGGAATTCTACAACTACTGTTACTTTGATGCTGTCCGCATGAATGGGGAGGATGAAGACGGGCTGTACTGGTGTGGAGAAGATCAGGCTGACGCTAATTGGGATAGTCAATGGTGGTATTGGTGTGAAGAGACTCCTGAAGATAATTACCGATGTACTGATGATTACGGACATGGAAACCAACCAGACAATGGCACAGGAAATCAAAGCCAACAAGAGCCAAATCCTACTTTGAACGTTGAATTCCGAGAAGAAAGTGTAGAGTGTGACGAGGACATTGAGACAAGATGTGTCGATGATATTATTTGGGTGCAAGAGATAGAGATTGAACTCACAGATTCCTGGATTGGATACAATCATGCATTTTCCATCAAGTTGTATGATTCTGATGATAATACTCTGTATTCATATTTCTCGCCAATAGATGATGATGATGGTTGGAAAGTCATTGGGGATGATTACACTACTCCAGAAGTCGCCATTCGTATTGAAAGAATTGATTTCGACGCTGCGCATTTGGAATTTTGGCAAGGCTCTACACGTTATGTTACGTGGGATAATGGTGATACAGACGAGTTCCTAATTTTCGAAGCAGGAGAATATTGCGTGGAAATCTCTCTTGGCTACCAGATTAATTCAACAGATACGCCAATGGGTTCGGTCAAGAATCTATTTGACACGGAAGTCTTCTGTGGAACCTTTGAGCATGATGCCTTCGAGGGCATCATTTGGGATGGAATGGAGGAAGAAGAAGAAAAGGGCTTAGTTGACCGATTAACTGCGAATCCATTCGTAAGTAAATTCCTAGATTTCATGGAATCTACAACTGGGCAGATTGTTTCCATCCTTCTTGGTGTATTGGCATTCGCTGGTAGAATGGTCCTTGCTCGTGGACAGCGAGCCAAGAATAAGAGAGTACGCAAATTCGCTCAGCGTATACGCAAGGCTGAGACTGTTGGTCGGCTGAAGATTATCGAGCAGGATGTCGAGAAGGCCAACGACAAGAACAAGTTGCCACGTGGCGGATATGGAGACCTTATGGAGCAGATTGAAGCACAAATGGAGAAACTAGGTTTCGATGAAAATCCACAGGACGGCGGTACTTCTGGAGACTGGAGTTCAGATGATGGTGCAAACGAATGGCAGGACGATTTCCAGCAGGCCGCCGATATGACGTGGGAGACACAGGACATGATGGCCGATGCTATAGAAGATGCCTCTATGGCTAGACAGGCGATTGAGGATATGCAGCAGCAACTCGGATTAGATGGCCGCTATGGAAGCGAGCCAGAGTCAGAGAAGAAGCGCTATGAGCGAACTGGCCTGAGATTGTCTGATACCTCAAAGTCTGCAGGTCCATCCTTACCCTCTTCGAAATTTGGAGACGGTGGTGCTCCAAGAGCAGATGATCTAGTATCATCTATTCTTTCCAAGAATGTCGCACCAAAGGATCCATGCCATTGTGGTAGCAAGAAGATGTACAAGGATTGCCACATGAAGAGAGATAAGGCTCGTAGGGGAAGGCGTTGATTTCACAACGAATCAACAGTAACTCTGATTATTGAATTTGAACTTCTCAAGATTCTGATGTTCGATTCATCAAAGCGTCCAACTCATCGTTGAATTCCTTGACGGATTCCGGGTCCCTGTCGCTACCTGCTAGAAGCACTTCGTATCCCCCTTCCTTGACCAATGATTCCAGAGTGGCAAACTCCGCTGGCATGCTGAAATCGACAGAACTGGCGAAACCTCCCTCGATGTTTCTGGCTTCCTCTTCCCAAGTAGAGGCTGTTTTAATGACGCTTTGAACGAACTCATCGACCAAGTCCACTGAGGTAGGAGGTATGTTGAGCACTTCTTCGGTTCTTCTTCGGAATTGTAAGTATGTATTCCTGACTTCACCCAATTTGCTGGCTACCGCACGAATTGCTTGTGGCGCCTTGCTATCGACCTTGCTTTTGCCGAGGCGCTTGTTCAGTTTCTCAAGGTCCTTGCGAGCATTGTTCAATCCAGCGTTAATGGCATCCTTTGCCTTGGCTAGATCTCTGAGAGTTTGTCCGATGTTTTCGGAACGTTCCTCTATCGAAGCCCGTAACTGTGTTTCTAGGTCTTTTACCTCCTGAGACATGCTCTGGAACAATTGCTCTTCTTTGGAAGATAGAGTCCGTATTCTCGCTTTGACATCCCTTTCGTTACGCCCCATGCCGCTCCTCCCTTGGTTAACACCCCGTCGCGCATGTGCTTCAAGGTGTCGCATCACAACAGGAGCCTGAGAATACATGAACGATGGCATTGCCAAGTGGGTCGAATAATCAGCCCGTAGGGCCGTTGAGTAATGGTAACATACTTGAGTACATTAAGCAGGGAATGGTATGGTGATTGAGTGAGCGCGCCTGAAGATATGCTCACGGTCCTGTATCAAGCGCGGCTTGAGGACCTGCGAGAAATGGCCAGTGACATAGGTTTGTCCAAGGTTGGAAATGTTGAGCAGTTGCGCGCTGCATTGATCAAACATCACTGCCTTTCGGGATGGGACTTTTCTTCGGAAGGAATCCAAAACTTGTCAAATACCGACTTGGGTTCTATTCTTGCAACCTTTGGTATCAAGAGGTCAGGTTCAATCAAGGAAAAGAAGCAACGATTATGGTTACATCTGAATAAGGATCCAAAGCAATTGAGTGCTGACATGCTCGACAGTTTGACTAGAGATCAGTTGCATGAATTGTGCGTACACCTCAGCCTACCGCGTTCTGGTAGCAAGTCGCAGTTGTTGGGGCGCGTTGCTGGCGTTCTTGCTTCACAGGCTAATGGCTGGGGCAAGGTCAAGAAGAGTCTGAGGAGGCCACGTGGACGCCAACGTGCAGCTCCATCTCCACCTCGTCCACCTTCGGAACAACCTATCGTAGCAACTCCTATTGAACCAGTACCAGTTGTTATTGACGATGAAGAAATAGGTCCAGACGACTTGCTTATCGAGAATGTTCTGGAGATTGAGCCAACCGTCGAATTACCACCTCTTGAGCCGATACCTGAACCGGAACCAGAATTGAGCGCCCCAATGGCTCTACCATCCACGCCACTTCCAGCCGTCCTAAGGGATGAGATGTCTTCAGAGCGGCAATTGGCATTGCGTACCGAGGTCGAGCGTTTCGTTTCGAGGCACGAAGGAAACTGGAGTTTTGAGGAAGAGGCTGCATTTAGAGCCCAATTGAGCGCTAGTGGGATGCCGATAGATGACGTTCGATTGTCTCAGACTATTGCAGACTGGATGGCAGCGGCGCGAGACCGTTGGCATGTTTCAGATGTTGATTTGACCAGCGAGTTATCAGGCGTAGCCGACGTAGGTAGTGAACAGGGCCTGCTCGAACTTGAACAGAGGATGCCCGAATTGGATTCGGCCTTGCGCGACTTCTTGTTGATCAGCGATGCTCAAGATACCGAAGACGTAGAGTCCTTCCTCGACAGTTTGGCAGATACTGGGATTCAGGTGGGCTTGGCCCCCGTAAAGGCAAGAGTGTTGGCTCGCTTGGCTGAAATTACCCGCCTTGTAGAAGAAGAACGCGCCGCCTACCACGTTGGTCCAGGCTCTTGGCGTGAGAGAGAGGCATTGCGTAAATTCGAGAAGGTGAGGCCAAGATTGGTAGAAGGATTGGAGACAATCCTTGAAGCTGCCGGAGAGGATCACGTACAGGCTAGAATGGCCATTGAGAGATTGGCCAGAGAATATGATTTGGATCTTCGAATGGCGTCAATCAGCGGCCGCTTACACGGTTTGTTCGACCTGCATGTAAGCCTTGCAGCACAGGCTGCTTCGGTAGATCCAAAGGCTGCCCGTAGGGAACGCCTGATCAAGGTGCTTCAACATGGAGCGGTGCATCTATCCAACTCCTCGCAGAAGACGTTAGACAGACTTGAGCGAAACATCGCCGCCTTCGAACAGGTTGTTGAATCAATTCTCCGTAAGCACGAAGGAGAATATGGCCCCGGTTCGC
>CAZGIY010000133.1:0-4291 GCA_964526445.1 uncultured Candidatus Poseidoniales archaeon
CCGACCTTTTGCTGCATCATTTCGCGCAAGTCTTCGTAGATGATTCCTGGGTTCTCTCCGCCTTCTCTCGACAATGGTTCTAGGATTGCATCGCTTGCTTCCTTCACTTGTTTTTCATCTAGAGATGGCTGTTCCATCTCCGAGGCGGCATTGGCTGCATGTTCACCCGCCCTCTTTCCGAAAACGATGAGGTCAGATAGTGAGTTTCCTCCCAATCTATTAGCTCCATGCAGACCTGAGGCTACTTCTCCAGCAGCATAGAGACGAGGAACTGTAGTTTCCTGACTTTCGGCGTCGACTTTGACTCCACCCATAACATAGTGAGCGGTAGGTCCGACCTCCATCGGCTCCTTGGTAATGTCAACACCGGCTAATTCCATGAACTGGTGATGCATTGAAGGCAACTTGGCCTTGATCTCTTCTGCTGAACGCTGTGAAGCGATGTCAAGATAGGCTCCACCGTGAGTAGAACCGCGTCCTTCTGCAACCTCCTTGTTGATTGCCTTGGCAACAACGTCCCTAGTCAGCAATTCAGGCGGGCGACGAACCGATGCAATTTCTCCGGCCACGACTTGACGTACCCATTCCAAGGCCTCCTCTTCAGTTTCTGCATGGTCGCCCTTGAACATCTCAGGAACATTGTCAAACATGAAACGCTCACCTTCGGAATTTTTCAGAACTCCACCTTCACCTCGTACACCTTCTGTGACCAGAATACCGCGTACACTAGGTGGCCAAACCATTCCGGTTGGATGGAATTGCACGAATTCCATGTCGATGAGTTCAGCCCCCGCCCATAGAGCCAGAGCGTGCCCATCTCCAGTGTATTCCCAAGAACCAGAACATACCGACCAGCAGCGAGTAATGCCGCCCGTGGCAAGAATTGTGGTCTTGGCGGAATATGCATGTAGGCCACCATCTACACGATCATATGCCACACATCCGGTACAATTTCCATCAGAATCCAACAATAGATGCCTAACTGTGTACTCCATGAATACGTCCAATCCTGAGTGAATCCCCTTCTCTTGCAAAGTTCTGATGATTTCCAAGCCAGTGGAATCTCCAACATGAGCCAAACGAGGGTATGTATGCCCACCGAAGTTCCGCTGATTGGTAAGACCACTTGGAGTTCTGTCGAATACTGCTCCCCATTGTTCGAGTTCGCGAATCCTATCTGGTGATTCCTGAGCATGAATCTGAGCCATTCTCCAGTTGTTCAGATACTTACCACCCTTCATAGTGTCCTTGAAGTGGGTCTGCCAACCATCTCGATCGTCCGCATTGGCAAGAGCTGCTGCTGCCCCTCCTTCTGCCATTACTGTGTGGGCCTTACCGAGCAAAGACTTGCAGATAATTGCGGTCTTGGCCCCGCATCTGGCTGCTTCGATAGCAGCACGTAGTCCAGCACCACCGGCTCCGATGACAATGACGTCGTATTCGTATGATTCATATTCAGCCATTTCAAAGACCTCCCACTAGAACGATGTCATTCCAAACGCCAATAGTGCACATGTAGACATAGAAGTCTGCAAACATTACCCAAAACAAGGAAAATATCGCCCACTTATTGTGATGCTTGTTCAAACCGGTACAAGCAGTCCAGCATCCTTCAGCAACTTTGCCAGTAGTTCCACTGAAACGATTCTTGATTCCACCGATCATGTGGCGAAGAGAATGGCAACCTAGAGTATAACCCGTCAACAAAAACACGTTGAGTGCAAGGACCAGAGTTCCGACACTTATGCCAAAACCATCACTTCCATCGGAATGGAACTGGGTGGCTAACCATACGTCATAAGCGAGAATGAATAGCCAAGCCACTGCTAGATACATGAAATAGCGATGAATATTTTGAAACACAAACAATCTCCTTTCACCATTGTAATCCCCAAAGGGAGTACTTACTGCACAAGCAGCAGGACTAGCGAAGAAAGAGCGGTAGTAGGCCTTACGATAGTAGTAGCAAGTTCCACGGAAACCGGCTGGAACCACGAGAATAATCATCGCGGGACTGAGCCAGATAAGGAACTCAGGCACTAAAGCCCCAATGTCACCTTCTCCAGGAAGAATCAATGGGCTGTAAAGAGGAGAAAGTACGTGACTGCCTTTGTCCTCGATGTACATCGTCTGTGAGCCAGCACTGTAGCCAAATTCACTGAAGAACCAGAAATCGGCCTCCATGAAACCGCGCCAAGTTGCATATGCGACCATGATACCAAGATAGATGGCCATCGCTCCGGGTGATTTCCACCATTGGTCAATTCTGTCTGTCTTTCCTAACCCACGAGCCATGGGTAATCGCTTCGCTTCGGTCAACTTACGACCCCTTTAGGGGTCGTGCATAGCATTGGGCATTTGATTCTATGCCTTGAGGCATCAGGCTAATACCGACCAATCCACTTCAGCCTCAACCATCTCAATCTCATCGACATCCATCTGGGCCAATTGCAATTTGCCAGATAGTTCGTCGTTGACTGCGTGCCAGTAAGAATATGCTTCGATGACCCAGATTCCAGATTCTCTAGTTCCATTTCCACTACCCTTTACACCTCCGAACGGTAGGTGAGCCTCAGCTCCGGTGGTGGAGTTGTTGATTCCAGTCATTCCAGCCTTTATCCCGGTCTTGTAGCGGTACGCTTCCAATCTATCATTTGTGTATATTGCACTGGACAAGCCATACGGTGAAGCATTAGCAAGATGAAGGGCGTGATCGAAGTCTTTGGCCTTGACAACGGTTACCACGGGGCCAAATATCTCGTTGTGGAAACAATCCATGTCTTCCGTGACATCGCTGAACACATGAGGCCAAATGTAGACACCCGCTTCAGCATCGCCAAGGAAGTTCTCGGGTGAGGACTCTGTAGATATTCTACCTTCACCGAACAATCTGGTCGCTCCATCAGCCTCGCACATCTCAACTCCTTCAAGGAAATCTTTTGCATACTTCTCAGAAAGCATCGGTCCGTATAGAACATCATCATCACGCAGAGAATCTCCAATTCTGGTTGTCTTGACCTTTTCCATGAATGCAGCCATGAATTCATCGTGGATATCCTCGTGAAGAATCAAGTTCCCAAGGCTGGTACAGCGCTGGCCAGCGGTTCCAAAAGCTGCCCAATAGGCTCCAGCAACGGCATTCTCCAAATTTGCACTCGGCATGACTACCAATGGGTTCTTGCCCCCGAGTTCAAGGCTGCAAGATACGAGGTTTCGCCCGCAGACTTCGCCGATTGCTTTGCCTACTGCGGTACTGCCGGTAAAGGAGATTTTGTTGACCATACCTTCGTCGACAGCATCGACCAAGTATTGTCCAGTAGTGCTTCCCTTTCCATGAACCAGATTGATGACTCCATCGGGTAATCCGGCCTGATGCATTATTCGGGCCAATGCAAACGAAAGAAGAGGAGCGTCTTGAGGCGACTTCCACACGCAGGTGTTCCAGCACATAATAGCAGGAATCATCTTCCAAAATGGTACTGCAGCAGGGAAATTGCAAGCATTGATGATTCCACATACCCCTAGTGGCCTTCGGTAAGTAAACAATTCCTTGTCAGGAAGTTCTGAGTTCACAGTCTGACCATACAATCTGCGGCCTTCGGACTGGAAGAATAGACAGGTATCAATAGCTTCCTGAACAGAACCGGCTGATTCTTTCAACGTCTTTCCAATCTCTCTTGTTTCAAGACGGACAATCTCATCCTTGTGCTCCATCAACAAACGTCCCATGTTGCCGATAATCTGTCCGCGGGTTGGCGCAGGGGTTGCAGACCAACCAACAAAAGCAGCCCTTGCAGCACCTAGAGCGTCGGATACATCATCGCGTGTCGACAATGGGAATTCACCCAAACAATCCGAAAGATTGGCTGGATTCGACGATATGAAGGTGCCACCATCTGAAGATCCTGTCAATTTTCCATTGATGATGTTCCATCCTTTCACACTGGGTAAACCAGCGGAACCTTCGGCATTCAAGAATTCAAGTCCAGTTTCAAGAACGTGCGTCATGGCCCTTCGAGAGGAAACCACATCATCAATCCTGTGTTCGTTGCATCAGCCGCCTTTGCGCTGGTATGCTAGCATGACATGCGCTACATCCCTTTGTTCGCGTGCTATCTCTCTGAAACCGGCACGCTCTGCCAACAAAGTGACATCATCAGGGCTGAAACGGGCATGTTCAGAATAGTGTTGGAACAAATCTGTATCCAAAGCAGGTTCCTCATCCTTACGAGCAAGGTAATCGGCCAATGGATGACGGCACCAATCGTAGATGAACAGGCGTCCACCTGGA
>CAZGIY010000134.1:0-4236 GCA_964526445.1 uncultured Candidatus Poseidoniales archaeon
GGATTGCAACCTCTGGAAGTGCAACATTGGAAGAATGTGGTTTGGCACCACCTTTCTCAAATAGTTCAGTTGCCATTTCATCCATCTGTTCCAGTACGGATTTCTCATCATGGTGGTCAAGAACTGTGGTTGCAGCATCTACCAATTCAGGTTTCACAGGTTCTGCTGCGGTCTGTTTTCTCGGTCCACTTGTCAAGTTGAACGCAGCGACAAAATCCTGTGCATCGATACTAGGACTGTCTGGTAGTTCCACAACCTTTTCTCCACTCTCTTCGAACTTCTCGGTTATCTCAGAGAAAGTTTCCTCTTTCTTCACGCTGGCGGCAAACAATTCCTTCCTTTCTTTGTCCTCAGCCATCATTCTACGCCTTCGTTTCATGGTCAAGTGTATGGCGATAGTTGCGAAAATTATTGCAAAGAGTGTATACGAATGTTTAGTCCATAACTCGTCGACAATTTCTATGACTGAGCTAAGGTCCAACCACGCTTCTTCCTCTTCCCCGTCAGTATTCTCCTGCCAAGGTGTCCCAATCCAAGTACGGTTGGCTGAAGCAGATCTTTGGTCACCATCAGGGTCAGAAAAGCTCCACATGCTGACGTTCATCCAAAGGGTTCCATTCAGTGGTTCTTCTACAGGGAGATGAGCCCAAGACCTGAAGGTCATGTTTTGCCCCGGTTGTAGGTCGAGAATCTGAAAGTCTCTCAATGGCTCGGCCTTCCAGTCAAATTCTGCATCATCGGGAGGAATCAATCCATGTCCTGTATAATGGCTAACCGTCAAAACCACGATCAATCCGTCAACGCCGTTTCCCATATTTCTGACAGTGCAAGATAGCGTCATATTTCCGCTAGCATCGACTTCATCCACTACTTCCTCAAATGCCCAGTTGGAGCGTAATGCAACACTCAAATTGATGCGTAATGTGTCGATAATACTTCCATCAGATTTCAGTTTTAGTCTCCATAGAACTTCACCTTCTGTGAACGCTTGTACATCTTGCTCAATACTGATGTCTATGTTTGGAATTTCTTGGCTTTCTCCTTTGGCCAGATTCAATTCGTTAGTAGAGATACTCAAATCCACCCATGAAGGTGTAACCGGTTGCAGAGTGAACGTTTCATCAAAATTACCGCTATTGGTTACCGTTATGCTACCTCGGCAGAAATCGCCCGGGTCTAGTGAGCGACAATCGAAGCCGGCGAAATCGATCTCTGCGGAACGATATACCGAGATATTAGCAAATAAATCGACCGAAACTTGTCTTTGTGGGGCTGATGGGCTGTAAGCGATGACCCTGATGCCAACGCTTCCTTCAGATTCATAGGGTGCTTGGAAAGAGAAGTCAATCGTTGCCGATTCGTTGACTCCAAGTAAGGATGCATTGTATTCGCTGGCAATTCTTGCAGTCCAGCCCTCGTAAGTCAGGATGTCAGAAGCGTCCACTCCTTGGACGAGATCACCATTGTCGTCTAGGGGTAACAATTCCAATTCTACTCTGCTTTGTGAATTTCCCGAGTTTCTTACTGAGATCTGCATCTTTCCAGTGCCACCGGGTTCAATCTCAATTCCATCTGAAGCACTGTCTATGCTTGCATTGTGAAATACCTTTGGAACTATGGAGAATGAATAGGTCGATATATTGGAATCCAAACTTGAGACGGCCTCCAACTTCCACGACAGTCCCTGTCCAGCGATGGGTGTGCGATTGATTACAGGGGGTACCCAAACCGAGTCGTTGACCCATCCTATTTGTCCAGGCTGTAACTGGATATTGCTGCCAACTGAGGGTTCTGCAGGCAGGTCCCACTCCATGTACCAACCTACATCCCCGGTCAACCGTATAAGCGGCTCATCAGCTGAACTACCGTTATTGGTTATGTTCACTGCAAAAGAGAATGGAGTGTCGGGGTTCACATTGAAAGTTGATGAAGTACTACCCCAATCGAGATTGCTTTGTAGATCTACCGAGAAGTTCAGAACATTACTGAAAAATGGTTGGGATTCTCCATCTCTATACCATTGCAAGTGCAATGTCTGCTGCCCAAGTGGGGCATCTACTTCAGGTGTCAGTTCGAATACTAATTGGCCAAGATTTCCTGATGGCATTTCGATATCATTGCTTGGCAATCCGGAGATTAGTACCTTGTCGAGGCTAGAGTTGCTGCTGACATTGACGGTCATGTCTTCAGACAATTGATTGTGCCAGACCATTGACACTTCAGTAGTGAGTTGGCGATTCAAATGCACCATTCCAGGATCAGAAACACTGAACCCAGATGTACGTCCAGATGCCCCATTCTCATGTAACGTAGAAAACTCCGTATTGCTCGCTAATGAAACATAAACCAATAGCATGACTAGCGCCAATGAAATGCGTTTCATGCTTGTGCGTTCACCTCTTTACCTTCAATCATTTTCCCTTTTCGGGCCGAAATGTTGCAACAGTAACTCTCATTCGTGTCATCCCTTCTGGGGTTTCATGACCCCCCCATGGCCATTCAAGAAGGCGGCGCCACAAGAAGAAACTGCTCAGCCTGTCTCATATGATAGGGGCCAGGACGGAGCAGTTGCAACACTAAATGACAAATCACATGTGGAAAATCAAGATTTCAAGGCCGCAATGGCCGCTTTATCGACTCCACATCTTGATGCCAGTTCTGGGGAAAAAAAGGAACCTGATAATGCAGAATATGTGCAATCTGGAGATGGATATTGGTACCTAAAGAAAGCAGATGGAAGTTATGACCATACTCCCTACGTAAAATCCGAAGATGGCAGTTTCACGCCGTACAGTGCCTGATGTTCAATGAACAGGATCTGGAATTAATCTCTGCAAGGCGTCGCAATCGAACTCCGCGGCGTGCAGTGGGACTTTCAAATCAAACATCTCTGCAATGGATGGGTCGATTTCACCCATTTGTCCAACCTCTTCTCCTGAAATCACAATGCTACCAGAACGTCCTGCTAGCCAAGGGCCTTGTCCTTCAGGAACGCTCTTCCACTCAACTTCAAGACCTGAAGCATCAGCCCCAAGGTCCCTCAATAGGGCCTGAACCATGCCCCTGCCCATTGAGAATGAGGATGTAGTCTCGGCACAAAGCCAAGCAACGCGGTTGCAATTGTTGTGGTTGCGCACGCATATTCCTGACTCGTACACTCTTTGGGGCAATTCATGACGGCGATTGGCTGCAAGTAAGCGCATTAGACTTCCAAGTACTGATTGCCGCATCAGAGTGTGGTCGATGCTGATAGGATTCTTGATTCGAGTGACTTCTCCACTAGGTTCCCATCGCATTGCTTCAAATTGGTCATGGTCATTGGAAAGGGTCAGACTTTGCACTTGTTGCAGCCCCATTCCCTGCAGACATTCTCTTAATCTACGAATAAAATTCGCTTCACTTTTTGGAGTTGCAGATGTAGGATGAGAAGGACTAGCAGCGCCGAGGTTTTCATATCCGTGTCCAATGGCAATTTCCTCAACTAAATCGATGGGGTGTAACATGTCATATCTCCAACGAGGCATTTGAATTGAAATTGTCTCCTCGACACCTTTGCCAAGATATCGTCCACCCATTCTTGCTAGTGCTTTCTCGAGTTCAGCATCGCTGAAATCATGACCTAGGATATCAGTGACTAGACTCAATGGCAATTCATGTTGTATCGGAGTTCCATCAGGAGTGGTCAACTCTTCGTTGAGACAGGAATTAACTGAAACTGATTCTATAGTGCCTCCATGGCATGCTAATTGCAAGCAAATCAACAATAGGCAGCATTCACAAGATCTCTCGTCCCATCCAGTTACATCGATGAAGAAATCGGTGGTTGAGTGGCCGACAGTTGTATGCTCACCATTGATTATTGGAGGAAATGACAATACTTTGTCATCGGAATCTAGAATGACCGGGAATTTAGTTTTGCCTTCCAGTAGATGAGCATACTCGATGCCCTTTGGGTGCTTCTTGAGGATTTCATCGATACTCATTTCCTCTTGCATTTGGAGTGGAATGAAAGAATATTCTCCAGATACACCTATTACCCTGAATGGAGGAGATAGATTGGTCAAATCATGCACCCCGATAGATGCTTTTGTTCTACCTCTTCCTAAAGCGAAATGCAGTTTTTCTTGGTGGTCCATCAGAGACTTGATGAAACTCTCTTTCTGCTCACTATTGGAACCATTGTTTACCCCTCGTACAACAGCGCCAAGAATCACTGGTCTGATGTCCAATAGAGAT
>CAZGIY010000135.1:0-4231 GCA_964526445.1 uncultured Candidatus Poseidoniales archaeon
AGCTACAGGCCCTCATGCTTGGCCGGTGCATCAGGATGACAAGGATTTCGCTGTATCCACCTCAATCATCAAACTGTGCAAGGCTACTCTGATAGGGCCTTACGATATCTCTTGCCACGGCTTCGGCCTTATCTCTAACTGATTCTGGGACAAACACATGCATGCGCTGATCGGGTTCGACTAATGACAATACCAAAGGGCTGGCCTGACTGACGTCCCTGCCATCTTGAAGCATAATCCCCTCGCTGTAGGGAAGATAACCGCGCTTGGATATCGATGCGGTTATGACGTCATCCTTCGCATCAAACCCTGCTTCTGCAACCAGCCTCCCCAATGGACCTGACAAACGCTCAGCCATCTCCGCCGATAATCCTTCTATCCTCAATGATTTATGGAATTCTCTGCGCGACAGCAGCCTTGCTGCTAAGGAAGACAGCTCCTCATCAGAATGATCGGACCACCGCATCATGCCCAACTGAACATCCGCATCTGTCAACCTACTGTATTCTGCAACGCTTAGATTCTCATCAGCCAGCATGCTCCGCAATCCCTTGTCCAGTTTCAGTTCCCCAAGTTCATGCAATTCTCTAGCCCTCTTCAACATACGAATCAGATATGACTGAGTGAGTAGATTCACCTTATGGAAGTAGACCTGTTGGTACATGTGGAAGCGGCATACCAAATATGCCTCGATAGCAGGAAGGCCCCAATTCATGATGTATAGATGACCTTCATCGTCAACGCGCATGGCTCTAAGTACACGATCTACATCGAATCCACCTATCTGAGCCCCACTATTAGCCTGATCTCTGAGAAGATAATCCATCCTGTCAACATCCAATTGGCTGGAAACCATCTCTTTGAGGAAGGGTTCAATCTCTTCGCCAGCATATTCCTTCTCCCCATTCATAATGGCCAACAAACGACCAAATCTCTCTTCTCCAAGAACTTCTCTTGTAGCGGCACCCACTTCGGTTTCACTTGATTCAAGCATCAATGACCCCCATTTCTCGTGAGAATGGAATGTAGCGAAGACCTCAGGAGTCTCGAGTAGATGGGAGTACGGAGGGTGACCTATGTCATGTAGTAGTGCAGCCACCTGAACCAGTTCAGCATCTGAATCACTCAGGCGCCCAGGATGAATCGCCTGTAACAGTGCACAAAGTTTGCCTGCTAAGTGATAGGCTCCGAGACAGTGGATGAACCTGCTATGATTGGCTGCTGGGAACACGTAGTAACATGTTGACAATTGTTGAATGAATCGCAATCTCTGCATTTCTCGGGTATCGATAATGCGAGCAATATGCGCTGGAACTAGAATGTCACGATGTATCTCATCGCGAATCACCCTATCTCGCACGGCTACCCCTCAACTGGTTGGGCCTCGCTGAATGACTTCAAACCCCCGCACGTCACTCCTGAACATATTTGAATGCCAACGCGTATATCAAAAGTCAACCGATATCTGGAGGGGGCATGGGCGAGGACCGGGCTCCCGCTGAATGGGACAGCAGCAAAGTATTCTTGTCAGGGGCAGATGGCAAGTTGTGGCCAATGTTCTTCTTCTCTGTGTTACTGGTTGCAGCCCTGAATTTCTATGCAGTCAGCAGGGAACCTGACAGGGTCATGATTGGAGAATTGCACGAACACGAGAATGAAGTCGTGCGCATCGAAGGAACAATGGTATCTTGGGTAGAAGATCCATATTCAGATGGTTCGCAAAGATTGGACATCATCGTACAGGATGATACTGGAGTCGCTGAGGTCAGGTGGTTCAAATTCGGAGATGTTCCAACCATCGGTTCAACCATTTCAGCGGTGGGAGATGTACGCCAATGGGAAGGTCGATTCTGGATTCAGTCCTTGGGTAATGGTGCACTTCAGTGGAAAGCTTCTGATGTTGCTGAAACAGAAGAAGTGCCGTTGGCACTAATCGGACAGGATGCCGAACCATACCTCAATCAAACAATAACCGTAGAGGGATACATTACCAAAACCGTACATCCGGATACTGTTTGGACTTCAGCATACATCGCAGACCACCCCAATTATGCTAATTCAAAACACCAATTGCGATTGTTCATCTCCAGTTCCAGTGGAACATGGATAGAAGCGGGTTCCAAGATAACCGTTCAAGGACAGGTGCGTTTTGAAGAGCGCGAATTCCGCTATGTCATGTATACTCAAGGTCCAGAAATAATGGTTGATTACACAGTAATCCCCACTCTAGCAGAACTTGATTGGAATGAGAAAGACACATGGGGGTACGAGATGAATAAACTCGTTCAAATTGATGGTATTCCATCGCAAGATGAATCCGGTTCATGGTGGATTCAAGGGCCGGCTAGCCATCAGAAGATTTGTATCTTACCCGGAGACCGACTTTTAGAAGACAATGCCTCGACATTCGACGGCATAGATGGAACTTGGACGGGTAGACTGGTCTGGTCATCAGCAATCGATGATGTCTGCATAGATGATGGGGGAGAAGCGAGCAACGAACCAATAATTGGAGTGGAAGACCTGTTGTATCAGATTGTGACATATCCTGCACAATACATCGACGACGAATCAAAGGAATGGAATGTTACAGGTTACCTCGCTGAGTCATTATCTCCTGAGGATGATTCCGCATCGGTAAGAGATGCAAAATCTTGGAGAGATGATAAGGTAAGTGTGTATGTTGAATTTCAATCTTCTCGGCAGCAATGGATCGAGGAGGGGCAACGCCTAGAGATGACAGTTAGTGTCGGTTGGAATCCTGCCTATGGAAGTCTGAATCTGGTTGCCAAACAATGGACTGCACAAGGAGATCCAATCGCACCTGAAACTTTGTCATGGGATAGCGATGTCACGATTTGGGGTTATTCAAAGAACAATCTCGTGTATATCGATGGCAACATGATCGATTCTAATGGTTCAGGAGAAACATGGATTGTTCGTCCGGGAACATCTGATAGGGTATGTGCTGAAACTCAGAACTTGCAGAATCTATCTTTGCAAGCGATGAATCACAGCCAGCCTTGGCTTGGAAGGCTGATAGAGAAGCAAGATATCAACAACCGTACCACATACCTTTGCCTCTCAGCAGCAGGTGCAGAAGATAGTGATGGAGATGGACTCTCAGATTATTCCGAACAAGAAGTATATGGAACAGATTTCAACGCAGTTGATAGCGACGGAGACGGATTCACAGATACCGAAGAAGCACTTGCAGATAGCGACCCACTTGTCGCTGAATCCACGCCGAATACATGAGGAGGATACTCTATGTCTTGGGAAATCGAACTCGCATGGTTGCTCGGTTCAATGTTTGCGGGCATGATTATGGGCACCTTGACTGGATTGATTCCGGGATTTCACGTCAACAACGTTGCTCTGATTCTATTGGCTCTATCCCCCGCGCTATTAGACCTCGGGATCCCTTTGTCTTCAGTTGCAGCATTGATTGTCTCTTGTGGTACTGTTCACACTTTCCTGAATTACATACCTTCAGCATTGATCGGAGCTCCTGATGGAGACACTGCACTATCGCTGTTACCGGGGCATAGAATGCTTCTTGCTGGCCATGCGGCAAAAGGTGTCGCATATTCTGCACGCGGATCTCAATTGGGACTCTTGCTAAGCCTACCACTAATTGTGGTTGCAAGAATAGTGTTTGGTCCTGAGATGGGACTGTATCAAGAAATGCGAGATGCCCTACCTTGGATTCTGCTGGTTATTTCCATCTTACTATTAGTCACCGAGACAACCCGTCTGACATGGCCACAATGGATGCGAACTTTGAGTGGAGGGAGACTCGGAGAGGATTCTCGATTTGCAGGGTTTCTAGCCGCTACTGGATTCTTCTTCTTGGCAGGAATGTATGGTTGGGCGGTGTTCGCGCTACCTGCACGTTCACCGGTAGGCATGCCAAATGCTAGTCTGCTGCTTCCATCCTTGGCAGGATTGTTCGGAATTGCTAACCTGATTGACATCTATTCAACAACCAGCGAATTACCACCGCAGAAAGACGACTGGGAGTTACCGCCTGCGGGGCCATTGGTGGTTCCTTGCTTCTGGTCTGCAGTAGCGGGAGGTTGCATGGGAGTACTACCTGGAATGACCGCTGCTCAAGCGACAGTTCTGGTTATGGGTGGACGTAATGTTGTGGCAAAGGTTCAGGGTAAGGAAGGATATGGAATGGATTTTGAAAGTGGGATGATTCCCGTACTAACCCATGAAGAAATTC
>CAZGIY010000136.1:0-4127 GCA_964526445.1 uncultured Candidatus Poseidoniales archaeon
AGAAGGTGATGATGTGAGCAAGGGTACTCCTTCAATGGGTAAGAGACAGAAGTCCACCCACTTCCGTTGTCGTCGTTGTGGACGCCATGCTTATCACAAGAGAAAGTCCGTTTGTGCCTCTTGTGGATTTGGCAAGACCGCTAGGCTGCGCAAGTTCTCTTGGTCCAAGAAGACACACCGTCCTAAGGCCTGATTAGGCATTGTAGGCGTAGTGATCTCCACTTGCTCTTTGTTCCCTGTCTTTTCGACTCTCGGGTTTGTTGATTCGGGGGCGCATAGAATCGTGGTCTCGGCGAAATGTGATGTTGACATCCTTGAGGAATCGATTCATGCCCTTTCTCAATTCAAATGGACCTTCGGCAAGTCCACGCTTACCTCCCTCTCCATCAAAGACTAGTAGGGAATCACTAACGATGTCAATGAAGTATACATCGTGATCAATAACTAAGGCTGATTTCTCGTTTGCCTCCATGGTTCTTCGAATCGCCTTTGCAGCTTCCATTCTAGCATTAGCGTCTAGATGGGCACTAGGCTCGTCTAGAAGATAGAGATCCGCTTCTCTTCCAAGACATAGCACAATACTGACAGCCTGTAGTTCACCACCGCTGAGGGTATCGCTCTTCTTTTCCAATAGTTTCTCCACTCCTAGAGTTCGCACTACATTGACTTGGAATTCACCGCTTCGCCATGAAGGTCCAAGTTCCGCATCTAACCATTCCCTGACTTTCAAGTCGTGCTCGACGCTGATATGTTGCGGCTTGTAGGAGATGCTTGCCTCTGCAGTTATCCACCCTGCGTCATATTCCATTTCTCCAGCTATCAATTTGGCCATGGTAGTTTTGCCAGTTCCATTCGCTCCTACTACGCCAACAACTTCCGAACGATGAATCTGGCCTTCACCGGTTCGCAGTTGGAAATCTCCTAATTTTTTCTCCATTCCGCCCCAGGATAAAATTGGCATACCTTTCTCCCCCAGCCTCTCTCCCTGCTTATGAAAGACGATTGGTTTGTCCCTTACTCTGACATTCTGTTCAGGTAGGAATCCATCGAGATAGACGTTTATCGCTGTACGGGTTGAACGAGCAGGGGTGAAAATACCGAATGCTCCTTTCTCACCGTAGACAATGTGAATTAGGTCGCAAAGTACGTCTAGAATGGCTAGGTCGTGTTCTATGACCAGAACTCTCCTGTCTTGGGCCAATTCCTGAATCATTCGAACCATTCGCATTCTTTCATGTATATCGAGATACGAGGATGGTTCGTCAAAGAAGTATACGTCTGCATCTCTCAGCATGGTTGCACAGATTGCAACTCTTTGCAGTTCTCCACCAGATAATTGCTTCAATTCACGCTCCAATAGATGAGAAAGCCCCATCTTTTCTGCCATCTCATCTTTGATTCCGCGCTCATCAACACCTTCCAGCAATTGACCAACCGCTCCTTTCACAATTTTTGGAAGGTGGTCAACATTCTGAGGTTTGACGGCAATCTTCACTCCATCTTCACACATTTGTGAAAGGAAGTCGCGTAATTCCCCACGTGGCAGACTTTCGATTACGTCTTCCCACCAACATTCCTCTGCTTCCCAATCTCCTAGATTAGGAATCAATTGACCAGATAAAATGTTCATTGCGGTTGATTTGCCCATACCATTTGGCCCCAAGATTCCTACAACTTGCTCCTTTGAGGGCGTTGGTAGTCGGAATAACCTGAAACCATTCATCGAGTATCTGTGTATCTTGTCTTCTTCCAATTCACTCGGTAGTTGGGTAATAATCAATGCATCGTGTGGGCATTTGTTGATGCATATCCCACATCCTATACAAAGCGGTTCGGAAATGTGTGGCTTACCACTCTTCTCATCGAGAATTATGCATTCAACACCATTGCGTACGGGCGGGCAGAATGCATGGCATTCAGACATGCACTTCTTGGGTTGACAGTTGTCTTCCTTGAGAACTGCGACTCTGATAGTAACCCCTCCAAATCATTCGCCCTGATTCTCATTGATGAATCCGCCGGAACTCAACCCTTGTCGATGACGGCTTCTCCATCTCTACTATCCAATAGAACTCTGATTTCTTTGTCAAGAGAAATATGCCTAAGAGGGCCATTCTCAAATTCTGCATCATGCGAATCCAACCATTGCCAATCCACATCATCATCCCGTGAGGTAATTGTGAGGTATCCAACGTTGAAGGAAACTATGTTCTGGAAGAAGTGTGAACCTTGGCTTGGCTCGACATGGATGTCTCCCATTCGTGCTTCAACAATGGCTTTAGCCCCGCTGATTTGGTCCCAAGATACTGGAATGCCGAGGCTTGGGTCTGAGGAACCCCAGCGGCCAGGTCCAATCAATATGTATGGCCTATTCTGTTGGTTTAGATTGGAGTTTACGCGTTCGATATCCGGAACAATTTCTCTAGTACGCATCCTGTTCATTTGACTTGGATTGACGTATACTATGTCCCGGATTCCCTCGATGATTCCTGTTCCCAAAGAGAGGCTACTTGCACAGATGATTTGTTCCTTGTCCAGAGATTGAAGGTCTACATCAATATCGACACCTATCGAGAGTAATGGACGTAACTGTAGTAGTGAAAAACTCCTGCGTCCAGTTTCGTTGTCAAAATCAACAGCAAATTCAATTTCGACAGGACACGACAGGTGCTCTTCACAAGTCGACAATACGTGGTTGAGAATTTCGGGAAGTGGGAGACTCCCTCTTTTCAGCGGGCCGTGAAAAGTCAAGATACGTGGGCCATCTCTCGCAATACCATCGAACATGCGGTCGTCGGAAGCAACATATGTCGATGCAATTGTTGCTAGGCGACCGTGCCTTTCAGCCTTGGACAACTCTTCATGCGCTAACATTTCTGTAATCTTAACTCCCCTGAATTCTTCTATAAGCCCCATCTTCAGGGCCCAGAAACTGGTTTGACCTTCATTCAATGCTGAGTTAGAATAGGACAATTGTAAGATCCGTTTGGGATGAGCGGGAGAAAAACGTAGGCATCTGCCACCATCTGCCACAGTAAGACCTAGTCCCAGAGCAATTGCTGCAACCCCATCTTCAGATTTGATTGGTGCAACGGGGTAGTGATTGCGGCTTCTAGCAACTCCAGAAATTAGCGGATAAAACATTCCTCCGTGCATGCTACCTACCAGTTCTTGAACTACTACTGCCATTCTTTCTTCTTCGATTGAGTTTGGAGTAGCCGCAACATAGGCCTTGGCTCTCTTTGAGTAAGTTGATGCAAATACCAATTTAATCGCATCAGACAATTGACTTGCGCGAACATTTGGATCATCATGGTCATTTGGAAGGAAGAACGTGTCGTATACTCCCGCGAATGGCTGGTGCAAGGCATCTTCAAGCAGACTTGATGAACGTACGGCCAAAGGCCAATCTACGATACTCAGAATTCTGAGTAAAATCTCTTCCTCTTCCTCAAGGAATTCACCTGCTAAGAAGGCCGATTGCACCTCATGGTCCTCGTGTTCCTCTGAAGAGAAGTGTTGCAGCGAATTTCGCTCGACAAATTCTTCAAAGACGTCAGTTGCGATGACTAGGCTCTTTGGTACTACGATATCCACATCGGGAAAACTTTCTGTGATTCCTAAGTCCGGCATCTTGGTGTAAAAGAAGGCAAGTCCTCTGCCCTTTCCTCCGAGGGTACCGCTTCCTAACCTTTGGAATCCTCCAACCTTCTCTAGGCCTTTCTCATAATTTCGCACTTGTCTGGCTCTCCTATCGTCGAGGAAACTTTCGATCTCTTGGATGAGGTAATTGCGAATATCTTCATCCTCTGGAAAATCTTCACGTTTACGTGGTCTAATCTTTGCTGCGAGATTGAACTCAGTACGGGTACGCATCCAATGTGAAAAGTGGTTTCTTTCTGCATGATTAACCACTGACTCTATAGGAGCAACTTTCAGTACTTTACGTAACTCACTGAGGTCTGATGCTCTAGCAATTTCTTCCCCATTATCATCGCGAAAGACGAAGTCTCCAAAACTCATTTCATGTTTCATGAATTTCTCAATTCCCCGATGTAGGGTCTGATCTTCTTTGTGCAGGAATGTGGTTCCAAGTTCTTCTGCCAAAGGTTGCAATTCCAAATTCT
>CAZGIY010000137.1:0-4051 GCA_964526445.1 uncultured Candidatus Poseidoniales archaeon
AGAACGTGGAGCAGCAAGAGAGGCTGGAATGACTGTTGGTGAAATGAAAGCGACCAGTTGAGCAATGACCATCTCGCCTCATCAAACATCTTCATGGAAAAATAGGTCCCTTCATATCTTCCAAAACCTAAACGGATAATACTGTGTATTGAGGAGATTTTTTATGCGATATGGATATGGAATGTGCAAATCCTCATCGTCTTCATCATCCCTGTTTGAATATCCGATTCGCTTCAATCCATCTGATACATTTTTGGCGACAGCAAATATGTGAATCTTCTTCGCTAGATCTCTATCATTGGTCAGTGTTGCTAATTTTCTCAAATAGATTCTCAATTTTGATTGGCGCTTATCAATCTGCAGGAGAACAATCAGGAGTTGTGCTTTATCTTGAATCAACTTTGAGTCTTTGTTTCTTATACCTCTATACTTCTCAATGATATCAGCCAAGGGAATGGCAAGATGAGCAGTCAATTCAAGATCATCTTCACCACCTAGAAAACGTATTGCAGCATGTGCTAGATTCAGGTCTAGTTTGTTGAACTTGGTGCGCTTATATTCTGCCTTCAATAGTTCATCATCAATGATGATTGAGCGCCGACCAATATTCAGGGGGTTGTCCAAGGCATCGTGCAAATATTTCAGGAAATACCGGACCTTTTTTGCTGAAGAAATATCGCGGCTTAGTTTTGTGACTAATTTCTGCTTCTTGACGTTACAATTGACGTCACATATCGGTTCGGTTCTTATTTTATTCAATTTTTTCAAGATCACCGTTTTCATCTCCTCTGAATTGTGGTTTGTGTAATACCGTGAAAAGTTACGACACCTTTCTATCGATCAATGTGCGTTGACGGGAGTCGGCTTGAGTTTGACGACCTCTCCCCAATCAGTAGGCTTTCGTCCATCTTCGGTCAATGCCCATAGAACCGGATATGGAGGTTGACGTTCGGGACAAAATCCATAGCCATCGGTCATGTAAATGAGTCCACGTATATCGTTGTGCATGTATTCCTTAACATGTTCAAACGCAGGTACGAATGAGGTTCCCCCGCCACCACAAATCTGGAATGTCGTTGGGTCGAATGGGTTTGAGAAGTCGAAGACCTGGACATCGTTCACTTGAGTGTCAATCTGTAGAACAGTGATTTCGTATTCTCCGAATGAACTGAGAATCGCTTGTAATTCAGAAAGGAATTCGAATACGCCATGTTCCCAAACGCTTCCGCTTGTGTCAATGGCGGCTACCATCTCAATTTTGCAACCTCTGCGAGAAGGTAGGTAAATGCCTTGATGCACGTATCTTCGATTTGGCGGAAGCCAGGTCCTTGCACCACCGATGTAAGGGGTTGTCCAACGTTTCAGCACTGTTCTCCAGTCGATGTTCGATGGGTAGAGATTGTCGAGGACTCGCTGTAGTGCAGCACTTGTATCGCCTCTTTCCTTACTGATGCGAGCTGCATTGGCCATTTTAGATGCCCATTCTCTCCAGACTGCATCGCTACGTCGTGGGTTGTAATCGGGATCCATCTTGATTTCTATGGGCCCATCTCCTCCATCTCTCTCTCCATCCTTGTCGCCTGAGCAGCTGTCGCATTTCCCGTCGGCCTTGCAGTCCCCTTCCATCTCGTGGTCATCCATCAATTCGCCGAGCATTTCCAACCTACCTGTCAACAGTAGATCATAGACCTGTTCAGCATTCGATTCGAGATGTTGACGGTAGAGGACTGCATCTTTTGGAACAGTAAAACCATCTTCTTGTAGCACTGCATTTGTCTCATGATCAATGGCGAAGTTCCACATCTGATGTTCTTCGATCTTACCTCTCTCCCGAGTGAAATGCATCAAGGCGCAATGCAGCACTTCGTGTGCAAGAATGAATAGTGAGTCTTCTTCACTCTGTTCCAAGATGAATTCGGCGTCACAGAAAACACGTCTGCCGTCGGTGCTGGCCGTTCTGCAACGAAAGTCAACGACCGGGATTATCTGCAGTTGCATGGCCATCGCGCCAAGAAACGGACGCCATTGGATTAATTCCAAGCGTGCTTTGTCCCATTTTTCAAGGGCCTTTTTCTTGAGTTCTTGGTCGTCATCATTTGGTTTGACAACCACTATTTCACGTTGAGGTTTCTTACTCATGCTTCTATCTCCTGGGATACGCTGAAAATCTTGTCAGCCAATTTCCTCACAACGTGGGAAGTCGTAGAGCGCATCAAACAACCCTTCTCTCATTTCTGACATGTTCTCAATCTCGTGCCATGCCAATTGTACCCAGGTCGGAGTCATGATGGAGAACAGGTCAAACAGTCCGTTGAACATTTCTTCAGGTTCATCTTCACCGATGAGAATCGGTGCAATTGATGTGGTCAAATCCCATTGTTGGCCCATCCTGTCTGGAAACTGCGGGCAGATATTACCTCGTAGCATGTCTCTGGTTTGATTGATGGTTGATTGGTCATGATTACCAAAGTGGAAGGCTATTTGGTGAGGCCTCACTAGGTTATTGATGCAAAATGAAGTAAGACCAAAGTTTTTGATGGCATCATCACGTCGATCGTGGGCCTGAATAACCTCGGGGCCAAATCTATGCAATGGGTTGAGAACTCGCTGCAATGCAGCACTGGTATCACCTCTTTCCCACATGATTAGTGCGGCATTCCCCATCTTCACCGCCCATTCTCGCCAGACTGCATCGCTACGTCGTGGGTTGAAATCGGGGTCCATCTTGATCTCGATAGACCCATCTCCGTCACCCGAGCAGTTGTCACATTCTCCGTCGGCCTTGCAATCGCCCTCCATCTCGTGGTCATCCATCAATTCGCTGCGCATCTTCAACTTACCTTCCAGCAGGAGTTTGTAGACCTGTTCTGCATTCTTATCGAGGTGTTGGTGATAGAGAACTGCATCTTTTGGAACAGTCAATCCATCTTCTTGCAGCATCGCATTGACCTCGTGGTCGATAGCGAAGTTCCACATCTGTGGTTCTTCGATATCTCCTTTCTCTCGAGTGAAATGCATCAAGGCGCAGTGTAGCACTTGGTGTGCGAGTATGAAGAGCGAATCTTCATCACTCTGTTCCAAGATGAATTCGGCATCACAGAAAACACGTCTACCGTCGGTGCTGGCAGTTCTGCAACGATAGTCGACGACTGGAATTATCTCCAGTTGCATGGCTATCACTCCAAGGAACGGACGACAATTAACTAAGAAAGAGCGGGCACTTTCCCATTTTTTAAGGGCCTTTTTCTTGAGATGGATGTCGTCATCATTTGGTTTGACAACCACTATTTCACGTTGAGGTTTCTTGCTCATGCTTCTATCTCCTGGGATACGCTGAGAATCTTGTCAGCTAGTTCCTCATAACGTGGGAATTCGCAGAGCGCATCAAACAACCCTTCTCTCATTTCTGACATGTTCTCAATATCGTGCCAAGTCGTTTGTGCCCAAGTTGGTAGCATGATGGAGAACAGGTCAAACAATCCGTTGAACATCTCATCAGGTTCTTCTTCATCGATGAGAATCGGTGCAATGGATGTGGCCAATGCCCATTGCTGGTCCATTCGGTTAGGGAACGAAGGCTCGATATTTCCACGCAGCATTGCTTTCACATCGGGAAGCAGGCTCTTCGAATCCCTGAATGCTTTGAACTCAATCCCAGCACCAATCCCGACCAGGCCATCAATGATTAGCCCAACCGATCTTTCAGGCATACCGATTTCTTCAGACAGATGCAATTCGTCGCTGACCCGTGTCCATGAACGAGGACTTGGCCAACCTCTTTCATGATGTGTCGACATATCGAGTAACAGGTCAGGACGGTATCGAATGAAACCGATGACATCAGGGTGATGTTTGTTAGCAGTAGCCCAATTGCACCATTCTTCCGCCGAAGTGCCAAGATCAAGATGCATGAATCTGTTTGCCAAAGCACTTGACATGGTTCGCGCAACAGCATTGTCGGTGGAACGGTTACCTGCGGCTACAATGTACCATCCATTGGGAACTGTGTAGAGTTCACCCAACCTTCTGTCAAGAATGAATTCGTAGGCTG
>CAZGIY010000138.1:0-3954 GCA_964526445.1 uncultured Candidatus Poseidoniales archaeon
ATTCAACCGTTCCTTCAAACACCTACGGTTCTGAGACTACGGCCTTGATTGGAGTAAGTGGGACATTTGAATCTCGTATGTTGATTGAGTTCACCTTGAACTTGTCTTCTTCGATGACTGTGCATTCTGCGACACTCGATTTGGAGTGTTTCAATGTTGCTGGCCATGCGACGGAGTTCTTCATCACCAATGTCACTCCGAGCATCAACGTGACCAATGCGAATTGGATGGGGCCAAATATCTCGCAGGCCTGGGATCTGATGGGTGCCGATTCAAGCAAGGATAGGGACGCTTGGGAGCCGAGTGTCGATATGCTCAGCAATGGTACGGTCTCCCTGAATATAACTAGACAGATTCAGGTCAGAGCGGCAAATAACTGGAGTTCAGCAAGATACGTCATCTCGGGAACCAGTTCTCAATCCGAGTGTTATACCAGCGATTATAGTAATTCTACCTACCATCCTTCGCTCAGTGTAGTGTTGAGCAATAGTAGCGCGGGCCCAGTGGGGGAATTGACTCCTGATTGGATCGAGGATGGCCAATCGTTGATGACCGGCGATTTCATTCTGTCCGCAGATACGACCCCCACGATGTCATGGAAGGGTTGGAATGGAACTGGTGTTGAAGTTCAATTATCGCAATCAAGCGAGTTCCGTCAACCTTCAGATGAAGGTGGTCATTGGACCAGTATGTCGAATGCTTCAATCTTCCAGACCGGGACAGGAACTGGTTCGATGACGGTTCCGGCATCTGAAGCCGTATCCAATGGCAGCACCATGTTCTATCGAATGCGTTCGATTAGTTCTGATAATCAAATCGGAGAATGGCAAGGAGGTTGGTTCAATTTACCGCGTCATAACATTACTGACAATGGAGATGGTACGGCAACCATCAACATAACATCCTTTGACCTTGGACTGGGCGCCAAGACGATTTGGGATGCAGAATTGGATTCTTCTCAAAAGACCACTTCCTTGGGTTCAGAAAGCACCATCAAAGTAGGGACGGACACCTCTCCTGATACCGAATACAAGACAATGTTCAGATTGAACACACAGCATCTTGGTCTACCTACGAATATAACGATCGTCTCTAATGAGTTTGTTCTACAGAAGAGCTCATCCAGTGGAACAGTACTTGTTTCAAACATCTATGTGGAGAATTACAGAGATTGGGATGAGGGAGATGCTACTTGGAACAGCCCCCTTGGAGACAGCGATGATTGGGATACAGAATTGGGAACATCATTAGCAAACTTCAACATCTCTTCCAGCACTTCCGAGTTGCGGTACGATTCTTCAATCGGTTTCCAGTCGCATGTGTCTCTTGGAATCAATGAGCCGGTTGATATCATGTTGGTCGGCAAAATGCCTGACGAGGACAGTTATTCTTCAAACGAGGTAACGTTCCATAGTACTGAAGCAAGTTCTTCCAGCGATCAACCTCGCTGGGAAATCACTTACAAGTGGTCTGCAAATACGTTGATTTCTGATGTAGAGATACTGCATCCAATCGAGGGTCAAGGAGTATGGAAACTTTCGGGACACAATCTATCTGGAAACACAACCCCTGAATTGACTTGGAAGGCTTCTGCCTCCTCGGGAAATGAGATTCTGTACCAATTTTCGGATGACAAGTTTTTCCGAAATATCGTCAAAGAAGTCGATACTGCTGTAGATAACGATTTCCAAGTCAGTGATGGTTCGTTTAACCTGACTGCCCGCGACGGTCTATCTACTGGAAATATGTATTATTGGAGGATGGCTCAGGTAGACAGCAACGGAACTTGGAGTTCATGGAATGAGGAGTCATTCTTCATCACTGATTTGAATTCAACCTACCTTGGAGGAAATCGTTATCAATTCAATCTTCGAGATGGCAATGCCTCATCAGATGGCCTGCATCCAAGTTGTCAGGATACTTACATCGATGGTGGTACCCCCACTTCAAATTATGATTCCGATGGAGTGATGCAGGTCTCATACAACACGATTTTCGGAGGGTCTGAGACGGCGATTCTGTTCGGTTGTCACTTGCTGACTCATGGCTTGCCAGATGGTTATGCTGTGGTTGAAGCCAAGTTGCGATACAAGATGTCATATGCCAGTGGTAATCCATATATTGGTGCATATGAGAGCCATCAACACAACTGGACCGAAGAAAGAGCAACTTGGAACCAGTACGACGGAAGAAATTCTTGGGGAACAGTAGGTGCCAAGGGATGGGAAAGAGGGCAGTTGTTGTCTTCCATTACGATAAGCGGTAGTAGCGAGTCTTGGTTTGAATGGAATGTCACCCTAGGGGTGCAGAATGCAATGCGAAATGGAGTGAACTTCGATGTTATTCTAGCAGTATTGGGTGCGGGAACCGGAAATAGCAGAGAGGCATTGTTGTACGGAAATTCGGCATCCAGTTCAAGTAATATGGCTGAATTGATATTCACTTATGTTCCAGGTTCTTCGGCACTTCCAGATGAACCAACTCTTCTTTCTCCAGCCAACGGTAGTTGGTCGGTCGATGATGGAATAGAACGTTCTGCAATTCCTGATCCGTTGTTGAAGTGGAACTATTCTGGAAATACTAACGCTTCAGGTTTCGTCATTGATATCGATAGTAATACTTCTTTTGACAGCGCTGATTTGTTGTCATATGGTTCGTGGACCAGCAGTGGATTTGATCTTACGAACATGACCTTCCAAGTTCCTGTAAATCTCTCCGTAGGCGAAACATGGTACTGGCGTGTGAGAGCGATATCAACTACCAATCAAATTGGAAATTGGAGCCAATACAATCACTTCCTTGTTCCAGACCTAACAACGTGGACGGTTGATTCTGATAGTGCTGCGGTCGAATTAAGGCACAAAGAAGCAATGCCTTCCCTCGGAGTTCCGCTGTTTGTCGATACTTGGGTTGTCCATTCAGGAACTGATTTGAACAGTAGTCACGGTTCTGATAGTTCCCTGATTCTTGGTGAGAGAAGCGATGGCTCAACCGCAACTGCTCTGATGAAGATTCCATTGACCGATATTCCAATGCCTCAGAATGCAACTTTGGAAAGAGCATTGCTCAACTTGTATTGTGAGTGGGGCACTTCATCCAGTCAGCGCGTATCTATACACGCGGTCAATGGATACTGGAATGAGAGTGCTACTGGACTTACAAGGGATGGTTCGGCCAACTGGTCTACAAATTCGACCACTAAACTGAGCGATATAAGGTATGATGCTTTCTTCGAAGTGCAAAATGTTTCAGTAACCAATTGGATGTCATTTGACATTACTTATCTTGCTCAGAAAGCACATGCTGCGGGAGTGTCTCACATCGATTTAGCATTGGTTGCTGATGATGACCGCGGAGAAGTCAAGTTTGCATCAACTGATTCCAGCAACGATCAGCCTTGGGCCAATTTAACTTGGACAACTGGTGCCCAATCCGCTTCTGAGAACGCTGCTTCCGGTGGTACTCCAGATGGAGAGGTTCTGTGGGATAATTCTAGTGTAGCCCTGCTTCCTGCTGGAACGCCTACTCTGAATTGGACTCATGCCAATGGAAGTAGCATTGATTCATGGAGGTTGTACATGTTCCACGATTCTTCTGATGTAAGGGCTGGCTGGAGTATTTTGGACTCAACTGTCGATGCAGGTTTCAATCTCGCCAATCTCAGTTATACTCCGCCAAGTAATCTATCAAGCGGTAAGTGCTATCTTTGGGCGGTACAAGCTGTCGATGACCATGTTCTCGGTAGTTTCAGTCAGGGTTACACTTTCTGTTTACCTAATTGGTTGGGTGGAGCGATAAATTCAACCGATGCCTATGCAGAGATTCAGGATGGTTCTGCATTGCCGCAAATCAATGAGCCTGACTATTTTGAGGATACTTGGTTAGATGGAATCTATACCAATGCCAACCATGCGAGCAATACCTCTCTTGTTGTGGGTGGCTCTCCGCATGTGG
>CAZGIY010000139.1:0-3889 GCA_964526445.1 uncultured Candidatus Poseidoniales archaeon
CATGTCCAGAGTATCCCTTTGTGCAACTCCATCATAGTCCTCAGGATAGTGTAGGGCGTATGTTGCCACCATATTCTGGACTTCGATTTCGACATCCTTTAAGTCCCAAGTTGTGATTCCTGCCTCACGCAGGTCTTGGATCATCCTCTCGATTCCAGTGTGGATATTCTGCTCGTCCTTTCCACCGGTGCAGACAGCGCGCCCACTGCGGAACATGAGAATTGCAAGTTTGGGGTCAGTGACTCGATAAACAACTCCAGGGAACTGCTCAGGCTCATACTCACAATTTAGTTGAATTGCAATATCGGGTAGGTCTAGTTCTTCAGCCACTCTTGTGGAGGCGACAACATTCACGACAGTCAAGCGTTCTTCATCCTTGTTCATGTAATCGCCGTTTATAACCCCCTATATAAAGAAAAGGCCGAATAGATGCCCTCCTTCTATCAGGAATCCGCAACTCCGGGGGTCCAGAATGGTGCGTATGGGTCATTGTCAACCTCAACTCCGCGCGAGCCAATTCGAGTGATGATACTACTACCACCTGCCAATTCTATCGCTTCAGCGGTCTGGCGAGCGTCTTTGGTTAGTGCGATCATACATCCGCCGGACCCTGCTCCGGTCAATTTCACACCGAGACTAGAAGGTGCGGCGACCTTGACCAAGTTCTCTAGTTCGGGACTTGATACTCCAAGGCCTCGGAGCAGCAGGTGATTTTCAGTCATACAGGTGCCAACTTTCTCCATATCCCCGACTTTCAGCGCTTCGACTCCGCGCCGAGTAACACTGCCAATCGTCTCGATTTCAAGCATCCTATCGGGTTCATTCTGCAATAATTTAGCAACTTTGGCAACCTGTTCTGATGTTGAAGAATACTTATTGGTATTTCCAATTACCAACCATACATCGTCTTCAGGAATTGAGATGTCATGTACTTCCCAACTTCTCTTTCCTTCCGGAGTTTCAAGACATCTACTATATCTCCAGTCAAGACCCGTCTCAATTCGATCAGAGAGTAACGTACAACCTCCATGTGATACTGTGCTGCTGTCGATAGGACTTGCCCTTCCCTTCTGTGCTTCCGCTTCCACAGCATGAGCCAAAATAGCACATTCATCATAGTCCACGGCATCCCTACCCAGTAGTCTTCTCCCTCCGTTCCTGAGGAAGCCGGTATCTACACCGCGTTTGGGTTGATTGTATGGATCAGTATCCATTTCGCTGGAGAAACCTTCACACCACCCTTCGGAATCTATTCTTCGACCTCTTGCAGATCTCAAAGCAGCAGCAAAGGCCACTGATAATGCTGCGGATGAACCCAACCCTGCGGCACTAGGGATGTCGCTGTCTATCTTTATGTCCAAAGAAGGAGTCTCTAGACTATTGTGCCATAGCCGATTGCGTATTCCTTCCAAATGGGGGTGTTTGTTTGCAACCAGTTCTGACCCATCCAATTTCCAATGACTTCCCGGTTGGCCATGTGTTTCAACATTTATCGAGACCCTTTGGTCGATTGCGACCGCAACAGCGGGCTGGCCGTAAACAACTGCATGCTCGCCGAACAAAATGCACTTGCCGGGTGCGCTGGCGACGACCATGACGAGAGGGTGGGTCTTCTGCACATCATCCTTCGCTTCATCCGTTGCATTGAAGTCTGTTTCACCTTCGTGGCAACAAATAGGGAGAGCAATGGAACACCCAATGGACCTGACCTATCTTGGCGTGCCCGGTTGGCTGGTATTGTCTGTTATGTGGTTGACAGGGTTCTTCTTTTTCTGGAAACAGACCTCAAAAGCGGTCAAATTGATTCGACTTGGTCAGCCCGAGAATCGTCGGGACAATCTTGCTGCAAGAACTTGGGAATGGTTGACAGGGTGGTTGGGCCAGAAGAAGGTGCTTGAGGACAGGGTCATCGGCGTACTTCACGTCATGATATTCTGGGGTTTCTTGATGATTGGTTCTGATGTCTTCGACCTATCTACCGGTGGACGTTTTGAGAACATGATTGTCTGGATCAGTCCTTTGTTGGCCGATTTATGGAATGGGATGGTCGAACTGGGCTATGCCTCTGCATTCCTAGGTGCTTCGGCAGCCTTGTTCAGAAGGGTGGTAATCCGCCCTGAGAAGTTGCGACACGAACCGCAATTCGAAGGTAATGCCATCTTGGTCACTATATTGACGATTTGTGCTACAGCATTCATAGTTGAGGCAGGAGAAAATCCATCGGCAACTTGGGAACCTATCGGGCATATGGTCGCAGGTTGGGTTTCTGATTTCACTTACTTCGATATTCTGGTCATCTATTCCTACTGGTTGCATATGGCCTGCCTTGCTGGTTTCCTTATCGCAATACCCGCCTCCAAGCACATGCACTTAGTCATGGCATTCCCAAATGTCATGTTCTACGATAGAGATGGATTGGCGGTCATGAAGCCGATGGCTACCGGCGAGGATGGAAAGGCAGTTCTGATCGAGGAGTTGGATTTGGAATCGTTTGGGGCTATCAATTACTCAGATTTCTCCTGGCGTCAGTTGATTGACGGTTGGGCCTGCACCCATTGCGCTCGCTGTCAGGACGTTTGTCCAGCCTATGAGTCTGGAAAGCCACTCAATCCAATGACTATTGTGAATGATGTTAGAGAATATGCAAATGAGCATTCAGCATTGCTTCTGGCTGGGGAAAGCCCTGAGGAGAACATGGTTGCTCGATTTAATCCTGAAGCCATCTGGGCTTGCACCACTTGCCACGCATGTGTAGACGTCTGTCCAGTATACATTGAGCACGTCCCGAAACTGACAGAGACCCGCCGCCACTTGATGATGGAGGCGATGGAATATCCAGAGGAATTGGATGTGGCCATGGGTAATCTTGAGGTCAATTCCAATCCCTACGGTTTCGGCCCTCACGAGAGGGCGGATTGGGCTAGTGACCTTAATGTCAAGGTGGCTGAGCCAGCAGAATACATCTACTTCACGGGCTGTGCTGCATCTTTTGATGAACGAAATAAGAAGGTAGCAAGAGCAACGATTCAGACCTTGCAAGAGGCAGGTCTTGATGTGGGTATATTGGGTATGGAAGAAGGTTGTTCAGGTGACCCTGCGCGCAGAGCTGGAAACGATTTCTTATTCCAGATGCTGGCTGAGACAAATCTTGCTACCTTCCAAGATCTAGGAGTCAAGAAGGTCATCGCTTCATGTCCTCATTGTTTCCACACATTAGGTAAGGAATATGCTCCATATGGCGGTGATGAGTTGGAAGTGGTACACCATTCACAAATCATCGCTCAATTACAAGAAGAGGGCAAGTTACCAGTCCCCTCCCTCGATGACAAGAAGGTCACGTTCCATGATCCATGTTACCTTGGTAGAATCGGCGGTTTCGTAGATGAACCACGGCAGGCTATTGGTGGGGTTGACGTCGAGGCGGAAAGGCATGGTAAGGCATCGTTCTGCTGTGGTGCCGGAGGCGCCCAGATGTGGATGGAAGAGGATGCGGACAAGCGAGTCAATGAAATTCGGGCCAAGGAATTAGCCGAGACTGGTTGCGACACCGTGGCTGTCGGATGTCCATTCTGCTCGGTGATGGTTAAGGACGGACTTGATACCGTAGGCGCTGAGATGGAAGTAATGGATGTGGCCGAACTTCTGTGGGAGCAGATTGTGGCCCGTGATCAAGAGATTCACGAGCTGATGCAGAAACCTCTCAAGAGTCTCCCTACCAGAGAGGATAATAACTGATTCAGAAGAGGGGGCCAACATGGGTGAAGATTTCACGTTTCTTGGGATGACCATTCCAAGAATCGCAATAGTAAATGGCACTGTTCTCACTTTATGGGGCGGAATATCGTATTTTCTGCAAAGTGCAGACCCTCCATCAATTACTGCACTTATT
>CAZGIY010000140.1:0-3853 GCA_964526445.1 uncultured Candidatus Poseidoniales archaeon
GCCACAACTGGATGTCGCGGGCAACCTTGGCCTAGGTATTCCGCGAACCACTCCCCGCGTAGAAGTTGCAGGAATCATTGACAAGGCATTGAAGGACCTCAATCTCGCGGGGTATCAAAAGAGAAATGTCAACACTTTGTCTGGTGGGGAACAGCAGAGAATATCAATCATGAGGGCCCTATTAGCACAACCTCAGTTTTTGTTACTGGATGAGCCGCTTGTCAGCCAAGACAGTTGGGCACGTGAAAAATTCGGAGGAAGCATCAGAAATCTGTTGAAGAAGCGAGGTGTGGCCGCCCTATTGGTATCCCACGATGCACAAGAGGCGAAGAGAATCTCGGATCGAGTAATCGGAATCGAAGAAATACAATCAAAGGAGGAGGAAGAATGAGCAGCAAACCCCTGCCGAGAATACTCAAACCTTGGCCATTCTGGAGAAAGGTCTGGCAAAAGAGAGAGGAGATGAATGGCTGGTACATGTCGATATGGATGTGGGGTGCAATGATTCTCTTAATCGCCATACCGTACATGGTAATCAACGACATGATGAGTTCGATTGGAATCTCTCGTTTGGACCCTGTAATCGCTTTGGATGATTCGATTCCATTCATCGGACCTTCTATACTGTTCTACATCACCCTCTATCTCTACTATCCAGCAGGTGCATTATTCGCGCCAAAGAGCGACTTGGGCAGGAGACAGATGTTGGTCTTGCACCAAGTTCTCTTTATGATGAGTTGGATGATTTTCGTCATCTTCATCATCTGTCCAACCTTCATCCACGTCACCGAACAAGTTCCACAATCATATCAGGATGGAGATGGTTTCTGGGCAATGTTCTATGCTGATTTTCTCTATCAACTCGATGTCCCATGGAATTCCTGGCCTAGCCTACACATCGTTCATAGCATGATTATCGTCTTTGCACTGCAACACTGGATGACTCAGAACGAGACACCCCGTTTCTGGAAAGTTTCTCTTTGGTTAGCCTGGACAGGATTGGCAATCTCGATCTTGACTACTAAGCAACATTTCGTGTTTGATTTGGTAACCGGTATCGCCGCAGGACTAGCCGCATGGTGGTTGATGCTCAAGCCTGCCCTTGCATGGTGTGAAAGCGAGGAGGCAGAAACTCATTTTGAGGATGTTCAAGTCAATTGAAGACCGGCCGCAGATAGATAATACAGAAGACCAATTCCAGCGAAAGTCATCATCCACGCCCCAACCATCTTGATCATGCCTGTCGCTCTACGTAGGAAATCAATGAACATGGTTCGGCCCAATCCAACCATCATTGTTACTAGGGTCATCAACAGTACAACCGAAAGCATCAGTCCGGCTAAGCCAGCCATAGTGGCTCCGTCTCCAGCCAACGTAGTATAGGCAACGAAAGGCAAAACTGCTGCAGCAGTACAATCGATGGATGCTGCTGCATATCCCACTCCATACAGGTACATGTTTCTCCTTGGTGTGAAAGTCTCATCCGATTCAGAGGTAGACCAACGGTCCACCAACTTCTGAACGAATCCCATCAATTTAGCAGTTCCTCCCATCAGCATGAACAGTCCAAGAACTGCCAACAATATCGCGACGAAATAAGCAATGTAAAGAAACACAGAAGCGAAATTGATGAAACGGTCTAGAACAACAATTGCCCCTCCAATGAATAAGAAGAACGTCAACATTCCCAATCCAGCTAACAACCCGATAGTGAGACTACTCGGCATTTTACCCTTGAGTTTGCCAGACTCACGCATCTCTTCTTCACGCAATCCAAGATTCAGATAGTATGAGATGTATGAAGGCAATACTGGGAAAGCGCAAGGTGAGAAGTAGACTAGAACACCAACGAAGAGACCCAAAACGAAGACTGGACCCATACCTACCTGCAATGCCTCGATTCCAAATCTGTCATCATCTGCCTCGCCTTTAATCGCCTTGACCACCTTGGCATCGAACTCACTCCAGTCCTTAGCGGAAGAACCACCAACTTCCTTGGCTACTGGATATCCCTCATGATCAATGACGTAGACTACGGGTGGAGCAGCAACTGAGTAATGCTTCATCAAATCGTCTCTCTCACCATCGAGTGAACCATTTTCATCTAATATTGCAGCATCCAAATCTCCAGTCGCTAGAGTCCAAGGTGTGAAATGGCAGGTACCAGCCTCTCCATCTGTATCATTATCTCCAAAACACCCATCGAGATCTTCAATAGTCTCAATGTAAGTTCCCTTGTAATACACTCCAATACTGATCACAACCACATCATAACCATCCAAAGACTGCCAACCTGACAACTCCTCATCGATATGTTTGGTCACCCATTCGCAACCGGTGCAGGAGATGGCCATGAAATCAATGATGACGACTTTGCCAGTATGGTTGGAGAGGCGGAACACGCCTGTTTCGTTTGTGTGCAGTTCATCGATACCGCTGCGATTGGTTGTCTGAACCACGAAGTCAACAGCCAACTCCGCTTCATCACTGGTTCCGAATCCCTTGTACGCTGAATCGAATATAGTCAGAGCAGACCAAGCAATTATCGAGAACAGAACTATGCTGATTCCAAATGCTTGCCATGTCTGTTTCTGCTTGAAGACCGAGACGTCAACACCGAGGCGCCGGCCCAATCCCATGTTTGCTGGGGTGCTGGGACGGGTCTTGAAACTCGTTACGATTGGGACAGGCATTGCACATACCGGAGCCCATTATTCGACCGGCGACCATGACTGGCGATTAGATTGAGTTTCAGATAACGATAACAGCCACATCCCATGGCAAAGCATGGACTGGTGGGTCTGGGGACTAGCCTCTTTGGCCAGTTATGTACTCATCATCATCTACCTGTCTTGGCGTCATCCAGAACCACATTCGACGTGGCAGCAAATAGAACTTGAACAACTGAAATTCCCTTCCGATTTCAATTGGGGAACCGCAACTGCAGCACATCAAATCGAAGGAAACAACACCAACAACTGGTCCTCCTTCGAAGAAAAAACTGGTATCGAGAAGAGCGCAAAGGCCTGTGAACATTGGCAACGCTGGCGCAAAGATTTCAATCTCCTGAGTGAGTTAGGAGTAGACAGTTATCGTTTCTCAATCGAATGGAGCAGAATCGAGCCCGAACGTGGTGAATGGAATGAAGCGGTTTTATCCACCTACTCAGAGATGGTGGATGACTTGCTGCAAAGAGGAATCAAACCAATGGTCACACTACACCATTTCACCCATCCCATATGGTTTGAGGAACTGGGGGGATTCAGCAAGAAAGAGAACCTTGAACACTGGGTCAATTATTGCGAACGCATCTTTGATGTGTTGAGTGACCGAGTAAAGGATTGGTGCACAATCAATGAGCCAGAGGTATTCTCAATCATGGGCTACTTCATGGGTCTGTTTCCTCCTGGAAGGAAATCAATTCGTAAGACTCTCAAAGTTATGCGTAACATGATGTCTGCACATGCTTTAGCCTACCGCTCACTCAAATCACGTCGTCCAGATACGCGAATTGGTTTGGCCAAGAATGTCACCTTGTTCGACCCATTGCGGCGCTGGAACCTCATACATTGGGTTACTGCTAAAGTACTGAATCACCTTTGGAATGGGATATGGATTTCTTCCATTAAACGCGGGCGGATGTTAGCTCGTCGAATTGAATACGCCAAAGGCTCGGTTGATTTTATCGGCCTAAACTATTACACTCATGTCCTTGCCAGCCCTTTCATGCCTAGAACAATCGAGGTAGATCTTCCAAAGAGGAAGCACCAGGTTATGACTGAATTCGGCTACCCAATGTATGCAGAGGGATTGCATCGCGCTATCGAAATGATCGCCGTTCTCAAAGTGCCGA
>CAZGIY010000141.1:0-3836 GCA_964526445.1 uncultured Candidatus Poseidoniales archaeon
AACAGTCCTTCATTGGACAGCCTGCTGATGGCGTTGCAACCAGCGCCTCCGACTCCATAAACACGTATTCTGGGTTGTAGTGAATCCAATAATTGACGTAATTCAGTATCATCCGCTGAGGAATCTTGATTCGAGGGCTTGATTACCGTGGTTGAATCATCCGTTTCAAGGCTGAGAACTCGTTCAATCAGGTGCTTCATAGTCGGAGTGCGACATCCTGCCTCTTTCAAGATGACCCTAGTTGCACGGCATTGAATGGGGATTTATCGACCAAAATTGCTTTGCGAACGTAATAGCAACAGTATCAAGCGGTGGTCGAGTGCGGCAAAGGCATGGTCAAGGGACGAACAACGTTGGTTTTCGTTCTGATGATGTTATTTGTTCCTTGGTCTAATCACGGTCTTGAGGAGTCCTCCAAGGTATCTGAGGTTTGGCAGCGTGAAGATCTTCCAGATGGTCCTGGAGCCATGGCACTCGGTGTGTGGCAACCCAGTCTACCAGCGGTATTCTGGGACGTGGAGTGGTCTCCGAGTGAAACTCATCTTGCCGCAGTTGGCCTCGATGGAGGGTTATCGATCTGGAATGTCAGCGATGACAGAGTGGTATTGCGTTTGGCACACAACATGCAGTTACTTGGCCTTGCTTGGTTGGACGATGAACACGTTGTGACACTAGAGCAGCGACATCGCTGGAATGTCTACCGAGTGGTGGATGACGGGGCTGGGCGCCCTAAGGATACGATTGAGGATAATACGGGATATTGGAGCAGCAACCTAAGTGGAGTTGAACAGAATTGGGGGCATGATATGGAGGTCAGCCCTGATGGTAGTCGCATTGCCTTCTGTGGCGGTAGGCCAGCCAATGGGGGAGAATTGGTAGTTTTGGATACATCCTATCTTCTCGGTATAGGTGATGCAAATAACATTGCTCTGCATACTCCAGATGTGGTAAAGGCTTGTAGATGGTCCCCAGATGGAAACAGCATTGCTACATTGGAGAGATCTTCAGGAGGGGACAGTGTTCGTATCTTCAACCAATCAACTCTTGAGCAGACGCATCAGCACAATATCGCTCCTGCTTCATCCGCATGGCACCTTGATTGGAAGGGCGATTCGGAGTATAGTGTCGCTTGGACCAAGAGCAGTGGGGAGAGTGTCGTGACTCATTTCCTATCAGGTGGAGAGGTATTGTGGTATCAACCGCTTGAACAGAACATTTCACGTTTAGAATGGTCATTACACAGTGATACTCTGTACGTCGGGTTACTTGGCGAGGGTCAAGTATTGGTGCTTGATGCAGCGGGAGAAGCAGTGTCTAGCAATGGTTGGCATGCATACCGGTCTACCAAGTCTGATATCAGAGCCTTGGCTGCTACTTTCGATGGGCGTAGACTCGCTAGTGCGGGTCAGGATGGTACAGTTGAAGTGTGGAATATCCAACCTACAGGACATCTTGAGTTATCTGCAATTCATGATAGCAGCATCATGCGTGAATTGGAGTTTAATCCATCTGGCAACAAAGTAGCAATAGCGCAGGGCTCAGGAACTTTGGATGTACATGATTTGAAATCTGGGGCGAGAATGCATACGTGTCTGCATCCAGATTGGGGGCGTGATGTCGATGAAGTCCCATACGTCAAGAGTGTGAAGTGGCAAGATGAACAAGTAGTTGTAGCAGGATTTACTGATGGTATGGTGATATGGTGCTCTCTTGAAGGTTCCACAAGGAGCTTCAATCTTGGAGAGGTAATGGATATCGATGTGTTTGGAAGATTAGCTTTCAAGGATAGCAGGGTTATGGCCGTAAGTTCGGTTCCCGATGGAAGCGATACCACCGTTGATGGGGAAGTTACTATTCTGGTCAGTGTTGGAACTGAGTGGGAGCCACAAAGGAGTTGGACATGTGCTGATACATGCTGGGTAATGGAGTTCAATCACGATGGTAGTAGATTGGCTAGTGCCGATCAATCAGGGCAGATACGGTTGTGGAATACTGAAGCCGATATTACAGATGAATGGTATGAATTACCCAGTCCTTACAGTCATGCAAATTATACTGGAGTGGTTGAATGGGCGCCGAATAGCAACACGCTACTGAGTGTTGGGTGGGATGGTAAGGCCATTCTCTACGATGTTGATAATGAAGTTGAGCGTTGGCAATCATCAGTCCCCTACGAAGGATGCTCTGCAGGGTTTTCTGCTGATGAACAACGTATCATTATCGGTTCAGGTGTGGCATCAGATTCGAGCGTTGGTGAAGTCAGAGTTCTGGATTTGATTTCCGGTCAGATATATGATACATGGAGCATGGTTGGGATTCCACGTGGCGTTGGACTTCAACAGACCTCTATGGGGATGCGGTATGTTGTGGCAAACAGTACAGGGGGTTGGATGACCTGGCTACCGGATACAGATGAAGACGGCCATCCAGATTCTACAGACCTTTGGCCACAGGATCCAAGCCAATGGGCGGACAGCGATGGGGATGGTTACGGAGACAATTCAGAAGGACAGTCTGGAGATGATTGCCCCTACCTTGCAGGCAGCAGTACTGAGGATCGGTTGGGTTGCCCCGATAGCGACGCAGATGGATGGTCCGATGCGGATTCTGATTGGCTTAGTCACCCCGCCGGCTCAGCCGATGCATTTCCTTTAGATTCCGAACAATGGAATGACAGTGATTCGGATGGATATGGAGATAATTATCTCTGGGAAGGAAGCCCACATCAGCATCTGAATCAGAGAGGAGATGCATTTCCTAATGATCCTCAACAGTGGAATGATAGCGATGGTGACGGTTGTGGTGATAATTACAGTTTCACAAATTCATCAAATGGTTTGAAGCAGATTGAGATTGGAGACGCTTTCATTACCGATCATACACAGTGTGGCGACAAGGATGGTGACGGATATGGAGATAATTACACCTGGACATTGGATTTTGATGGATTGAGGGTCGAGAATGGGGATGCCTTCCCTAGCAATCCATTGGCATGGTCAGATTTAGATGGGGATGAATGCGCTCCGGATAGTATCAGGGAGGATGAGATTGACATGTACCCTGAAGACGCAACACGCTGCCAAGGAGACCCTATTCCTAGCATGCCAGAGAATGTCGATGTATTCGTGACTTCTGATATGCAACGTTGGAGCCTACGCTACAGTTGGCATCAACGCGGAGAGAATAGCGACATCATCGAAATATTTGCTGTGGAATTAAATGCCAGTGAAGAATGTGGCCAACGCTGTTGGCAAAATCCCTTGATTACTCACGAACCTGTACCTGCAAGTTATACTGATGAGGTAGTTTACATCGACAGAACAGGTCCTTTGCGACTTCAAGTTGTCATCAGATCCATCAATAGTGAACACAATACTATGGTCGACATGTGGTGGAACGAAACTGCTGAACCTTTGCCTAGCGATCCTATTTCCGAAGAGAATAACACCGTAGTAGATGGAGAACAGAATACAGATAATGAAGTCCGTCAGAATGAGACTTCAGACACTTCTTCTCAGTCAACGAGTTCATCTTCTAGCATGTTGATTTGGGGCGGGGCAGCCGGGTTGCTGGCTTTGATAGTGGTATTGGTTCTGCGTCGTCGCAAGCCTACGGATACATCTGATCCGTGGTCTGCAACTCCATCCTCGAACGTATTACCTCTTGCCGATCAACCCGTCTGCACCCGCTGTGGTGGGACCACTCAGGAAGTCGAACATGAAGGCCAGATGTGGAAGTGGTGTTCATCTTGCCAACAATATGACTACTGAGCAGCCAAATTCTGTTGAATCTCAGTCGCGCAGACCATCTTGTGTGACCTGGTAGATACATTCCCC
>CAZGIY010000142.1:0-3817 GCA_964526445.1 uncultured Candidatus Poseidoniales archaeon
TATCTGGTCGAGGGGCTGGTGGACCCGCTGGTGCTGATGGTGGTCCGGCTGGTTGAGATTCTGGGGGACCTGTTGGTGCGGCTGGAGGTGTTGTGGGAGGATCTGGTGGAGCGGCCGGTGGTGCTGAGGGCGGCCCGGCTGGTGGAGATTCTGGGGGACCCGTTGGTGCGGCTGGAGGTGCTGTGGGAGGACCTGGTGGAGCAGTTGGTGGTGCGGCTGGAGGGCCGGATGGTGGACCCGCTGGGGGAGATTCTGGTGGGGCCGCCGGTGGAGATTCAGGAGTTGGTGTGAGAACAGATAGTGATGCTTGATGAGTTTCGGGTGGAGCGGTTGGAGTTGAAAGTAGAGTTGGTGAATTTTCCTGAGTTGGTGGAACAAGGGGTGTCTCTTGGACCGATGATGACAAGGCTCCTTCAGCACGGTCTGAAACATTTATTCTGGTACCTCCACCAATATCGTGTTCAGCCTCATAGTCAACAAGTTCGATGCTACGCGAATCGATTAACTCTCTTTCACTAACACTTCCGAAATCTCCCATACCAAGATCGAAGGCTCCTCCGAACAGTCCCTCGCCCATTGAGCTCTTCGGTTTTCTTCCAATCTCTTTCTTTTCCAACTCAAAATCGGAATGATATGGGCCTAGGTCTAATGATCTGCGACCAGATGCAGACTCGTGATAGAGTTTGAATGTCCATTCCCCACCAAGTAATGAGAAATTGAATACAAAGGCTCTCGTTAATCCAGGACCTATGCTGGTAATCGGGTCCAATGAATGGAATGAACTCCCCTCTGTAGTTTCCACCACAGCTTCTAGTTGACCCATAGGGATGGTCGCTTCGTTGGAGATTTCCAAGTGGGCTTCGATGACATCCCTGTCATCATCATCTATCTCCATCTTGACGGAAAGAATGGTTGCAACCAATGCACCACTTCTGGCAGTGTGTTCTCCGACCACTCTCTCGCCCCTGAATAACGACGCAACATTGACCCTTTTTGGGGCTTGTGCAATCGTGGATGGTTTTGCTATATGTGAAATGGGTGGCTCAGCGCAACATTACTCGAGTTGATGAGGGTAAGGACCATGCTACTGCAGCGATTGTGCCATTGTTCTCATCTATGCTAGAACGGTGGTGCTCTTCGCGACGGATTCGCAGATAATCATACAGTCCCCAACCAAGTTGTCCAAATACAGGAATGGCATACTTGGTCTTAGCAAAAGCTCTCTTCCCCCAATGTCGCGGCCCTAGCGGGGTTGCATCATGGTGTACCAATGCTATACCAAACCATCTCTGACCCAAGGATCTGGACATCCACAATCCTGTGTACTTGAAATAAAGCCAGTGGGTTGCAAACAGAATAATCCAATGCAGAATGACGATATGTGGTGAATTGAGCAGCCCAGATATACTGTATAACCAAACGACGAATGTCCCGCGGGTCAGAATCATCAGCAACCCCATGATGAATATGACATCGAGAAAGTAAGCTGCAACTCGCTTCCAAGCTGGTGACAGCAAAACTCCTTCGGGAACATCTTGTTGCACGAGTTGTTTTGCAGGATTTGCAGAATGCAGACTAACCGCAGACTCTGCCATGTTCAGCGGGGCTGACGCTCACTTGTCAATGCTGTGTTCAGGTTCTCAGGTGCCAAGCCATCAATCCTCTTTCCTCGACCCAATCTAACCAAGAGGCCCAAGTGGGGTCATGACGCAACGTACGCGCATCGCCGATGACCACCAATCCTCTCTTGGCTCTAGTCATCGCCACATTGAGTCTACGCCGATCCTTGAGGAAACCTATCTCGCCTGCCTCATTCGACCTAACGGTTGAGATGATAATGAGTTCCTTCTCCCTACCTTGGTATCCATCGACTGTGCGTACTTCCAAACCATGAAATCTCCCTCCTTGAGATATTCCGCCAGTATCGTCAAACAGAGTATTCAACAATCTAACTTGACCTGCATAAGGAGAAATTACTCCAATGTCTTCTGTTGTCAATTCCATCGCGTCTAGAACCCGTGACACCAATTCAACCACTGCTGCAGCTTCATCCATGTTTGATCTACTCGCCCCCATTTCATCCACAATCTCAGAACCCTCAACCGGCACAAATGCAACTGGATTATCCCAATCGGGCCAAGTAACCCCTGCTGGTGCTGTACGCGAAAGAGCATCTCCTCCATCCTCTAGCCTACCCTCGTAAAATCGGCCGCTTGGGTAATCTCTTATCGTAGGATGCATCCTATACTGAACCTCAAGCATATTGACCGGTATACCTGAATCGATTAAACGCTCAAACAAGCTTCTGTTAAGACCTCCATCTTCAGCTCGTCGTGAAAGCACCGTAGGTGGCAATTGACGATGGTCCCCAACCATCACAACCTGCCTTGAACCTCTAGAAAGCGGTACCAATGAGGAAGGCTCGCTAGATTGTGTTGCCTCGTCTAGTAGAACAAATGGGAAGAGACGGTCAGATAGAATATCATGTCCTGCTCCAATACAAGTACTGCAAATCACTTCAGCGCGGTCAAGGATATCTTGTGCCATCTGTTTCTCCAAACGTTTGATTTCCTTCCAACCCTTGTTGATATCCCTGTGTGCGAGACCTCGCTCTCGACCTCTTAGATTCTTCAGTTCTGACTGCACTTCTTCGAGCATCTCTTTCTCAAGACGTAACTTCTCCTGATCCGGGTGTTCTGCTACTCTCGCATCCAAAGTTGCTGACCTAAGACTTTCTCTAACCCTTACCGGCCTACCTACTCTAACCGCATTGACTTCATTCTTCAACAAACCCTCAAGGAGATTGTCAACTGCAACATTTGATTCTGCGCAAACCAAAACCGGACCCAAGCCATTTATGGCCCAAGTCTTGACCAGTTGTACGGCGGTGTAAGTCTTACCTGTTCCAGGTGGCCCTTGAATCAAAGTCAATCTACTGTTCATGGCATTAATGACCGCTTGGTTTTGAGTCTCATTCAGTGGCGTATCACCGTATTGTAGTCTATTCAGTACTCGCTTGAGGCCACCGACTTCAGGCATTTGACTTGCTGATGCCTCCATATCATGGACATTAGCCAACAACAAATCCCTCAATGGCGTACCCATGTCACTTTCCTCATCGTGAAAAGCCAGCAAGGCGGTTTGCATCCTGTCGTGCGCTACTCGATTTGCACTCTTGTCCAATCTCCATCTTCCCTTGCGCAAGCCATCTGGTTTGTCATTGAGTACCAAACGAATACGCTTGCGATTTCTATCGAGCACCGTACCTTCCATCGAATCCTTTTCTGTAGGACTGGAACGGCTGAGGATGACGATATCACCATGGCTGAATCCATGCCAAGGTAGGCCATCTTCAGAATCGCTTGAGAATGCGACTACAGGATCTCCAAAGAATCGACCACTCATACGACCATTGAGATTGAATAAGGTAAGGCCTGCGGCTGCCAGTCTTTTGTTGGTCCATGTCTTCCATCTCTCCTGCATCATCTGCATCTCGTCATCCAATTCCCATCGAATCAAGGTGCTGAACAACTTGAGATGATCTTGACTGCGTCGCCATTTTACTTGATTGTCAGGTATGCTCTCCCTATGTGGCTTGCCCGGGCCCATGCGATGCACGTTCCCCTTGGTCATGCTTTGCCGGAGCGACCTTACAACATGGAGATTACGAAGGAATGATATCAAACGCGGATATTCGCTCACACAAATCATTGCTGAATCATGCTATATGTCTACCTCAAACTATTTCTTCATGACAAGAGTAGCAATACTATGGACATTCACCACGCGGCAGCGATGTCTAAATTCTTGCAAGTTG
>CAZGIY010000143.1:0-3801 GCA_964526445.1 uncultured Candidatus Poseidoniales archaeon
CATTAACCTGCGAGTACCACAATTCAATCCTGTAACCCGCGCTATCTGTAAAAGTGATTCTAGACCTTCTAGACAACCGAATCAATCAAGGCTGATTGCTAAGTCCAAGAAAATGAAGAATGGAACTATTTGTACATTGGTTGTGAACGTATGGAAAGAGAAGGGGAGGAACAAAGTATTGAAGAAATCCTCTCAGATTCCTTGACGTTTACTCAAAAACAAATCGATTACCTGCGAGACGAATTCGACAGACAGAGAAGGTGGGTAAAGACACTGAGTGAAAGGGAAAGTGCTGCCCTCAAGGAACTTGAACAGACAAAGAATTCAATCAGTTATCGTATTGGAAGATTTCTTACTGCACCATTGAGAAAGATTGAGAAAATTTTCAAAAAAAAGGACAAGAGTCATTATTTCCTCGAAGAAAAGGAATTGGATTCCTATGAGCAAGACCTCTTCTCTTCTTTCCTGATCAGCCCCGGACTTCTTCCTGAGCAGACCACATATGGACATCCAGATGTCTTCGTTCAGGAGACATTGCTCTACTTGAGAAGGGAAAATCCACAGGTCAATGACCTAAGAGATGACATCAAACATCGAACCCTGAAAATGTCTGATGACGTTCTCTATGATTGTCTTAGAAGAATTACCAGACATGTATTCAATTCACGTGAATATCATCCGACACTGAAGAACACATATGTCGCTGCATTGAGAGTTCTTTCTCAAAAAGAGCAGGCTTTAGCAGTCAAGTTCTATCGAGAATTTTCAGAAATAATAGATGACTTGAGAGCCGACAGAACTGCAGTGAATGTGCTAATGAAAATGGGGATGATGAATGAACCGATGAAATTGCTGCAAAGCATGAAGAACGATAATTGGAAACAGGAAATGGTCGGCCTATTGAGTCCTCAAATCAAACTATTGAACAAGGGATTCTCTGGCGAGGCACACGTTCCAAGGAAATGGAAGACACGAGAGAATGTCATCTTTTACAATGCAAGCCAATCTCTACCGCACACCTCCAGTGGATACGCAACAAGAACACACGGGTTGATGAAGGGGTTGAGCAAACTTGGAAGAAAGATGCATGTCTATTTGCGACATGGTTACCCATTGGATCGGAATGACTTCAAAGGAGCCTATGAGAACCCTGTGGAGATGATTGATGGGATAGAGTATAATTTCAATCCAACTAACAATTCAGATGGCGTTCCTGAAATAAACTATACAGATATTTTCAACTTCAGCAAATTGGAAGAATATCATGACATTTGTATCTCCACTCTTGAGAATCAAGTCTCTGCTCTGAAACCATCAGTCATTCACGCTGCATCTAATTTTGTGGTTGGTATGGCTGCCGTCAATATTGCCAAATCCATGGGAATTCCCTCGATTTATGAAGTCAGAGGATTTTGGCATATCACTCAAGCATCGAAGCGAATAGGATATGATGAATCAGATCACTTCACCCTGTCTGAATCTCTTGAACTGGAAGTTGCATCTAGAGCCGATCATGTGTTTACAATCACTCAGGGAATCGCAGATATATTGATTGATTATGGAGTTGCAAAAGAGAAGATTTCAATTCTTCCCAATGCAGTCGATATCGAAAAATTTGAGCCCGTGGGCAGAGATAAAGAATTGGAGGATTCTTTGGAACTCTACGAAAAAGTGGTGTTGGGATACATAGGCTCATTCGTTGAATACGAAGGGTTGGACTTGCTATTACAAGCTGTGGCGAAGATTAGAAATGAAGTTGGAGAATACTTCCGAGTAATTCTGGTAGGAGATGGACTAGTATTCGATGAGTTGGTAGAAATGTCAAGGTTCCTAGGCATCAACGATATCGTCACTTTCACAGGTAGAGTTCCACATGATGAAGTACAGCGATATTATTCACTCATTGACGTAACAGCCTTCCCAAGAAAGGGTAAGAGAGTATGCGAACTAGTATCACCATTGAAACCATTCGAAGCCATGGCGATGAAGAAGGCAGTAATCGCTTCTGATGTTCAAGCATTGGCGGAAATAGTCGATGATGGAAAAACAGGATTGCTTCACAAGAAAGATGATGTCGATAGTCTAGCCGAATGCATAAGAAAACTTGTTCTCGATGATAAATTGAGAAGTGAATTGGCAAATGAAGGACGTAAGTGGGTGGAAGAGCACAGGACCTGGGATGCGGTTACCAAACACGTCTCTGAAGTGTATGACAAATTGTTACAGTGATTGATTGCATCAATTGAAGAAAGAAATGACTGCGTCTGAAATCGCCTTAAGGTCATCAGTGCTTAATCCAGGATGAACAGGTAGTGAAATCACTTCTTTGACAACTCTTGCTGCGACCGGACAATCTGCTCTATATTGTCCCAAGTGGGGGTAATCTTGAATCAACCTAGGATAATAGATTCCAGTTCCAATACCATTACTTTTCAGATAGGAAGCTAGATCTGCTCTATTTTCAGTTCTGATGGTGAATTGATGCCAAGCGTGCGTCATCCCTTTGGGAGTCTCTGGTAAAGTAATCCCATCCACGTCTTTCAACGCATCCATGAGTATGGTTGCATTTCTTGCACGCGCTGAATTGAAATTGGGTAATTTTCTTAATTGAACTCGTCCAATAGCAGAACCGATATCTGTAAGCCTTAGATTGAGACCGAATCGGTCATGTTCATACATTCCTAATTGGCTATTTGGACGGCCGTGATTACGGATACTGTTCAATCTATTATACAGATTCTCATCATCTGTAGTTACCATACCCCCCTCTCCAGTTGTCATGTTCTTGGTAGGATAAAAGGAGAAACATTCTACATCAGCTAGAGTTCCCACTTTCCTGTTGCCTAAACCAGCTCCATGCGCTTGCGCGGCGTCCCCGATTAGAAACAATCCATGTTCGTCTGCAATTCTGCGAAATTCATCCATCTCGGCAGGCAAACCATACAGATGTACTGGCATTATCGCCTTGGTCCTTTCTGTAATCACAGCCTCAGTAGATTCAGGTGAGAGATTGAAAGTCTTCTCATCAATATCTGCGAACACAGGTGTGGCCCCACAACTCAGAATGGCATTTGCAGTAGCAACAAAAGTCATTGGTGTAGTAATCACCTCATCCCCAGGTTCAATTCCTACAGCCAATAATGCAAGACTCAGTGCTGCAGTCCCGTTATTCACTGCACAGGCAAAACGCGCTCCCACAAATTCTGCAAATTCCTGCTCAAACAGTTTAGTTACTGGACCGCTGGCAATCATCCCCGAACTAAGTACACTACTTACTTGTTCGATTTCGTCAGAGCCCAAGAGAGGTTTAGCGATACCAATATCCAAATTATTCATCTCCTTTCAAATTCTTTAATTCTACTATTTCACCCGTTTCTTTACTGATAAATCGGCCACCCGAATAACCCATTTCAAAACCAATATTGAGCCTCTCTCCAGATGTTGTCACCCAATCAATTATCCTGCCAGGAACACCCACTACCAAGGCATGTGGGGGGACATCTTTAGTAACGACCGAGCCTGCAGCAATCATGCACCATTCTCCTAATACGATACCACAAACAATAGTTGCATTCGCTCCAATAGAGGCGCCTTTCTCAACTACTGTCTCGACAAGTCTCTCATCATTCCAAATATTAGCCCTAGGTCGCAAATCATTTGTAAAAACAGCATGAGGTCCAATAAAGACCTCATCTTTTATCACTACCCCATTGTAAATGCTGACACCATTCTGGACCTTGCATCCATCTCCCATTACGACTCCTGTATCAATATATACATCTTTGCCAATAATGCAGTTAT
>CAZGIY010000144.1:0-3796 GCA_964526445.1 uncultured Candidatus Poseidoniales archaeon
TCACTCTTCTTCGTCGTATTGCAGCACTTCGTACATCGCTTCAGCAACGCTGATTTCGATGCCTTGTTTATTGGCCCATTCAACTAGTCTTGTCACGTCTCTGACTAGGAACTCCTTGGCGCGTGGATGCTGCAGAGCAACCGCCTGCCCCACGTCGATTACTACAGCCTCGCCAGCATGCCAGAGAACATTGAATGGCGAGAAATCACCATGCACTAATTTGGCCTTATTCCAACAGATGCAGAGGAATTCCAGAAGTGAATCGAAGACATATTGTGGATCTTCAACCTCTATGTCCTTCAGTTTTGCAGCCGGCGCTTCCTCATCGCCTATGTATTCCATGACCAATACATTGCGGAATACTGCCAAGGGTTCTGGTACTGTCAGATTCCACTTCTGTAATCTAGTCAGGTTTCGGTGTTCCTTGCGTACCCAAATGGTCACCAAGTCTCTATGTCTACGCTTCAGTCCACCGAATCTCGGGTCTCCTTCGATGTATTGCATGAGATTCTTGAATACTGCGTTGGAGGTATGGAAAATCTTCACCGCTACTGGCCCTTCTGGGCTGGTTGCTAGGAAAACGTGAGCCTCCTTGCCGCGGGCGATTGGAAATTCGATGGTATCAATAGTGCCATTCTTCATCAATTTGTACAGGCTCATTAGAGTCAGTCTGTCGAATACCTGGTCGAATACTCTGCGATCAACCCATTCGAATTGACCACTACCCAGAACTCCTTCGAGACCGCTTTCGATTTCGTCGAACATCCGCTTGTACTTCTTCTCCTTCATCCAGGCCCAGCCTTTGCCGGCCTCTTCCAGTGATGCGAATTCATCGGGATCCTCTTCCTCGTCACGTCTGCGACGCGACGGGTTGTTGGAACGCTTTCCGCCTCTTGGCACGTTTGCCGGAGGCTTGAGTTGGGTATGAGTGCTACTCAACCGAAGAGTTCGTCGATGTCATCATCATCATCGTCTTCATCTTCTTCCTCAGCAGGCATTTCTTCACTCTCAGCATCTTTTTCTTCTGCAAGAGCGGCAGAGTCCTGCACACTTGAGAACAGACCATCTTCATCGTCGAAATCATCTGCTTCAACGTTCAGACCGAAGACGTCGACATCGGCAGGAAGTACACCTTTACGAGACAGGTAAAGGGACTGAGTCTTGTTGTATCGGTGCTTGACATCAGCCTTTGAGTCTTGGAAATCCCAAGGCCAGACGATGAGAAGGTCCCCCTCCCTTACCCATTGGCGCCTACGCATCTTTCCAGGAATACGAGCCATTCGAGTCTCTCCATCAGCGCACAGTACTGTAACTCTGCGTCCACCGAGAATTGCTTCAGCGATAGCGAACATCTCGTTGACTTTGGTATTGGGCATCTTTACGCGAATCTTCTCGGAGCCAGCCTCACTACCCATTAGTTCGGCGAGATACTCCTCGTCCACCTTCTCTTCGCGTCGTTTACCCACGGCTATCAAGCAGCCGAATCGCCTTCCCTATGTCAAGCCTACCCTTTGAAGAAGGGGCCATCGGTCGGGCGGCTCGATGCAGGGAATGCCGAGAGTACCCCAAGACCGCATAGCGGTGCTCATAGGTACAAAGGGCGCTACGCGCAAGTCTCTACAGAAGGCTGCAGGATGTAGATCTATGTTCATCGATTCAGAGACCGGGGATGTCGATGTACAATGGGGAGAGCCGGGTTCATATGACCCTCTCAAAGCACTGAAACTGCCTGAGGTCATCAAGGCGATAGGACGAGGCATGGCTCCTGCCAAGGCGATCAAATTGTTGGAGGATGATTGGTTCTTCAGACTGGTTGACATCAAGGATTTCGTTGGCAAGCGTTCCAATCAGCAACGCAGGGTACGTTCGCGCATCATCGGTTCGCAGGGTAAGATTCGCAAGATGATCGAGAACCTTACCGGTAGCGAGATCACAATCTATGGTTCCACGGTGGTAGTTGTTGGAGATGAAGAAGGACTGGAGTTGGCTGTTGATGCAGTTGAAAGACTCGCTTCTGGTTCTGAGCACGGGCCGGTAATCAAAGGTCTGGAAAAGGCCCGGAAGAGACAGAAGATGCAATCACGCTCGTTGGAATACATCGAAGAAAAAGGAGAATTGCAGGAATTTGATGTTCTGGTGCCAGGTTTAGCGGAAGTTACTGCCAAGCGCGCCTCTCGCAAGCTCAAGGCATCACAAATAGACCCGGATGATGAAGAAGACATGGCTTCAGCATTGGCATTGGCAGAAGACGAATCGGTTACATGGGAGGAGGAGTGACACTCTTTCCACCAAACTTTCGTGAAATCCAAGAGATAAACAAGCCTGCCAAGAACAACAGTCCGATTGTTGGCATGAATCCAGAAACCACTTCCAGATAGTTCGTGCTTACGCCGGTGACAACGAAATAATGAGAGTTGTCGCCTTCATCCTTCTCATCCACTAGATCATTAGGGTCGATGACCACTTTCAGATCCCACTGTCCTGCGCTTGCTACAGTATAATTCCAATAGAGCATTTCTTCGCTATCTGAAAATGAACCCGCCGGTAAAACTCGCGTTTCCAAAGTTGTCCAACTGACTTCTGCTGTCCGGTCTGCTGGTGCGACTTGCAGGGTGACCGTTACTGTTCCCCCATATGCTTCGTTGCTAATCAACTGCGTACTGATGAATACAGTAGAGACATCCGAAGTACCCGGCCTGACCAAGATGCGATCGATATCCATCGCAGTGCTGTTCCACGACAGGTCTAGGCCTGGAAGAATTTGGAATGCCGCACTATCTGACAATATGCTATTGCTGGCATTATCGACGACGGTGGCTCTCAACATCAGATGTTGTCTGCTCTTGGTCGACCAATCAGTAAGCCCTACTGTGCCAGTCAGTCCATTGGCCATGGAAAGCCACCTTCCGGTTATGTCGGGGGTGGAACCAACTCCATCGCTGTCGAAGCCATATTGAATCACACAACTGCTTTCATCCACTCCAGACAACTCGTCTGCAGCCAAGAATATGACATCAACTGCTCCAGTTCTACTGGTGTTAAGTTCAGGAACTACCCACCCACCAAGCATCGGGATAGTAAGGTCGACTCCGATTGTGGTGTTAGTACTGCTACCGATGTTGCCTACCCTGTCAACCGCTCTGGCATGGATAGTATGCGCCCCTTCATCGAGAGTCAGAGTAGCAGTGCCGCTGTTTCCGAAACCTTGCCATTCACCATCGTCAATTTTGATTTCATAATAATCAATGCCGCTACCTCCAGAATCGCTGGCTCCACTAGATAGCCCTGATACTGAAACGGTATTCGAGTCCACCCAACCAGTCGATGAAGCGCTGGGAGTTCCTACACTAGGGCCAGTGCGATCGATTCCCATGTGCAGCGTCTTTGAGGCAGAGAGTCCCGAATCATCGAATACGCTCAGGCGAGGGCTCCATTTTCCTTCTTGTAAGTCTCCATTAGTCCAGTTCCAAGTGTAGGCAAGACTTCCAGGGCCGTCATTTGTAGGACTACCTGGGCCGGGCACATTAGCAAGGCTTGCGTAAGATAGGTCATCGTCATCTGCTGACCAGTTGAAGATCAAAGTTCCATTTGCCGGCGTCTTTGTCCATGCCCTATTGCTTGGGGACGAGCCATCTCCAACTACAACATCGGCCAGCGTGAAAGCGGTAATCACTGGTATTTGGTTACTTATGGTGAAGTTCTCAGTACTGAACAGGCCGGTATTTTCTCCATCGCTATCAACCCCTGATGCACGCAATCTGTATGTTCCATTGTCTTGGTCAGTTGTATCCCAGTA
>CAZGIY010000145.1:0-3754 GCA_964526445.1 uncultured Candidatus Poseidoniales archaeon
GTTGACACTTTAATCTGTAGGAGTTTCAAGACAGTCATCGAGTTCATCGAATATTCCATCTGCATCCTCATCTAATTGTGAAGGGCTACAACCTCTGTAGGATTCTTTGGCCACAGAGGCGCCACCTGTGCCTATGGCAATTTCAGAGACAGGTGTGTCTGGGCAATTATCCAGTTCATTCTCCACTCCATCATCATCGAGGTCATCTGCTGTTCTCTGCTCTGCTGAACAGCCATGAGAATTGACAACATGTCCAATCGAAGTTCCTGGGCAGCGGTCTAAGGCATCTTCGATGCCATCAGAATCTGAATCTGGTCCAGCAGCAGCGCCGCAATCCCATTGTTGTCCATCATCAACTCCATTCTTGTCGAAATCATCCTTTGTCATAGCCTCTCGAATGTTTGCTTCAATGATATCTTGCGAAACTCCCACTGAATTGCTTTGAGCAAGGCTGATTTCGTATGCATCGCTCAGGCAATCCCCATCGGTATCAGCGGAAAGCGGATTACCCCAGTATCGGAATTCATCAAGATTAGAAATTCCGTCTCCATCAGGATCATCACCTTCTTCTCCGAAAATACCTGAGGTGGAGTACGGGCTTGTTCTGTTCAACCCGTATTGAACTTCCCAGTAATCTGGCAGGCCATCGGCATCGGTGTCGGATGAATAATTCAGGCGATCCCAATCATTCATCCAATGCATACGCATGTGTGATGCAATTTCCTCCGAATCGATAATGACTCCCATCTCTCGATTTCGAATGACTGCATTGGCTCCCCAGTTAACCGAAGAAAACAGGGTCAATTGCCCATCGACGATGACGCCCTTGTTGTGATTTTTGATGACCTCATCTGAATCTGCCATAATCACTGCCGCTGCATCCCATCCATTGGTAGCGTTCCAGATGTTGTTGAATTGGTCTACAGCTTCTTGAATTTCATCATCATAATAGTATCCATTGATGACCATGCGAACTGCTACGCCGCGTTCTGCAGCATTTGATAATGCCTCTAGCAAAGGACTTGGTCCCCATCCCCAGTACCAGTCCATATCGAGGTATTGTAGCGATAACAACAACTCATCATCGGCTTGATCGATAAGCCATACCAGTCCCTCCATGCAGTCATCAGGGCAGGTAAGCAATCTTCCTTCTATCTGGCCACTGGTGGTAAATACAGAATCGGGAAGAGAAGGTGTCTCATCCGCAGGTGCGGGAGTGCTCCATCCGCTAGGAGTTCCTTGAGTAGATGATGTGGAATCAAATTCCTTGATGTGCATTTTCGTAGGGTCTTCATCCCATAGCAATCTCTCGAGTATTAGACCTGCTACGTCAGCAGAATCGATGATTACTCCCCAGTCCACATTTCCAGCGTTGTCATCTAAGGGCAAGGTACTGCGCCCCCAATTTCCAGAACCAAGCCACACACTGCTATCATCCTTGACTGCTACCTTGCTGTGTAGATAGGAATAGGGGCCATATGGCGCTCCAGAATAATCAGGTTCTCCAAACCAATATACTGTCGCTCCAGATGCTGCGAGGTCACTAGCATATCCGCGTTGGTTCCTTAGGGTATAATCGGTCCACCAAGTATCACCTTCGTCGAGAACTACGGTCACCACAACTCCATCACTTGCTGCTTGTCTCAAAGCAAAGGAGATCTCAGGACTACTGATTTGGTACATATGTACATGAAGACTACTTTGCGCAGAACCGATCCATTCTATGATTTGAGCTAGTGAACCGTTTGGAGAGACGGTCGGCGTAATGCTTCCACTACTGGAGAAGGTAGGTGTGGAACATATGTTACTCGCTCCTACTCTACTCCAACGAACCATCCAATCTGCACTGGTGTTACTATCGGGAATATTGCTGCAACCATCTCCTCTAATCATAATTAGTCCAGAACTCGATCCATTGGGCTCGCTCAAAGCCGCTCCAGTCCATCCCTCAATACTTGGGTCGGCATTACCGTAGACAACAGCATCTGACACGCTTCCATCAGGCGCAATCAACTGCAACGCTGCTCCCGAGTTTGTCAGATATACTGAGGTATTCATGACGCTGTTTGCAGAGGTCACGTCCACCCCTGAATCCTGTCGCAAACTGGCTGCATCCGGACTGATGATGATCGATTCTCCAGCATCTAGAATCAGACTTGTAATACGCGCATCGTAGGTTTCTCCTCCAACTTTGGTCCTCCGGATGATGTGATTAGCGAGGTTGACTGTTGATTCACCGAGGTTTGTGAGTTCAAAGAATTCGTTGTTTCTATCTGTATAAGATGTCTCATCATACATCAGTCGAGTGAACAATACATCGGTTTCGAAGTTATAATCATCTGGATTAGGGTTTTCCAGACCCGGAGTCGGCCAAAGCAATGGCTGCCATTCGGCACTTGAATCATCGAAATCAGGACCAAGAGTTCGGCAATCAGTGGTAACTGTCCATTGAATTGATTGCCTAGATACATCATTGGGGTCGCGGAGTTCGATACTGTCTCCATATCCGCTGACGAACCAAACTGGGGCGAGAATAACGATGTATTCTCCGGGTTGAACAAGTGTGGCTTCAGGTGTATCAGCACTGACATTCCAGATGCGATCATGTCGAATAAGCAGCGAGTCTCCATCCTTGTCGATCATCGACCACCTTGAGACGTTGATAATCTCGCTACCATGATTATGAAGTTCAACCCAATCATCAACAGGTTCCACAGAATCATCGTAGCAATGTGGTAAGACTTCATTCAGAAGTAGGTCAGTAGCACCGGTGTAATTTCCGAATTCTGGATTAGGCGCTCCAGGAGTTGGCCACATCGATTGTATCCATTCTGATTCTGGAGAACTGGGATGTGCTACAAGGGATTCCCCTTCGCTGACGTTGCTGCTCCATAGTATTGAATGCATGACGTTCTCTTGAGTATTGATTAGTGCCAAAGAGTCTCCATTGCTGTTTCTCAAGTAGAATGTGGAGGAGCCGTTTGACATGACTAATGCATATCCCCCCGCTTCGAGAGTAGTGTTGTTCCTATCGTACAGTCTCTCAGCAGTCAGTGCGAAATTCTTGTACCCTCCGGCCTGCAACTTCCAACCTGCTAAGTCCACAGATTCGTTACCTATGTTGAGCAATTCTACCCATTCTCCATCAGGCCAAACTGAAGTATCATTTCCATGTGGATTAGGCATGACTTCGTTGATCAAAATTTCAGCCTCTCCTGAGACGCCTCCGCTCGGGTTCTCTTGCCCCGGTGTTTCGTAGGTAGAAGGTAGCCAAGCGTCCCCAATGCTCTGTTGTCGAATAAGCGATGTATCCTGCCCGTGGTCATCATCCCAGTGCAGTACGTCAACGATATGCCCTGAAGGGTCTCTCAGACAGAGATGATTGAAATCGTTCCAAAGGGTGGTGTCTCCAACGAATTGTAGTAATCGGTAACTCTTGGATTCGATATTTGTTCCAGTCCCTTCGAGTGAACCATCCAGCAGAGTGACGTTTCCTATTCCGTCAATGACTGACCAACCAGTCAAGTCCTTGTTCGCATCTCCATCATTGTATAGTTCCAACCATTCTCCACCAACCGCGAATACTTGTCCATCAGCGCTGGAGTTGGGCATAACCTCGTTGAAGGAGATGTCAGATGAGGCATTGATAATCGAATCTATCGGTGCTGGGTTGGCTTCTCCTTGTGTAGGGAATACAGCAGTCACCATGTTGCCCGCAGAATCTTTCACCAAACTCATTCCAGCATGTGCTTTA
>CAZGIY010000146.1:0-3742 GCA_964526445.1 uncultured Candidatus Poseidoniales archaeon
GAACGTGCCCCCACTCCATCATTACGTTTGCAAGTTCCAAGAGATTAGCCACTCCCGTGCCGTCATCATATGCTCCCTGAGAGCGACATGTTGGATAGGTAACTCCAATCAATGGAGGGGGCGAATAACAGATTGCATCATGATGAGCACCGACGACTATCCAAGAGTCATCCCTCTTTCCGGGCAGAGTTGCGACGATATTCATGCAATCGCTACACTCATTGGTTACAAACGACTGTTCTTCCACTTCATAGCCCATCATTTCTAATTCAGACTTGATCCAAGCCCTTCTGTCCTTGTTTGCATCAGTATCTATCTGTCTGTATGAACCGTCGACAAAATTCTCAAGGTTGTCGTATGCGCGGGACCCCGAAGGCTTTGGGTCCATCTCTTCGGGCAAAGCCATAGCCTCTATCTGATCCTCATTGGAAATGCTTCCAACCATGGTGCTCAGCAGCAATATCGAGCACAGGAATATCGCATGTCTGGCCCTGTGCATGATACGACCATCGGGCGCTGAATCTTGAGCCTTCGCACAAGGCGATTGCTTTCGTAAGCCTCATGCCCTCTACCCCTATCGAAGGGTGATGGACGCCCAACAGGCCGACAAAACACCCGATTCGTCTCGAAATAATCAGGGTATTTTGCGCATACAGCCAATGTGTCGAGATGAAGAATTAGTCGCTCAGGTAAATGCCGCTCAACCAGCGCACGGAGAAGCATATCTCTGGTGGTTGACTCAGGCCTCTTGGCTGGTCAAGACGAATGAAGCGACCTTTGCTATCGACCCTTGGTGGAGAGATGTCTTCGCTGGCGACCACTGGGCCAAACTGTTGGGGGAATATCCAATGCACCCCTCGGCATTCCCACATCTAGACCACGTATTGTGTACGCATTGGCATGATGATCATCTTTGTCCCGAGAGCATCCCACGCATCGCTGATTCACAATCGCAGGTCGACTTCGTGATACCCAGTCGCAGCGTAGATGTGGTGACTGGATGGGGAGTTGCAGAAAATCGAATCCATGCAGCTCATGGTCACGGTCCTGTAGAATTGCAAGGGCTGAGGGTCTGGTGTGTGCCTGCTGCTCACCAAGAACTGGACTTCGATGAAACCGGAGCGAGTTGGTATGTCGGATACATAATTGAGAGTGGAGGCGTGACTTTCTATCACATGGGAGATGGCCAACCTTGGCCGGGTTGGCATAGTGCAATCATCAAAGCGGTAAACAGGTTGACACCGTCTCAAGAATTGGATATTGCATTGCTGTGTATCAATGGAAATGACAACCTACATCATTCACAAGCGGTTGACCTCATCGAAAGAATTGAGCCACGAATAGCCATACCCATGCACTATGGTATGGATCCAGGAAATACGGTAGACCCGCAAATATACATCGATGAATTGGCAGAAAGAATACCAGATGTGCCAAGAGTAGTGCCAAAAGTCGGTCAATGCCTGCATTACTCTGATGGCGTACTGGGGGCCTTGAATGCTTGAAGCAGAAGAATTGTTCAGAATACTCTGGAGTGAGTTAGACTTTGACGACCACCCTCTCAATGGTGGCCATGGACTTGACCCCGAAGGAGAACTTCACGTTGAGTCCGAATCTGGTCTACTGTCTCTAATTGACAAGCGAATCCACTTCCAACTATACAGTGATACCCAGAAGTTGTCCGACGGATGGAAGAATGGAATGGAACTCAGGGATTCACAGCACAGGCCGATTTCAATTCACCTCCTAAGTGAGAATCCGATGCTTGCTAGAGCGCCACCCGGGAGGTTGGGACTACATCGTTGGTCAGTGCATCGTTCAATGCTTACTAGTCAACTCTGGGAATGGATAATTCAGAAAACTGGAGAACTGAACACTACTGAAATATCGGATGTAGGAAACATCTGCTTATTCCCTGAATTATCATCACATGAGGGCACAAGGTTTGAGAGAAACGTAGAGGAGTGGCGAGATTCTCTACACAAGACCCGCAATGGCTTGATGCAATCAGCTAGCAAAGCACTACAGGGCTGGACTTGGCACCTTGAAATCGACAACAAGGCGGATAGGTTAGGTTGGTACATCCGTTGCCCAAACGAATGGAACAGTCTGTTCACCATTTTCGCTGGATTCTGTTGGAATCCTATCAGCCCAGAGTCTATGCATGGGATGTTGTTGTTTGAGCGTGCGCCCGAGGGTGAATTAGACCGCGATGACGAAGCTGAATCCAACCTCATGGATGTAGAGAGGACCGAGATTCTGTGTGCTCCTGATGGTCCAATAGCAGAACTATCCGCAAACCCTTCTTGGAATGATTCAGCAGACCCAATCAATCTAGGAGGGGGTGTGCACCTTTGGCCTACAAGCATGGGTAGATGGCCACTGATTCATGCAATCTCAGCAGTCAAGTCAGACGATGAAATTCATGTATGGTTGAACGATAAGATAGGGTTGATTTCTCCAGTTATTCGCAAACTCAGGACTCTGTGACTGTTCGATGCATGCCTTCCTCGTCTATTTGCCATTCGAGGACCTGCCAGCCTGCATCTGTGCAAGCATGTTTCACGGCATCTACCTTGCCGACATTGGCAAACATTCCGATACAACCACCACCGGCTGCGCCCATACCCTTCCATGCCAACACTTCTCTTGAAGCGACCAAGGGGTCAACAACTGGATGATATGGTTCATTCAATTCTGGAGCCATGCTCTCGATGGCATCGTTAACTTCTCGCATGGCAAACACCACCTCATCTCTACGGTCCTTCTGCAAACCATCCGCAAGTTTCCTCGCCGCCTTGCGTATTCGAAGCAACGATTCGATGACCACTTCTTCACCGGCATCATAGCGATCCCAAACGCCTTGATGGATATCGCCGCTAACATGTGAAATTCCCGTATAGGCCAAGACCAATTGTCGTTGTAACCAACGCTTTGCACTAGGCATCGCTTCAAAGGGCAAGATCTCGACAATATCACCCGCGAACATCAGATGTTGCACTCCTCCCAAAGCCGCAGCCCACTGGTCCTGACGGCCACCGCGATTTCCGAGCAAGGCTTCGAATTGATAGGCTAATTCAGCAAGTTCCTCTGGACTTCTTCCCTCTCCATTAATGGCCGACAAAAAAGCAACATTCATCGCAGCACTGGTGCCTAGACCACTTGAATTGGGAATTTCAGAATTGTATTCGACGCTTATTTTGTTCTCATCGTCTATTTGGAATACTGCAGTGATATACTTGTCAATGGCAAGATTGACTACTTCTCCTCCATGATCGTGAGTGAATGGTGCGCAATCTGTCCATCCTCCTGCAAGGTCGATTCTGACCGGCGCCCTTACCCTGACCTCTTTCATTTGGCTCCCTCGCGCAGTTCTTCTGTCGCCTGTTCAAAGAGGATTCGGCCTCGAGTTAACAACATCCCCCTCCAATCATCATCCTTAGGGTTGAATACCTTTAGCAAATCCAATCTACTCCAATGCATATGCATTTCCTCAACATCACCGTGATGGGTCCAAGAGTTCTCCTTGCGCAAGGAATTGAGAACCTTGAACGGTTTGTAAGTCCCAAACTCTTGAGTGATACAGGTCCAATCGAGATTTGGCCATCTAGCCATCAGCCCTTGATGCAAGTCTCCTCTTGTGCGGTAAGCAACTCCTTTGTCAGCATCAAGTGGAGTGACGCGTTTTCCATATCTTGTTCGCATGCTTGCAATCTTCTCTTCTTTTACACCTTGATTCACT
>CAZGIY010000147.1:0-3730 GCA_964526445.1 uncultured Candidatus Poseidoniales archaeon
GATTTGAACCCGGGTCGAAGGCTCGAGAGGCCTTCATGATGGGCCGCTACACCACACGAGCAGAGCGCTATCCGGCCGAATCGGCCCCACTCTTTAAGGAAGACGATGCTAATAGTTCAGTCTTCAGTTTCACTTCAAAATTGAAAGTGAAAATGTGTTACTGAAGGCTTGTTATACTTTCACTATCACCCAACTCTCTCCTGTTTCCATTGATATGTGCAAGGAAGAAACAGCAACCATGAAGAGAAAGGGGATGGGCCAACTCGAAGAGCTGGGCTTTGAACAATTGAAGCCGTCAACCACTGAAACGCAAGATATGCCAAAATGGGGCATGGTGAATGTGCACCTTGTTACCGCAGATGGGCGAATGCCTGACAATGCTGGAGCCATGCATTGGCGAGTCTCATCTTGGCCGATTGCTAAGGCGAGTACTAGGAAAGCAACTTGGGAGCATCTGATCGACAGAGTGCGCGGAGGCGGAATAGCGTGAGTAGAACCAAGCGTTTGAGAGGAGCGGTTTACGATTTCCTACATGAGAGGGGCGAAGCCAACACTTCAGAGATATTTGAACACGTGAACAATAGGTTCCGCTGGGGCGCGACAATGAACCAATTGGGCAATGTCCTAGCTAGGGACTCACGCTTTACAAAATCGGGATTCGATAATTCGCAAGTCCCAGGTGGTTTTCGAGTAAGAGTATGCGTTTGGTCGTTATCTGAAGGTGCCGCAGCATAGGGACATCCTCAAATCCCGCCCCTCGATGGCTTGTCGTGTCGCGAAGACTTCCTGGTTGGATCGAACTAACAAGGCCAGGAAACGTGTTGGTAGGGGCAGCGACCTGCATCCTTGGTGGATATATGACAGGTTTTGATTCTACAACCTATCTTCCAGTAACTTTAGCAGGTTTGAGTGTCGCTTCGTTCATGATGGCTGGAAACATTGTCAACGACATAGTTGATGGCACTATAGATGAGAAGGCTCACCCTTACCGGCCTATTCCCTCAGGAAGAGTAAGTAGTGAGTTTGCCAAACGTTTTGCAGCCTCAACATGGTTGTCATCTCTGTTACTTATGGTGGCTTGTAGTATTGTACTGGCGCAACGTGGAATAACTTGGTGGGGTGTGCCATTAATCTGGAGCATCGCTGCCTTTCTGATGTTCACCTATGATCTCGGATTCTCCAGTAAGAATAGAGGATTATTAGGCAATATCTCGATATCTCTCATGGTAGGAGCAGTAATCGTCTTCGGAGCGGCTTCGACAGGTTCATTGGACAGTAAATTGGTTTGGTTTGTTGCTGCTACTGCATTGCTAATCAATCTCAGCCGTGAGATAATCAAAGATTGTCAGGATCTACATGCTGATGAGGGAAGAGATACTCTTCCTGCATCGATAGGTCTTGAACGTTCTAGAATGGTTGCCTATGTCATTGCACTTGCAGGTCTTGTGGCTGCTGCCCTCCCATATTACATCGATTTGCTACCAATGCAATGGTTAGCTCTTCAGATTCCGGCAATATTGTTGATCATTACCACAAATGGTTTGCTTTCTTTAGGACAAGACCAAAAAGCGCAGAAATCGTTGCGAATAGCGCTTTTGTTTGGACTATTAGGATTCGCAACGAGCGTGGCATTATCCTAGAGGTCAAGGAACTCTGCCCATGTCTCCCACGCCCCTATGTCGCATAGATAGGTAAGTAGTGACATCTGGGCCCACATGCGATTTTCTGCCTGATCGAAGACGATAGATTGTGCATGGTCCATCACCTCATCAGTAACTTCTTCTCCGCGATGTGCTGGTAAGCAGTGCATGAATGACCAATCATCGTCTGCATGTTCCAATAACTCCATGTTTATCTGGAATCCATCAAAAGCTGCAAACTTGTCCTTTTGGTCCTCTTCGCCCATTGAAACGAATACATCAGCATAGATTATTGTCGCATCCTTGACCGCATCTTCAGGAATGTTGGTTTGCTTGAGTACAGCACCACTCTTCGAAGCCAATTCTTCTGCCCTGTTTACAACTTCTTGATCTGGTTCGTAGCCTTCTGGAATGGCCCAAGTGCAGTCTACTCCAAGTATTGCACAGGCCAACATGAGATCGTGCAATACGTTATTGCCATCTCCAACCCAAGCCACTCTCGTGTTTTCCAGTTTTGGATCCTTTTCCATTATTGTCATCAAATCTGCAGCTGCTTGGCATGGGTGATGGCGGTCTGAGAGGGCATTGATTACAGGGACAGTAGAATGCTTGGCCAACTCTTCAACATCTGAATGAGCGAAGCAACGGTAAGTTAGGGCATGAAGATATCTGCTCAGAACTTGCGCAGTATCTCCTACTGTCTCGGATTTTCCTAATTGGATATCTCCTTTGAGGAGCGTCAATGGTTGCCCACCTAAACGATGAATGCCGGTTTCAAAAGAGACTCTTGTTCTCGTACTTGGTTTCTCATATATTGAGCCAATACTAAGGCCGTCTAGGGGCTTGAATTCATCCGCCAATTCAGTATCTTGCTTGAATGCGATGGCCCAGCGCAGTATTCTATCCAGTTCTTCAGCCACGTCATCTATTGCCAACAGGTGTTCTGCCATGCACGCCGCAGGGTGGGCTGATGAAGAACATTTCACTCGATGGTATCTCTCTCATGTTCGATATCGGCGGCGAATCCGTCGCGTGCATCCCCCATGCCTCCAAACAGTGCTTCTGCAAATGAGAGAATGTCTGCCAATCCTTCTTCCAGTTCACTGGACAATGGAGTTAATCCGGGTGCTTGAGCAAAATCCTGCAAGAGTCTAAGTTGGTTGATAGCAAATTCGGTCCTTTGCCCACCTGCTTCATCATAAAGCGCCATCTCTAGAATCTCTAACCTTTCTCCCCATTCCATAATCATCTCAAGCTCTCCTTCATCCAGAAGGTCACATTTGGAAAGGAAGTTCTTGGTTGGTAATCCAAGTCTGAACTCTACGATGCTTGAGAGGAGCATCTGAGATACGAAGCCACTAGGGGAGCGAGAAAGCATTGGGTCAAAGAGATAGATTACGGCAGCTTGGTCTTTACCTAATACCTCAATCATGTGACTAGATGCTTCCCTAAATGCAAACAATTCGACCTGCCCTGGTGTGTCGATAATCATGATGTCTCCCGACAACCCTTCTAATTCCTCAGCGATATCATGTGCTTGAGCAGCGACCAAATCAGCAGCGAGAATCTGTGCTCCATTAGGCCCTAAATCATATTCGTCCATAACTTCACTAAGGCTAACTAAATCTCTGACGTCGAATTCAGGGTCATGATGTACTCTCTCTGCGCCAGGATCCAAATTGATGGTAAGAGTGTCTACTTCTAGGAAACGAGCCCATCTTTGGAACGCTGTGGTGAGGGAACTCTTGCCAGCACCTGCGGTGCCGACCACGAAAAGCACAGGTGGTAAGGTTGCATCTTGGCCTGCCATGAACTGCCCGATGCTGCATCATTCTTCAATGCTACTAGACATGTGAACAGACACGTAGAGGTGCATTCGCGCCGGATAAATCGAGTCCGAGGCTCGGCAAGCGTTATACGGCGGTCTTCAATGGGCGTGCTACCGCAACCATTTGTGTTGGAGATGAAAGAAAATGAGCGACGATATGCCCCCTCCGCCCCCCGGAATGCCACCAGCCCCTCCAGGTATGGATTCACCACCACCGCCTCCTGGAATGGATGCGCCACCACCGCCTCCAGGGATGGACCTG
>CAZGIY010000148.1:0-3671 GCA_964526445.1 uncultured Candidatus Poseidoniales archaeon
GGCTCCAGAGAAATACGGTCAGTTAACTGGACAGAATATCGATGCAGTTCTTGGCGGTGCTGGTGGTAGAGTTGCAGAATCAGGCAAGAGGGATCACAAGGATTTCGCATTGTGGAAGGCCGCTAAGCCTGGCGAACCTACTTGGCAGAGTCCTTGGGGTCCTGGGCGACCAGGTTGGCACATCGAATGTACTGCGATGAGCATGGATCATCTTGGCGAGCAATTCGATATCCACGGAGGGGGGCATGATTTGTTGTTCCCTCATCATGAGGCGGAAATTTTCCAAGGAGAGTGCCATACTGGAAAGGCACCGGTCGTAAATCATTGGTTGCACAATGGTTTTGTCAATATGGATGGAGAAAAGATGTCAAAGAGTCTTGGTAATTTTTGGACCATTCGTGACATTTGCGCAAAGGTGAATCCATTGGTCCTGCGTTTAGCCCTAATCAATGCGCACTATCGTTCACCGATTGACATGAATGAACAGTTGTTGCATGATGCTGCGAGAAACCATGGTCGTCTTCTTGAGGTATACAAGCAGGCATTGTTAACGATGAATGACAATCCTGTGTCTTTACCTAGAGGAGATGTTTCTTCTGCCATTCCACTAGTCAAGGCTCTCGGCCTCCTTGAGAAGATGGCCGAATCATTCGCATTGGCAATGGACGATGATTTCAATTCCAGAGAAGCGGTTGCAAAGGTGCTTGGAGCGGTGCGCGAGGCTGGTAAAGTACTAGATTCTGATATGGAATCTGAGGATAAGTCTGCCTTCGCTAGCCATGTAGTCGAATGGTTGGAGGAGCATGCTGGGAAAGTATTGGGCTTGTTACCAAATAGGGAGACATTACTCGCTGTCAACCCGCGTATCGAAGAGATTAGAGAACAGGTGGAGAAGTTGTTAGCAGATCGAAAGGCCGCAAGAGAAGCCAAGGATTGGGATGCTGCGGATTCAATCCGAGATGCTCTCAACGAACTAGGAGTTGGGGTTGTAGATACCGCCGACGGACCAGAGTGGCATCTGCTGAACGACTAATCAACGGTCTCTGTAAGGCTCGTCGAGCAACCACATTCCTGCCCTCCATAGCAACAGAAGAGCGATTATTGCGATTGCAGCACCGAAGGTTCCTACTCCAATTTCCCAATCATTTCCCGCATTGCTTTCACTTCGAGACCATTGCCATACCGAGATGAATAGCACAGCCAAAACACCAGCAGCACTCATGCCTGCTAATTGGAATCTCTCTCTTCGTTGCCACATACCTACGGCACTCATCAATGCAAGGTATGCTGGGAACAACAGCACTAGGGCCAATAATAGACCGACCCAACCTCCAGCTGAGGCACCTTGAGAGAGTAATTCAACTACAGAGATGACCGATTCTATTCCACTGCTGTCAGTACTGCGGAAGAGATCTCCAATCAGCAAAAAGGAACTTGCCGCCAGCGAACTAGCGAAGGCTCCAATGAATACCATACGAGCGGTTGGAGAGGGTGCATCGACATGCGGCATCGGCGCCATGACTGCCGATGAGCAGTTTCAGGTTTCTGACTTTTTCTCTGCGGGCGGTACCGCATCGAGGGGTGGAAGTTCCGGAATAACACTCTCTTTCAGGTCTTCAGGCTCCTGCATCCAAGGGTCCGAATCGGCTTCTCTTTGCCTGATTAGCAAGAAAACAATGACGATTCCAGCTACCACTGCCAAGGATATCATTACGACCGATGTTGTCCTTATTCCGCCAGCAGCAGTATTTTCTGATTGAGTGTCTTTAGTATCACAGCCGGAAGAGTCACATTTCCAAGTCGAATCACCTTGACAGACGCAGTATCTGCAGTCAGCGCTGTCTGGGGCTTTGGTGTTTCCAGGTGTACAACTTCCACCTTCTACCACAGAATCATCAATTCCAGCATTGTTCTCTTCGGAATTATTGCCATCATTGTTGCATCTATTTCCTCTTGATTAACACTTATACTATCGCCATCATCGCCATCATTGTTGTCGTCGTTCGATGTATCGTCACCGGAGTTGTCCTGTTCCACCGGTTCGCTGAGATTGAACTCTGAACCGGCAGCCCAATCAAGTGAAACAAGCCTGTTCCCATCTTCATTCATTTGGACTGCGTAATATCCATCGTACAATTTGTCTAGTAACCAACTTCCAGTATTGGAATTATTGAGGACATTGAAGTATCTATCATCTCCCCATGTAAAAATCGGGTCCAAAGGAACAGAATCGATTGAACCGTAAGATCCACTAACCCACATGTCGTCAAAGTCAGCGCGGTCGTCGAAACTATCTCCAAAGTAAGTGAACATCTCTTCACGGTCAAATCGCATTGCCATACTGAGATCATCAACTATCGATTCCCACGTTTGAGTACCATCTTCTACCCCGTTGAAAGTAACGTCCAATGCTTTGTCAAACTCTTCATCGATCTTTACTACCTCGTAGTCATTGCCATTCATTACTTGCATGAGGTCGAGGTCTCCGAATAGTGCTAGGCCTCCTACAATAGTCAAACGCACGTCTGGGTCAACAGCATCGATCAGGTTACGATAAGGGTCTTCGTCGAATGAATCGATAACTACGAAGTCTGCGGCTAGACCAGGACTTATTCTACCGATCTGTTGACTCCATTTCATAGAGTCAGCGGCGTTTGAGGTAACCATCTGAACCAATTCATAATCACTGAAAATCGGTTCGGACTGATGTTTGTTGAAGAGGTCGGCAGTCTTCAGTTCATGCAGGGGTGACTTGCTACCAGATGGCGACCAATCAGGAGCCAATGTTATCATGAGTCCGGCATCTTTTGCTGCAGCGACATCGGTAGTTGTTCCATATAGCAATAGATTGGATGTCGGGGACCAAACCAGCTTTGCCCCCACGTCGGCCATCTTTCCAAATTCCACGCTCGTTAAAGCAGTTCCATGTATTAACACGAGTTCGCCAACTACAAGGTCGTTGTTTTCGAGTATGGTGAATTCATCACGGCTGGATTGATCTACTCCTTCAGCCAAGTGTAGGAACCAAGCATCGAGGTCGCCAGAAGAGTTTCCATTCTTGATGTGGTTCCCAGAATAATCATCTGGAAGTTCTAGAATCTTGGTTTCGATTTCATCTCTTCCCCAGTTGTAATGCTCGATATTTCTAGTCAAGATTGTGTCATAAGAGTCCATGCCATAATTGTGGCCATCGCCCTGAATTGCAGTCGTTCCTCCAACCACTTCTTTCATTTCGACGTATTTCATCGCTTGACTCTCCATGTTCCAATAAGGTTGGGAGTGGATGGAAATTTTCACCTTGGAGACTTCAGGGCCGTAGTCGGGATGGTCGGTCCATTGGTACCTGTTCTGATAGCCGCCCCACTCATTCTTGTTACTGATATGGACATCAAGGTCCCACAAAGGAGCGATATTGTAGGTAAGATGTTGATGCATATCGATCAAGCCAGGATAGATTGTCGCTCCTGTATGATGCACAGGGATTCCTTCTGTTGAAACTCCAATAGGAGGGTTTTCTCCCGTATACCATACTGCCTCAATCTCACCATCTGAGACATTGATTGAACCGTTCAGAAGAACATCGGAATAACCCTCCATGGTAACTACTCTACCAGTAAGGATGTAGGAACCTTGGTGGATGTGGTCTCTAGGAGTATAGCACCTGCCAACAT
>CAZGIY010000149.1:0-3656 GCA_964526445.1 uncultured Candidatus Poseidoniales archaeon
ACGACCATCTCCCCTCTTGGATGGAGCTGGTGAAATCCTACGCTGCTTGCGGTTCTTTCTTCTCCTACTTGACTGAGGTTCATCATCGCCTTGAAGATTCAAAGAGGATAAGCCGCCACTAGATAACAAAGCATCAAGGTCATCAACTGTCATCGACTCACCACTACTGGCTTTTCTCTTGGCTTCCGCAACATCGACCTTAGGACGTCGATCACCTCTATCCCTCCTAGGACCTTTGTGTTTAGACTTCGACCTCTCCTTGTTTGAATCAATCCTCAACCATGCCTCTAAGCGTCCAATCTCGCGATTTGCCTCTCGTAACTCTGCCATTCTATCTCCAATTTTTTGATGTAAATCCGCGATATTCTTGTCGAGTTCCTTCAATTCTTGATATTGTCCCTTGAACTTACTCAATCCGGGGTTATTTGAGAGTGCTTCTTCCTTTATGGCAGTTTTTTCATCTTCAATGGACTGCAATGAATCCTTCTCTAAATTCTGCCTCTCAATCAGTGAAACGAATTGTTGGTGACACTCTGTCGCTTCAATAGCCAACCCATGCATCACCTGCAATTCAAGGAATTGAGAAAATAAAGACCTCTCTTTCTTTGGACTTGGATATCTATCATTATCGTTCTGTTCAACCAAATTTCTATAGACTCTAAGAATTTCTTCTTCAATCGCTTGAGTAGACAATACTACACGATGGTGAATGCCATCTCTACGCGCTTTCAATTCGTTGATTTCCTTCCATCTCCCAGGGATGCGTTTCAGCAATGCCCTATGCTCAGGATCCAAATCTTTGGTGTCCTTAACCAATCCCCGGAGGGTTTGTACCATCCGAATCTGGCTTTGTCTCTGCTCGCGTATTGAATCTACTTCGGTTGAGAGTTTTTCCTTCAGTTTCTTTAGCTCAGATAATTCCGACTTTACTTCATGAGAAGGCCTTTGACGCAAGTCCTCAAACAAATCCTTGTCCTCTTCGAAAGCGATTGAATCTTGCGAATGAATCTCGAATACATCTTCTGGAGTCGAAACTGTAGCAACCCTATTTGCCTCTGAGATGATTCTGCTGGCGCCCTCTACCGTAAGGGTTGAAGACAAATCGTATGAGAAATCAAATGGATGCATCAAAGGCCAAAGGTGAGGAGGAGCAGTATTCTTCGTGAGCCTTGAAATATCGGGTGCTTGCCAATCAAGATCTTTACGAGATATCCCTTCAGGGTTCCTCAATGAGAGAACTTCTTTTGCTGGCAATTCAAAACCTTTCAACCAATCAGCAAACGAAAGGAACAATTGCAAGACATCCTTCTGTGCACCCTCGACATCGATGATGTCTACTGAAGATTCAGCGATTCCTACGTTGAATAATCTCTTACCTCTCTTGAATTGTGCTTCAGGATCATCCGAGAATGGATGCAGTAACACTCCCTCGCGTCTAAGGTGCAATAGAGCCAGTATATTCCAAGCAAATGAAGAAAGTGCACCTCCGGTCTCATCTAAGCTTCGATGCAATACCCAGATATTCACTGCTGCTAGGAATTTCTCGATCCGCGGGTCTGCGCCCATACAGCGACTCAACAACTCCAACTGGGCTTCTGAAGTGGGGTCTCCAAAACTGATGCGTACTGGAATACCAGATCTATCATTGCGGCCGTGTATTGTCGGAGTCATTCTCTCGGAGAATAACGCGACCTCCAATCCCCAACCCCTCAACTTCTTGGATATGCTCTTGGCTAAGGGTTTCAAATCTCCTTTGTCCATTGAAACATTGACTTCTATTCCTCCGCGGTGGGGGGACAAGCCTAGTAAACTGATTCCTGAATAATCAACCACACTATTCTTTTCAACCTTAGAAAATATATTCTTCAGATGAGAAAGAACCTTGTCGCGACGTTTGATATCGCTGGCTTTCTGGCTTTGATTATCGATGAACTGAAGGAACTGCTCGAGATTCATTCTTCCTCACCTCCTGCTTGTTTGGACTTCGCGGATTCAGCCTTCTGCCTCTTCATTCTACGTTTGGAGTAACTGGAAAGACCACCATTGGAAATCTCTTGAGCAGCCCTCGAAAGGTCTCCTATTCCTTGATTCAGAATTAGTTTCCAATACTGTTCAGCCTTACTTGAATTCTCCATTAACTCCTCAAGGTTATGAATATTAGACTTGATTTCTCCTTCGAGACTGGAATGTGCCATCCAAGATGAATGGTATACTCCGCTTTCTTCGACTAGTGCAATCATCGCCTCATGTGCTTTCTCAGCTGCTGCGAACAAGGCTTTGGTTTGAGATTGTATTTCTCGTAATTCCTGCATCTCGGGATTATTCTTGATCCTAGAAGCAACCCCCTGCTCATGCTTAGACATCATTTCCTTTATTTTTCGCAAGAACTTCTGTTCAGCCTTGTGATCTCCTGCCTTTGTCTGGAATTCCTCCTCCATCTTGGCAATATCTTCCATCATCTTGTCCTTAACCCATTTAGGGTCGGGATTCTTTAATCTCCCTTCTGACAACAATTTCTCTCTGAGCTCCTTGGACCTACGAATCAATTCAAAGGCCTTGGTTTTGTTTTCGTTGCGCTCTTGCTTAAGAGAAGAAACCTTACTGTTGATATCATCTCGAGATTTCCCACTCTGCTCAACTGAGGGACTGATACTGCTGAGTTCATTTCTCAACTCTTCCAATCTAGGTGGTATTCTCTGAAGTAACTGCTCTCTGCGATGAAGAACTGCTTTGGCAAGCAATTCGGGTGACATGGAAAGCAGGGTGGATGGGTCCATATGAACGACCTTGTCGAATCTGAAGTTGCCGATAAAGTGTTGCCATAAGGGGGGTCGGCTGCCACAAAGGTATTCACACGACCACGCGCCGAATCGTTGCATGAGACTGGCTCGGATGAGCGCCGTCATTCTGAGTCTGATGTTTCTGATTCAAGCCGTACAACTCAGTCAAGCAGAACAGAATGGTGGCGCAGCAATCATCGATTCAACTCTAGTCATCGAAGGAAATGGTGAAGTTGGCAGTGGATCTATTTGGGTCAATTTGAGTATTGAAGAGGTTGAAGGAGATAATGCAAACACAACCGTTACCGCCATCATTAGTGATTCTGAAGGAAATCAACTCGCAAGCGAAAATGAAGCATTGCAACTATCTTCAGGTGGTACTCAACAAGTCTCATTAGAACTTGAGAACGTTCCTGCTGGACCTTTGGTCCTGAATATCTCATTGAGTGGAGATTTAGCCAGTTCGCCTGATTCTGACCACTCATTATGGCATGAAACTGCCATCGCAAGACTAAGGCCCTTGGACATCGGACTAGGTAGTCAGGTCCAATGGTTGATTGAAGCAATAGACACAGGAATGAATGATACTGGAAACAACAGCATCAGAGATGGAGACGGGGTTCGTTTAACCATACCAGTTGAAAATAATGGGGATATCGATTGGAACGGCACTTTCCACCTTATTGTAGAAGGTCCCAATGGTTTGATTCAAGATCAGAACCAGAGCATTTTCACAACTGGAGATGAGACCTTCTATCTTGTCTTCAACCTCAGTTCACTATCTGAAGGAGAATATCAAATCAATGCTACTCTGATGGGGGTTGATGATGATGATTCCTCAGATTCGGGCAGCAGCGGCGGAAGCGGCGGCGGCGG
>CAZGIY010000150.1:0-2469 GCA_964526445.1 uncultured Candidatus Poseidoniales archaeon
AAATCCAATAGGGTAGCAATCCATTCATCGAGTAAATCCGCACCTGAACCAAAACCTCTGGTTATCAGATATGGGACTTGGTGTAAGGAGTGATGCTCTTCGATGTCAGATCGTTCTGCATCAGTGAGTTCAAGAGTCTCTTGGAATCGCTCAAGTAGCATTGCTCCTCTACGCGAAAGTCTGCCATCACTCCATGCCAGATCGAGAGCATGTTTGAACAGAATTGTCATGTTTACACCTACTCGTGCAGTACTTCTCTGAGTATCTTAAGATGGGTCTCAAATGAGATATTCAATTCCCGTCTCTTTTTCGCCATCAAGGTGACTTCTGCAGGGTCGAGGACATCGTCAACCCAGACACCTTCCAAGAGGAAACGATAGAGTTCTTCTGGATCAGCTTTTGGCTTGTCTTCTACAACCTCTTCTTCCTCTTGAGGCTCTTCTTCGACTTCTTCTACAACCGCTTCTTCGGTTTCTTCATCGTCGTCTTCATCATCCATAAATGCAGCCAAAGCATCGCTTACCATGGGGTCTTCTTGGTTGATTGATGCGGGTCTTGATGCTCCAAGTTCCTCAAATGGATCGACATCATCCTCGTCTTCCACGATTTCTTCATCTGCAATGAAAGAGTTCTCAAATTCACCACTTAATTCGATGGTTTCACCCATTTCAAGTGAACTAGATTCTGTTAATTCGATCGCCTCGTTCTCTTCAAGAACATCATCACCATTCTCTCCGAAAGCATTCAGAAGCTCCGCGCTTCCAGCAGCGGGAGCGTTGGTGGAGATATACAAAGCATCGTACGGATCTACATCTTCTTCGTTCTCATCACTCGACATCGGCTTGCCCACCGGCCATGGACTATCCTTCTCCCTCATCAACCCATTCACGATGAGTTTTGATTCGTCAAACAAGTTCACCACCCCTTTGATAGGTATTGAAAGAGAGGAAATCATACATGGCAACGGGCAGAGTATGGTTCTGGCGCGTTCTGATTGTAGTTGCTTTAGCATCTGCAATAGCCGGCCTTCCTGCTGCTGATGAGCATCTTGGATCCTGGCATACTGAGGTCGAAGTGGATTCATCAGAGGGAAACACATCCCTTCAGGGAGATATCATGCTGGATGAAAAAGCAGATGATCAAGGCCAAGAAGAACCTCAAGCAGAGCAATCCGATACGACTGATGCCGAAGAGTCACAACCGGAATCAGATGAAGCAACTACTGAAGATTCAGATTCCGCCGCTGCAGAGGATTCAGAAGCAACTACGGCATCTTCCAACGAAGCCGATGACTCTCAAGATTCTGAAGCACATGAGGAAGGGGCTTTTGCAGAGGAATCTGCCGATGGGCAAAGTTCGTACAGAACTGAAGAGAGAATCGATTTAGAGACCGAATATCAATGGGTCATCCCAACTACACAAGTGGTAGTTCTCAGTATTGCAGCAGTATTGGCAATCGGCCTCTTTGGGACCATGTTGACGGCTATTGTGGCTAGTGAAGCGGGGCGGGTGAGTCTGATGTTGGCGGTTCTTGGTCCTCTACTAGCAGTATCTCAACGAGGTGAAGTTGGAACCTTCACTAGAGGACGTATTCAGGGCTATGTTGAAGCGAATCCCGGAATCCATTTCTCGGCATTGAGAGATGCACTTAACTTGGCAAATGGAGTAACGGCACACCACCTGCATACATTGGAAAAAGAGGGGCGTATCATATCTTGGTTGGATGGTTCAAAGCGTCGTTATGCATCGAGTGGAACAGATCCCAAACTCTTGTCAAAATTGGAACAACCAGTAGTTGGAATGCAACAGGCGATACTCGAGATATTATCCGAGGCTGGAACTTTGGGCATCAAGACCGGTGAATTACGCGAAAAATTGGAAACATCGCGACAACTGATGTCATACCACATGAAGCAGTTGAGCGAACGTGGTTTTGTTCAGGCAGAAGGACGGGGTAAAGCGCGCAAATGGAGTCTAATGGAAGCAGGCCATGCAGTATTGCAATCCAGTCAGCATCTATGACTTCGACGAACTGTAAACTTCTTCAAACAAGGTCTGCGCCCTCTATCTATGAAGCGCATCAGCAGGGCCTCATCAATTCTGCTTTTGTTCCTTCTTTTCCTGCACCCTATCGGACTTGCCCATAAACAAGGAATCGGTCAGCAAGCGGACAATGGCTGCGTATGTCACGGTGCAGAGAGGGAGTTGAAAACGCAAGCATACATAGATGGCCTTCCCGAACGGTTCAATTCTAGCCAGACCTACAATCTGACTCTATGGATGAATAGTAGCATCGTAGGTAGTGAAGGTAGTCAAGGGGGTTTCATGCTATGGCATTCTGCTGGAGTGAGTTCCGGTGAAAATGATGTCCAGGAAATGGAAGGTCGATTGACCCATACTGAGCAAGGAAATGCTCAGCGAGGATGGATGATTCAATGGACTGCACCTGAAGAAGATGACATCCAAGTC
>CAZGIY010000150.1:2479-3596 GCA_964526445.1 uncultured Candidatus Poseidoniales archaeon
GTATGTCAATGCGGTTAACGGTAATAACGATGTGAGTGGGGATGCTTGGGGAAGTAAGGTACTCAGTATCGCCGGTCAAAATTACTCTGGTGATCTAAAGGATGCCAAAGTTCCAGGTGAAGAGTCCGGCTTTATCCCATTCTTGGGTGCAACAGCAACGGTGGCGATTCTAGCACTTGCTGCTAGGCGTCTTAGTTGACGAATTCTATGTGTCTAGAACGTAAAGCCTTGAGTTGAGTGTTTTCACTAGCACCGTGAATTTGTTTACTTTTCACTCCGGTAAGAACAACCATGACTCGCATCTCATCTCCTGCTTCTGCTTCAACGGCTGCTCCCCAGATAATGCGCGCATGTTCACTAATCTGTTCTTTGATAATTTGAGCGGCGGCTTCCGCCTCTCCCAAAGTTAGATTTGGACCACCTACGACATTGATCAATGCCCCTCTTGCATCACTAAGGTCAAGTTCCAATAAGGGGCTATGTAGGGCTTCAAGAGTTGCCTCCTCGGCTCTGTTATCACCGCTAGATCCACCTATGCCAATCATCGCAACACCACCTCCAGTGGTGATAACTGAACGTAGATCCTCAAAGTCGAGATTGACCATTCCATCACAAGTCAACAAGTCAGTTACGCCCTTTATCGAACGGACAAGAAGTTCGTCTCCTACTCTGAAGGCTGCCGCTAGAGGCAAATCTTTGACCCCTTGAATCTCAAGTAATCTTTCGTTCGGGATGACGATGATTGTGTCGCAGTATTCCCTCAATCGCTCCAATCCCCACTCTGCATTCTGTCTACGCAATGCTCCTTCAGAATCGAAAGGATACGTGACTACTGCTATTGTAAGAGCGCCCTGTTTCTTGGCAAGTCTAGCGACATGCCCTGCAGCACCAGTTCCCGAACCACCTCCCATTCCTGCGGTAATTATCGCTAATTGGGTATCTTCGGTAATTCTATTCAGAGTGAACTCACTTTCTAGTGCTGCGGTTTCACCTTTGGCAGGGTCGCCCCCTGCTCCTCGTCCTCTTGCACTTCTTCCGATGAGAATTTTTTCTTCTACTTGGGTTAGTAACAGGGCTTGTGCATCTGTGTTTATTGCGTACCCCGTAACGAATTTTG
>CAZGIY010000151.1:0-3561 GCA_964526445.1 uncultured Candidatus Poseidoniales archaeon
GTTTTTCCAAATATTGGACGTATATCTTGACGATGATGGCATCTTTGACAAGCGCGTCAATGAGACGCACGAACTTGTCATGTCCGTAGATGGCGTAGTGGTTGATACCTACGAAGAGCACATATTATCTGATGCGCAACAGATAGTCATCGAGTATCGCGAACGTGCTCAGGGCTGATAGGCATTGGCAGTATCGAAATGACGTTCGATGACGTGAGTTTCTACAGGCTCCATTCGGATGACGGTGACGTCGATCCTCTCAGAGTCTGAGTACTCCTCTCGCAGTTCAGCAAAGAGATTCGCCTGTACCGTTTGCAGGTTCTTCCCTTCAATCATGGATAGATGGTGGTAGGAGATGCTGTCAACATCAACCCTGTACTCAACTACCCACTCCCTTGAGGATTCCTCCTCTTGCGTGGTTCCGTGTTCCCAGTGGCCTTCCATCAGTTGTAACTTATCTTGCTGCATCATAAAGGAAACGGTGTTCTTGCATCAGACAGGGGTTGAATGGTTTGAATAGGGAGTAGTTCGACGGCTTATGCTGGCCGGTCAATATCTCGTTTTTTGTAAGGAAATACCAATGCACATCCGGCAAGGAATGCAAGACCTACCAACCACCGCCACAGATTACTGCTTTCTTCAAGCATGAAATCTCTGTGCATAGTATCTACAATTCCAAGAGGAACCGGAGAATCGTTGTCTTCATGAATTGCGATGACGAAGACATCATCATCCATGCTCAAATCGTTAACTAACTCGATAAATGTGCCATTCTCAGTGGAGTTGAATCCGTTGACGGACCACCCCGCTCCACCCTCATTAGCGACAGTTTCATTACCACTGAGATTCAATGATATAGAGTTTAGAAGGATGTTGTGGAATTCAGTCTGGCCATTACTCGCAACACCCTTGCGTAACTCTACAGTCTGCTCTACAATCATAATTGTCAAACTCGTATTTTCAAGATATTCGAGATATTCATTTAATTCAACCTCGATATGAAAACCGTCAGTATTTGTGTATGAATTGAGAGTTATGTCGCTCTTCTGTCCCATACGTGCTTCTTCACGCATGATTTGTCGAGATAGCTCAGTCATATCGATAACCCCCTCTCCATAGAATTCCCCATTGATCCAGAATGCTGGGGTTCTACTATGGTCCATCTGTAACTTTGCAGCGCGTAAGCGCATTGCTTCATTGAACAATGGGTCATCTTCTGCTCCGGGTGGTGGGTGCAGAGTCAGGGTAATCAGGCGTTGATTGTGGACTTCTTGAAGTTCAACTATCTGAGGGTCTATTGTTGCACAAAATGAGCACCATGTCGCTGTCAATTCCTCTAGAATAATCACATCTCGATTACTCGACTTGTGTTCATGCCCCGCTCCTGCAATAGGAACTAGTAGAATCAACATCAATAGGGCTGAAGAAGCTATTCTACGATGTGACATGTGCTCCCTGAATCGAATCCACTTGCCTTATACTGATTGAATCTTCGCTGTATCGTTGCGACAGACATATCCCAAAGGGCTGGGCCCGTCGACTCGAGAATATGACGGATCGATGGGTTCAGGACCACCAGCGTGATGCTTGGAGACGCCAAGCCAAGGCTGCAGGGTATAGGGCACGTTCTGCATACAAACTCAAGCAGATTCAGAACCGATTCATGTTGATGGCGCCAGGAGACGTGATTCTAGATGTGGGATGCCACCCTGGTGGCTGGGCGCAGGTTGCTGTTGAAGAAACTGGAGAGACGGGTGTTGTCATAGGTGTTGACCTTGATCCATGCAAGCCTGTAGAGGGTGCGAAATTATTGGTTGGCGACATAACCGACCCTTCTTGTCAAGATAGAGTGGTTGAAGCACTTGATGGGCGTAGCCTCAATGTGATAATCTCAGACATTTCTCCTGACATAACAGGAAGATGGCAAACAGACCAAGCAATCGCAATGGATTTGGTCGCCAAAGTAGTTGATTTCTCCTTGCCATTGTTGTGTGCTGGCGGAAGATTCGTAACCAAGGTGTTCCAAGGGCACGGCATTGAAGAATTGGTGAAAGCGATGAAACCACATTTTTCGCGGGTCAGAAGGTTCTCCCCCGATGCGAGTAGAAACAGTTCTTCCGAAGTTTATCTCGTTTGCATTAATCACAAGCCATGGGTTGCCGGTCAGGATGGACCTGAAGTGGTCAAAGCGATGGAGAAGGCCTTCGATGATGACGAGGATGAGGTCGTAGAGGACATAATCAGTACTAGATTCCGAGTGATTCGACGTAGTGGGGAAGAAGAGTAGCAATTAATCTACGTTGACTGAAATGCTCCGCTATGTGAGAGCATGGACGATGAACAACGTAGAATCGCAATATTGAGAGAAGCAGGATTTGGCACCAAAGACCCAATTCCTGGTAGAGATTACAGCGAAGCACCTCCCATCACTATCCCAAGAACAAGAGTTGACTCTTTGGTTGCAGAGAGGACAATAGGCCGAATCGAGATGGTAGTCTTACGCAGATATCCACAGAGGGTGGTATCTTCTGAGAATTGGAGCGGTTACGTAGCAGCAGCTTGTGGCAGGGATGAGACTGGAATTGTAGGACTTGTTCTATGGGGAGAGGAAGTAGAACAAGTGAAAGTAGGTGACATTGTCAGAATCGAATCTGGTTGGTGTAGAAGAAAAGGCTCGCAAATGGTGGTGAGCAGTGGCAGAAACGGCCGACTGACCGTCATTGGATGAACGATCAAGGGGTATGCAACTTGAGCAACCATAAAGAGGGGAACCATGTGGGCCACTCGACCGAGGTCATATGATGAGTGATCGTGCAAGTGTCTGTACAGCATCTGGAGTGCCATTGGTAGAGGCTGCCAGCACTTCATTCCCTTGTCCCGAATGTGGTCATTCTATCGGAAGAAGTCCAAGGTGCCGTAATCAAGCAGTACACTGGATATGTCCAGATTGTGGCTTCCGAGGTCCCTAAGGTGTTTTCATGGGTCAAGTTGCTATCACATACAAGGTAATGGGTAAGGACGGCGATACGGATATCGAGGCTGTCGCTTCTGAGATTCGTGATTTTGCTGATGAGGTGTTCGACATTCAGGCTGTTAATCTCAAACCTCTAGCATTTGGACTTCGTTTCATTCAACTACACGTAGTCATGGACGATGGAGAAGGTTTGGTTGACCAGTTTGAATCCAAAGTACGTGATCTATCCGATGTGGGAGAGGTAGAAGTTCTCGAGATGGGGCTTCTCTGAAACATTCCTTTGATTACATCTGATGTATTGGACTGCGCATGAATTCGCGTAGCAGTGTCGTTGCATAGGTGCCGCTAGGTAGGATGAATCGGAATTTGATACAGGCTCCTTGCCACTTCTCACCCAGTGTACTTGAATCTGCTATTGGAACTGTATCGACCACGAATTCACGAAAAGTTCCAACCAATGGTCTCCGAGTGCCTTTGCTAGACAAGCGCGGGATTTCTTCGACTTTCCATGATGTATCCTCAAGACCCAACAACTCCACGGCCTGTTTCTCATATTTGCCAGGTTCTTCGGTACTCGTTCCTGGGAG
>CAZGIY010000152.1:0-3487 GCA_964526445.1 uncultured Candidatus Poseidoniales archaeon
ATTCGCAAATGAAGATGCTGAAAGGTTCATTCTTGTTCCACGACTTGCGGAAATAGCTGCTCCATTAATGCAAGGTGAAGAGCGTAATTCGGCAATACGTAGTGCAATCAAAGAAGTACTTGCTGAAATGAGAAAGGCTGGAACCGCGAGTGATTCTGCTTATCGGAGTTATTGGGTATATGGATTTCATATCAAACCTTGAACAAGGATCAGAGTGCTAGAGTTGAAATACACTCGATGAAATTCTACAGGTATGTTTGAAGATCATATCGGCGAATTTTTTGGTGAAAATTTGGATTCTTGATTAGATGCCAATGGCCTAATTCTAGTTGTTTGTTCTTGGTCGGATGTTGAGATTCTACCTGATAATCATCCGGAACATGAGAAGTCCCTTGAAGAATACGTGGAGTCTGAGGAATTGGCATTTAATATAGGAGGTAATGAGAAAGTCAGTATCACCATTGGATACCATTCCGCAAAGGTGTTAGAGATTTCAGAGAATTTTCCAGAGCATCTTCTAGCCGAAATGAAGGAATTTGCGCCAGGTTTTCAAGCAGATTGGTGAATAGACTAGCAAGCAATCATATCTGCGTGACACTTCCGAATACTGATGGAGATTCGCACACTCAGTACTCAAGATGTGCCCACTATATGGCGTATTAATGAGGAAGGACTTCCAGGAACAGGACAGGTATCTGAAGACGGAATAGTAGAACTATTGGAACTCGCAACTTTCCCAATGGGCGCCTATATTGAGGGTGAACTGGCAGGTTTTGTAATCTGCTTACCTCCGTGCACCAGATATGGAAGTTTGAACTACGCCTGGTTCAACGAAAATTACGAGGAATTCCTCTATGTCGATCGAATAGCGGTCGCTGAGAGTCACCGAAATCTCGGGATTGGCAGTGTATTGTATCAAATGGTTGCGGAACAAGCCGAAAAGGAAGGTTGCCCGGTCGCTGCAGAAGTCAGTCTTAAGCCACCAAATACCGATTCAATGCGCTTCCACCACCGTCACGGGTTCACAGAAGTAGGAGTCCTTCATCATGAGGACAAGTCGGTGACGATGATGCTGCGCTTAAGCGCCTGAAGTTCAGGATTTTCCTGCATCAAACATCTCTTTGAGAGAACCATCTTGAAGCATCTCTAGAGCAATATCTGAACCGCCGATCAATTCTCCATGTACGAAGATTTGCGGCATGGTTGGAAAGTCGGACCATTCGCAGATTCTAGGAATCGCTCTATGGTCGGAAAGTACGTTGACACTGGCGAAGGGTTCGCCAAAGGATTGCATGACCTGTGCAGCGCGATTGCTGAAGCCACATTGCGCCTCATTCGGAGTTCCTTTCATGAACAGCACCAGTGCGTGTTCGTCAACCAAAGCCTGTAATTCCTCGTCGGTCCATTCCATGTTCTCACCTATTCGATATGCCCATGCTTGCGCAGGCTCTTGATATGAACTCCGGTCCCTCCACCGTGTGGGTGAAATACCGTATCTCCAGTATTTTCTGCCTGTTCAGGAGTCATGCATCTGATGTCAATCGCATGAACTTCATGGGGAATATATGGTTTGAAGTGATTGAGGATAATCTTCTGTCTCTGAAGAGGTCGCATACCTTCGAAACTGCTGCACACTACTCTGACGTGAAAGTGGTCCCGGGAACCTGTCAAGTCAACCACCTCGATACTTGCATCGGGTAGAACCTTCTGCACTTCCTCAGTCATCCATTGCACTGTTGGCATGGCCCTCTCCGGAACCCCGTAGGGTGCGGATGCTTTCAACCATTGTCCGGTGCCGCTATGCATGGCCGAGGCCGATACTAGACGTCCCGAGTTGGTACGGGACACGTTTTGGCTATCTGCTGCAGACTTGTTCAGCATAACAGGAGGCCTGCTCGGTCAAATCATTTTGACTCATGCTTTGTTGACCGAAGATTACGGATTGTATGTTGTACTCATAGATGCATTCGCTCTGATGTTCATGCTGGTCGACGCAGGACTTCCTACCATCATTACTAGAGATGTTCCACGATCACGCGGCCAAGGACGCGCTCTAGTTCACAGGACCTTGCGCATTCAGGCAGTGATTACTGCGATTTTCCTGCCAGTGGGTCTATTGGTAGGATTTCTTGCCTGGCCAGATATACCCGCTTTGCTTCTGGTAAGTTGTGCTCTAATTCCAGTTCTACATATTTTCACTTATGCTCATCGTAGTGTTTTGCGCGCTCTTGGCGAAGCGAGGCAGGAAGCGATGGTCAAGGTTGTCGAACGCTTTGTTGTGACTTCAGGATACGCCCTCTTGCTATGGTATGGGTCCACCTCGCCCACTCATTATGCAGTCGCTTTTCTTATCGGAGTCTCTTGCAGTTTGATTTGGGCAATTTGGTGGGGGGAGAGAGTTTCTCGTGCAGTAATTGATGAAGAAGGAGAGAACATCTTGTTGAGTCCACGCGAACTACTTCTTTCGGCTCTACCATTTGCAGTTACTCTCGGGATTTTACCGCTTGTTGGCAGGATGGAGAAAATATTCCTCGCTTGGTGGGATACATACTCCAGCGCTGCCCTCTTCCACGTAGCATACATCGCCTATCTTGCTGGTTTGTCTTTACCACAGGCTCTGAGGGCTGCCTTTCTTCCAATATTGGGGGATGCACGAAATGAACCTCAGCGCACTTTGTCTGAAGTCAGAAAGGCTCGCACAATCTGCAATCTGTTGATTCCCCCGGGGATGGTTTTTGGGGCATTATTGGTTTGGCTCATGCTCCCACTTGCATTCCCTGAACAATACAATGACGGTAGCCTTGGAATGAGTGCTTTCGAGATATTTCTTCTATTGCTAGGGGGTTGGGCGGTCACAATGTTGGCTGCCCCAACTTACGTTGAAGTGTGTGCTGGGGAGCGCCCTTGGATATTCACTCTCATGCTGGCCGAAGCAGCAATCGTCGGTACAGTAAGTGCAGTATTGACAATTCCATATTGGGGATTGATGGGTGCAATCATCTCCAGCCTTGCCACTGCAGTCTCCCTCCTTTTCTTCTCAATTCTACATTCAAAGACTGGCTTTGACGGCCCACCGATGCAGGTAGTGATGATTGCTACGGCATTGTTGGCAGCGGTCATAATACCCTACTTGGGAGTCATTGGTAAGGTGCCACTAATGTCGTCCTTGATGATTGGAATATTGCTCAGTTTGACTCCTTGGTATTTTGAAAAGCCGTGGGCTAAATCTATTCCAGAAGCCGAGTGAAAATCTTCTCTAATTCCTCGCTTACCGAATCAGCCTCGAATTTTTCTGGAAGCACAATGTCATCGATTTCGTTCTCTAATGTTGCCTCCACCGCATCGGCTAGAGATTCTGGAGTTGCTTCGCCAATACACCTTTCGGGAAGCCATTCGCTCAAGTCTCCCACATCGGTTGACACAACTGGCAAGCCACAAGCCACGGCTTCCCGCGCAACCAAGGGGCCACTTTCTCTACTACTCGTGA
>CAZGIY010000153.1:0-3477 GCA_964526445.1 uncultured Candidatus Poseidoniales archaeon
GTGTGGGGAGCAACACCTACCCATAGGGTAGGTGTGAACATGCTTGGATTACAGGGAAAGGTTGCTTTCGTATTTGGTGTGGCAAGCGAAGAGAGTATAGCGTGGGGAATCTGCAAGAGATTAGCCGAAGCAGGAGTATCTCTCTATCTCGGTTACCAGAAGAGATTCATGAGTCGAGTTTTCAAATTAAAGGATGAGCTGGATGCCATTGCTGGCTTCTACCCTCTAGATGTTGCATCCGATGAAACCACGGCAGAATTCTTCTCTTCTTTCAGCCAGGAGAATCCCGGACTTAAAGCGGATATTCTTGTTCATGCTATTGGATTTGCTCCTAGAGAATGTTTTGATCGTCCAGTACTGTTCGTTGAGGGCTCTGCCCTTGATACCGCAATGACAGTTTCAGCACACAGTCTACAGCGCTGCCTAAGGCACGCCTTGCCATATCTGAATAATTCTTCATCGACGATAACCTTGACCTATGCTGCTAGCACGCGTTTTGTTCCTTCGTATGGAATCATGAGCATTGCCAAGGCCGGTCTAGAGTGTTGGACTAGAGAGTTGGCTTGTCATCTAGGCCCCGAAGGACATCGCGTCAATGCCATTTCTAGTGGTCCAATCAAAACTATAGCGGCGGGTGGGATTCCAGGATTTGATAGGATTCTTGATCATGTTGAAGCCAATTCACCATTACGTCGCAATGTAACGCAGGATGATGTAGCAGGTTGTGCTGCATGGTTGGCTTCAGATCTTTCTGCAGGAGTTACTGGGCAGGTTATTCATGTCGATGCTGGATATTCTGCCACCATGGTGCCGGAGAGCATAATGTGAGGTGTCAATATGTCTGCTAAAGAAATCAGTATTGCTGACTTAGAAGGAACTGCTCAAGGCCCCTTTGAACCGATTGCAGTCGTAGGTATGGGCTGTATCATGCCTGATGCTGAAGATATCGGAAAATTCTGGAATAATATTGTTAATGCACATGTTTCAATCAAGGAGGTTCCTTCTAATCGATGGAGTATCGATGATTTCTGGGCTCCTGGTTCTCCCGGTCAAGTGGAATATGCCAAAACTTATGCTAAAATTGGTGCATTCGTCGAGGGGTATGATTTCGATTGGCGCCGCTGGAAGGTGCCCCCAGGAACTCTTGGGCAAATCGACATTTGTCAACAATGGGCAGTAACAGCATCAGCAGCAGCTTTGGATCATGCAGGATATCTTGGAGATGACTCGCGTTTTTCGATTCCAAATGCTTCCACAGGAGTTGTCATGGCAAATGCTCTTGGAGGAGAATTCAGGAATCTCTCCAATCATCGAGTATGGGCTGATCAGTTCACCCGTCAGGCCGTTGAGGCGGGAGGAATGCCCGAGTCCGGCAGGGATGCTCTGAAGCAGGCAATCAGTGAAGGCAAACCGGAGATTGATGAGGATGCCATGCCTGGTGAACTCGCCAATGTAATGGCTGGCAGAGTTGCTAACTTGCTAGATCTTCAGGGGCCTAACCATTCTACAGATGCTGCATGTGCCTCAACAATGTCTGCAGTTCTCGATGCCTGCAGAATGCTACAGGCTCGTCAGGTCGATCTGATGTTGGCTGGTGCCAGCGATCGCACTATGGATCCTGCAACTTATGCTAAGTTCAGTGCGATTGGTGCGCTGTCACCCACACACTCCACTCCTTTTGATGCTCGTGCAGATGGATTCGTAATGGGTGAAGGTGCAGGAGTATTGGTCCTTAAACGCCTAGATGATGCCATCGAAGATGGAAATGATATCCATGCGGTCATCAGAGGAATCGGAGCTAGTAGCGACGGTAGAGGAAAGGGGATAACTGCACCTAGCCAAAGAGGACAGATGCAAGCCTTGGCTAGAGCATATGCACAGGCAGGTTTCAGTCCAGCAACTGTGGATCTTGTCGAAGCTCATGGAACTTCAACAAAAGTTGGGGATGCGATGGAGTTGGGAACTTTGCGCAAGTTATGGTATGAGTCCCCTGCGGGAGACAATGTCGCAGTAGGATCAGTCAAAAGCCAGATTGGTCACCTCAAAGCGGCTGCTGGGATTGCTGGGATGTTGAAGACGATTAGTGCTGTCAGCAAGGGAGTTATTCCTCCCAGCGCAGGATTCCAAACTCCGAATCCAACCGTAGATTGGGATTCCATTCCATTCTATGTTCCAACATATGCTAGAGAGTGGCCACGTCCAAAGAATAGACCGCGCAGAGCTGCCGTTTCCGCCTTCGGTTTCGGAGGGACCAATTGGCACGTAGTTGTGGAGGAGTTCGACAAGCGATTCCATCACAAGATTGCTATCGAATGGAGGAGTAGGTGGGCTACATTCCTATCTGGACCGCAGCCCGTTTCTACAACTCCTGTAGTTGCAGAGAAAGTAGCAGCCGGAGGAATTGTTGCCAAGGCTAAGGTGGCCAAGGAAAGTGCTGAAAGTATTCTCGATGCCAAGGCTTCTCCCAGCATGACATGGGACGAACTCAAGAAGATTGAAGGCGGGATATTACTGCTTGAATCGGATGATGTAGCGAGTCTAAAGGAGGAATTAACTCAAGCAAGAGAGCAATTGCTCTCATCTGGAAATACATTTGATGATGACCCATTGGGAAGACGATTGTCCAAAGAATTAGCCGCCGCCAGCGAAGGTTTCACCTGTGTTGGGTGTAGGATTGCGATAATCGCTACATCATGGGCTGAGTTTGACAAGCGCAGCGCTTTGGCTTTGAAGACCATGGAAGGAAAGGACAAGTGGGTTTTCCTCAAGTCTCAGGGAATTCTGATTACAGATGAGGCCCCATTGCCGAGTAATGCTAAGGTGGCACATATGTTCCCTGGCCAGGGTAGCCAATATGTTGGAATGACATTGGATTTGAGCAAGCGATTCTCTAGTGTGGCGAATGTCTGGATTCAGGCTGACAAGACTATGGTGGATATTCTCGAGGGAGAGACACTTTCCAGTTTCGTGTTGCGCAGTGGATTAAATGAAGAAGAGGGCATTGAAGCAGAAGAGAAACTCAAGCAGACTGAATATACTCAACCAGCAATGTTGACCGCGGATTTAGCAATCAACCAGATTCTTGCAGATCATGGAAGGAGACCCGATATGGTGGCTGGACACAGTCTGGGAGAATATGCTGCATTGATGGTTTCAGGCATTCTTGGAATGGATGGGGCCCTGCGGGCGGCTGCTGCCCGAGGAACTGAGATGGGTTCTGTTGAGATTTCTGATAAGGGCCTGATGGCTTCAGTGACCGCAGATTACAATGTAATCAAGGATGTTCTAGCATCAGTTGATGGGTATGTGATTGCGGCCAACAAGAATTCTCCAAAGATGACAGTCATTGCCGGGGATACCCCGTCCGTAAAGGAAGCGATACGAAGGTTCGAGGGGCTAGACATCAATTGTGTCACCTTGCAGACCAGTCACGCTTTCCACTCAACTATTGTTGAACCGGCAGCGGAACCTTTGCGA
>CAZGIY010000154.1:0-3424 GCA_964526445.1 uncultured Candidatus Poseidoniales archaeon
ATGCTGGAATCTTTACTTCTCCCATGGTCAACCCATGACTGCAATCGTTCAGCAAGATCTAATCGCGTCGTAGTAATCATACCGCCTTCTCCGCCAACGGCCATATTCTTGCTTGGGAAGAATGAGAAACACGCAATGTCACCTAGAGAACCTGCCATTGAACCATTCAATATTGCACCATGGGCCTGAGCCGCATCTTCAATTATCGGAATTCCATCTGGGAGTTTCATTGAGAATGGTTGACCAAAAAGGTGCACTCCTAAAATGGCCTTTGTGCGTTCCGTAACTGCAGCAGAAACTGATTGTGGGTCAAGGCACCAATACTCTTCTTCAACATCAACAAATACAGTGGTTGCGCCAACAATTTCGATGCAGGAAACGCTGGCAAAGAAGGTCAATGAAGGGACAATCACCTCATCTCCGGGCCCGATATCCAATAATCGTAGAGCGGCGATAAGTGATGCGGAGCCGCTTGCACAAGGAACTGCTGCTTCTGCCCCACAATGGTGCGCAAATTCTCCTCCAAAGGCTCGAGATTCGGGACCCTTCACCCAACGGCGAGAGGTGATTACATCTGTAGCTACCTGAATCATTGAAGAATCAACCCAAGGTCGCGCCAGAGGGATGTTCGGCTCCATACTATTCACGGAGTAGAAGGATGATTTCAGCACTTTGGAGGATTAATGTGACCAAAACTCATGAAGGTGGTGGTGTTGCTGACGAAGCATGCCCGATGATGATGTGCCGGTAGAAGAGGTCGGGGTCGAAGACAAAGACGCCTCTGAAATAGGTGACCAATGGGGAATAGAGGAAATCCTAGAAGAAGAAAATGTTCCTGATTCGGCAGAAGCGTTAGCCGATGAAGTACGTGCTGCTGCAGAGGAAGAAAACGAAGAGGCCTGGTCTGAAAACCAATTTGAAGAAGAAGTTGTCGAAAAGGAAGATGAAGATTCGTGGTTGAATGATAATGAATCTGAAGAATCTGTAAATGATGAGGTTGAAAGTGAAGGTTCTGAAGTGGTGGAGGAGACCAAAGAAGAGGTCGCTCAAAATGAAGTCAGTAAAGAGGCGATTGAAGGAGATATGATTCTTGGAACTCGCCGAGATGATGGGAGTTCTGTGGCCATTCCCTCTCAAATTTTAGCGCGCCACGCAGCCATGTTGGGATCTACGGGCTCTGGAAAAACCGTCATGGCAAAAGCGTTGATTGAAGAAGCAACATTAGCAGGTATTCCAAGCCTCATTCTTGACCCTCAAGGAGACCTGGCAAGATTGGCAATGGGTTTGGACCCTGATGAATTAAATGAACAGGGAGGAGATGTTTCTCGCAGAAATGCACTGATGGAAAAAGCGGAGGTCAGAATATGGACGCCGTTGCGCAGCAAGGGGTTGCCAATCTGTATTGATCCGTTTGTTGCACCACCTGCCGAATTAGGAGTTGAAGAGGCGATTACTGCTTGGGACATGGTCGCAGCAGGTTTCACCGGTTTAGCAGATTATGATGTTGAAAAGGCACAGGGTAAACAAGTGAAGCCATTCATCTATGAAATTCTGGTTCATGGGGCAAAACTTGGGCTCCCACTAGATGATTTTCAAAAACTCTCCAAAGCGATTCGAGACCCTCATGCTACGTTCCTGAAGTTACTATATCCAGAAGCGTTTGAAGCTGCTGAAGAGGACGAGGAGGAGCAAATTGAATTGCCTACATGGGATGAAGTGATGGACGAGCACGGTCTTCCTCATTACGAGGATATGCTGCCAAAAAGTACCCGCAGTGAGTTGTCAAGAAGGATTGCTGCCTATAGTTCTGGAGTGAATCAACTATTGTTTGCAAATGGAACCCCATTAGATATCGATACCTTTTGCACTCCCGCTGTTGAAGGCAAGATTCCTGTCAACATCCTCTACCTGAACACCATACAAGATGATGCTCAAAAACAATACATGGTGCAAGAAGTTGCTAGAGAATTGTATGATTGGATGTTAACACAACAGCCCTCAGAAGGGGAGTTGAAACTATTGTTCTTCATGGACGAAGTTGCACCTTACCTACCTCCTCATCCACGAAATCCACCTGCTAAGGATTTGATCAAATTGATTTTCAAGCAGGCTAGAAAATATGGCGTGGCCAGCGTCCTTGCAACACAAAATGTGAGTGATGTAGACTACAAGATTCTAGCACAAGCCAATTCTATGTTTATCGGACGATTCAGAGAACGTAATGACATAGACAAGGTGAAACATCTGCTCAAAGAAGGTGGTGGCGATGTTAGTCTGATTGATGAGTTGCCAAAACTATCTGCTGGCCAATTTCAACTGGTAAGTCCAGATGTCAGCGACGAACCAATACCCATTCAATGTCGCTGGTTGTATACTGATCACGGAGCCCCTCTATCTGAAGAACAAGTGGAAGAAATAACCGATGATGAAGTACGAGAGTGGGCATCAGGACGAAGTAGAGTAACAAAGAGAGATGGGGCGGCGGCTGCTACTGCTGCAATCGGAGGAACTGGTTCTGGAACTGCAGGCAAAGGCGGCCGTGGCGGAGGGGTGGTTTCCAATGCTAGAGTCAAGAGTGTTGGGGGTATGACAGCCGCCGCACACGGTGTCGTAGATGATTCTGCATTCGAAGTCAGGCTTATGGGTGGTCTTGCTGTTCTCAAAGATGGTAGAGACCCACTCTACGTTATGCAGGCTTTGACGAATGTCGCAAGTGGTATTGCCCTTGCATGGGCAATGGTTGCAGTATTGTTAGCTTGGCAAGACAACAATATTGAATGGTGGTGGATGGTTTTGTCGTTCGTCATTACTTCTACAGTAGGCTTAGTTATTGGTCTCGAAATGTTTCTTTCTCACGATGCCACTTTACAGAAGAAAATTTCGAGATTCGCTAGATCGATTCAATACATTCTCGCTGCTTGGTTATGGACTGTGCTGGTGTGGGAAAGGAGTTCCGATAGTATCGAAATGGGGTGGGGTTCCATCTTATTGGAAATGACAGTTATCTGGGTCTCTTTGTTCATCGTTGTTGAATTGATCAACCGATTTAAACTAGGTCGTCTGGAGTTCAAGCGTGGGCATTCCGCATTCTCTACTATCTCCAAGAATCTCAAGAGTATGAGTGCAATGATGACTGGGATGCAATTCAATGAGATGAAGGCTAGTAGTAAGCAAGTTCTAGCCGGCATTCGCTGGGTCTTGGATTTCTGCACCCTTCTGCTTCTTGCTTCAATAGTCACTATCGGCTGGACGAGTGATGGTAATTTGTCAAGCGGGCTTGCCGATATGGGGGGAGATGCTTGGATTTTGAAACCTGCATTATGGCTCGGTAGTTTGTACCTATTGATCTTCATCAGTGAAACTTGGTTAAGACTCAAAGACAAGTCAATCTCTGAATCCGAATAAGTGCAGAGGGCAGGATTTG
>CAZGIY010000155.1:0-3385 GCA_964526445.1 uncultured Candidatus Poseidoniales archaeon
CGAAGGTATCTCTACGCCATCGTCACCATTGTAGATGTAGGTCCATGCCCATTGTTTGGATGCACCGATCTCAACCTCGATGACCATTCTGGTGAAGAGAGAATTCTGCTGCCCATATCCATAGAATCCCTCGATTCTATCAAGAACGCTGATCAATCTAGAAATGTCGCCTACAGTGTAGAGTTCACCATGAACTACCGAATATTCATTGTTGGTCAATCCGGGAAAGTCTCCAAGATTCACCAGACCTCCGACCACGCTTCCTGAACCCAACAATTCATGTGGATGTGAATTCAAAGCAGCATTTCTGGATTCGCCCTGCATCAATGTTCCATAGACGAAAATATCGTTCAAACCAACTCCCGCTGAAGAATCATTGACCGCTGCCTCAAGAAAATGGGTAGGAAGCCCTAATCTCTGCAGACCATTGAATATCAGATTTGCATACTCTTCAGTTGGCGGTTCATGGTAGTCGAGAATCTTCTCGGCGACCACAGTGTAAGTGAGTGCCTCGATGATTCTACCATCGGCAAGACAGACATGCACATTCCTGCGCTCGTAGTACTTGGGGTGCCCTTCTTTGCGATCCATGGCCTTGTGAGCCTTCTCATCCATTTCGAATAATGCGCCTGGAACTGCATGGCCCGGTCCTGCATAGACCACATCCGCTGCTCCTCCCTCACGGTTTCCTGAATAATAGTGGAATTTCATTTCAAAATCTGGAAGCCAGGCTGGACCTAGCTCAACCAATCCTGATGGGTCGAGATTCCTATCCTCACACCATCCACTCCAATCGTCATAATCGAGATTGGAGCCATAGCCGAAGTACAGTGTCTTTTCGCTCATCTTGTCACCTCAGGACTCATCCTCTGTTTTTCTTTGTTCTCGCTCTTGCTTCTTCTTCTCTTTGCGGGCCTTGCGACGCTTCCAGCACTCCTTGCAGATAGTGCTGCTATGAGGCGTCATCCTACCGCGCAACAAGCGTCTTCGGCAGCCTCCTTGGCATATCGCTGGGCGACGAGTATGACATATCATACACCCACGTCCGACTATAGGTCCTCCACATCTTTGACAACTCATTTTTTCTCACCTGAGAGAGAAAGAATGGCGACCTACTTGAACCCGTGGCTACTGATAAGCGATAGCGTTCGACACACCAAATGATGGCTTTGGATTATTGGAATAGAACCATCTTGGGTCGTGAGCCTTTCGTTTATTTGTGTTGAAGCCATCTTTGTCAAACTTGGTGCCGTTATCAGTTCTAAGATATTTGAAAACACCTTCAATTCCATGTCGTCTATTGCAATCAATCTTGAATTGGATGGTTATCATGTCCAGATCTGCCTTCAATAAGCCTAATTCACCTATGCAATCAATATATTCCGCATGATAGTTTCTACTTGATTTTGACCTGGATTTGATTTTTGCATTATATGTTGACAAATCAAACAACGAACTTGAACTACTTTTCAAAGCCTTATGTTTTGCATCCAATTTAGGGTGATTCTGCAATTTCGTACCCACGCCAATTATTTCTTCCTTTTTTGCGAAAACACCTGTGATTTGCCACTTCTGCCATTCTTTCAAATCATGCTTTTTTAAATCAGAAGACTTTAGAGAAGGTGCTGGAATTTTCAGCCCTGTAAAGCCAGTGATTCCATCTATTCCGATACAGTTACCTGTTAATCTTCGCAGATTTTCTTTCGCAATTTCCTTCTGTAAATCTATCTCTTGAATCCGTCTAGAAATTGTAATTGCTTTCTTGTGCAATTTAACATGAGTTGCTGTTGGTTTCATCATCTTGTGGATTGAAGTCTGCTTGTCCAACTTCCGAAGTTTGATTGCAAGTGGATTATATTTTTTAGAAAAATCCGTTCCTTCCTTGATGACCTTCGTCAATATTCCTGGAGTGAAAGTAAACCATTCTTTTCGGAAGCGTTTTGTTGCGAAAATCTTGTGTAAATGTCCTTCCAACAGGCCTACACATTCGGAATCGAATTTGTGGTATTCCACAATCTTGAATGGATTCCCTGTTTGCAATTTTGCAATCCTCTTTGGGATTGTATCAGTAGTCAATCCGATTTTGAAATAATTTGACTTTACACCAGGTATCTCAAAATTCAGAACGTATACCCAGCCTTTGTCGAAATTATCTCCTGCCATGATTGTTTCAGAAGGTGTTTACTAATATCTGTTCTTGCTCATTAGCAATACTCGTTGATCGTCATAATTGATGGGACATAATAACACCACAGTTAAGCCGGCATATTTATATAGGAGAAGGATTAATTCTATTCGATATTATGCAATTGACCAATTTAATGATAGAACAAGCAGTAAGCCATTTTTTGATGGATATAAACGCCCCAGATACAGACCCTAGAGTATTCTCTCGGTTCTTGGCATTCTGGCAAGGAAATGGACGCCGAATTCTCGAACTGAGATTCGCCTCTGGAGAGACTGAAATCAGCCAACTTGCTGACTTCATGTTTGAGACTCATAATCGAGTCGCCCGAAGGAATGGACGAAGGCCATTGAGGAGAGGGGGATATTGAACATCGATCCTCAGATTCTCATCGACGATCCTGTTTGGATAGAGTTGTGGACAACACTTGCAGACGTGGAGTATTTCTCTGATATTGAACCAAGGCAGCATGTGAAACCGCCATGGAAAAACCGGCCCCCCGGTTACTACGGAGGTGCTGGATTCTACCTGCTCCGAGGAACTGCTAGACGTTGGTGGGAGAATGATACATTCATTCGCCGCAGATATGGATTGGATGAATTCCTGGAAATGTGCCAAAGGCAGAGGATGTTGATACTTGAAGAGGAGAAGAGAAGATACAAACTTCTAGACAGAAAGGGTAGGAGAATGGAACACCTTCAAACTTGGATCCCCTGAACACAACTGAAATTGATTACTCAATCGACTAGTGAATCGATGAATTCACGAACAAAACGTGAGCGATGAGTATTCTCGATTTCTACAACCTCATCTAGATGTTCTAGATTCTCAGAGGATGAAAGATTTACACTAATCTTCTTGACATAGGTTCCAGCACCTTCGTCGATGCTTGGTCCTTGCAGACTCGGTTTGGTAACATAGGTGGAGAGGTGATTTTCCAAGTGTTCTCTAACATATCCAGAGCGCGAAGTTCCTGCGATTCTAACTGCTGCGTCTAATCTCAATAACTGCTCTGTGGAAAGAGCTACGCTGAATTTTGTTTTCTGACTCATAGACGCACTAAGGAGATGTTGCTTTTGTTGTTATTGATTGAGAGATATCGTCCCTTGAACATAGAAGCAGCCAAGTTAATAGAACAGGTTCATTCCATTTTCTGTGCTTACCCACATACTGGCAATCATCTATGGAGTCGCCTTCATC
>CAZGIY010000156.1:0-3371 GCA_964526445.1 uncultured Candidatus Poseidoniales archaeon
GTAGCAATAATGACCGGCTTACCTCTAGCCATTCCAGCAGCAAGGATTCTTTCCTGTGCTGCAGGTACTCTCTCCATTGGTATTTCTACTCCGAGGTCACCTCTAGCTACCATGAGAATGTCCGCTGCCTCGACGATTGCTTCAAGGTCCTGTAAGGCTGCTGGATGCTCAATTTTGGCAATAATAGGAGTGTGGATTCCAGCCTCGGTGATTGCATCTCTGGCTGGCTTGATATCGTCTGCCTTTCTAACGTACGATACCGCAATGAAGTCAGCACCGTGTTCAATGGCGTGAGCGATAGCAGCCTTGTCTTTGGGACCAACCGATGGTAAATCTACTATTGTCGCTGGAACGTTGATACCTTTCCTTGAAGACAATGGCCCAGAATCGATGACTACACATCCAACCTTCGAGGCTGCTTGGTGTGGTGCATCTACGACTTTGAGCCTGACTAACCCATCATTGAGCAGAATTGGATCATCAACGCGTAGGTTTTGAGAAAGCCCCTCGTAAGGGACGGGGAGAACGACTCCTCCATCAACGTGAATATCTTCAGAATCATGTACTCCACAACTCAAGGTGATGGGCTGGCCTTCTTCTAAATCGATTTTTCCAGGAAAAGTCCCGAGTCTTAGTTTCGGGCCTGGTAAATCGGCGAGAATTCCAACGTACTTTCCTACTGCTTTTTCAGCAGCTCTAACTTTGGCAATGAGCTCGGTTTTACCATCCAAATCTCCGTGGCTGTAGTTCAGCCGCGTTATGTCTAAACCTTCTTTCAGTAGTGTCTCTAGAGTTTCTGGGTCGTCACTGGCCGGTCCGATTGTTCCGATGATTCGGGTGCGTCGCATGGGCTGCGCTACACCTTCAACAAAATGAAACGTTGCATGGGGGATTGTCCAAAGGAAAACCAATTGAAGCGCCTCTTAGCCCGCAACAATATGGTTCCAAAGCGTTCGGAAGAACGATTCAAACAAGAAGCTCTTGATTACCACGAAATGGAACCAAGGGGAAAGGTCACTGTAGTGCCTACCAAACCACATGCTACTGCGAGGGAATTATCGTTAGCATACTCTCCTGGAGTAGCCTATCCTTGTCTTGAAATTGAAAAGGATCCAGATGAAGCTTATCGATATACTACCAAGGGTAACTTAGTGGCAGTCATCAGTAATGGAACTGCAGTATTGGGTTTAGGTGAAATCGGTGCTTTGGCGTCGAAACCAGTTATGGAAGGGAAGGGGCTGTTGCTGAAGACATTCGCAGGCATTGATGTGTTTGACATTGAAGTTGACGAGACTGATCCTGAGCAATTCATCCGTACAGTATGTGCGATTGCTCCAACATTTGGTGGAATCAATCTTGAGGATATCAAAGCACCTGAATGTTTTGAGATTGAGAAAAGAATTGCTGCAGGAACGAATATTCCTGTGATGCACGATGACCAACACGGAACTGCAATTATTTCAGGGGCGGCGATGTTGAATGCGGCGGAACTTCAAGGTAAGGAATTGTCAGAATTGAAGGTGGTAATTGCTGGAGCAGGTGCGAGTGCAATTGCTTGTGCAGACCATTATGTTGCACTCGGAGTTGGGAGGCCAAATATCATCATGTGTGATTCCAAGGGAATCATGACCAAGAAGCGAGAAAAGGCTGGAGAATTAAATGAATACAAGGCTGCATATGCACAAGATGTAGATGATGGAGACCTCGCTAGTGCAATGGTTGGTGCGGACCTCTTCCTTGGTCTATCTAAAGGGGGTCTAGTCAATTCGAAAATGGTCCAGAGTATGGCGGAGAAACCAATTATTTTCGCATTAGCCAATCCCGACCCCGAAATCATGCCTGATGTTGCTAGAAAAGCGAGACCGGATGCAATAATTGCAACCGGCCGTTCAGATTTCCCCAATCAAGTGAATAATGTTCTCGGGTTTCCATACATTTTCAGAGGAGCGTTGGACGTTCGAGCCAGCGATATCACTCAGAATATGAAAATGGCTGCGACGAAATCTTTGGCTAAGTTAGCTAAAGAACCGGTTCCCGATGACGTATTCATTGCTTATGGGGGCGCTCCACTTCAGTATGGATTGGATTATATCATTCCCAAGCCATTTGATCGTAGAGTGCTGATATGGGAGGCAAGCGCAGTAGCGCAAGCGGCAGTCAAAGAAGGAATTGCGAAAATCTCCCCTGAAGAGTATGACCATGAGGAATATAGGGAGGAGTTGGAGGCGAGGTTAGGATTGACTTGGAGCGTCATGCGTAGCGTCATCAACAAAGTGAAGGGAAGTAGCAGAAAGATTGTATTCCCGGAAGGAGATAATGAAAAGGTCTTGCGAGCAGCAGCAGAATTAGTCCAAGAAGACATTTGCCATCCCATTTTATTGGGTAGCGAGAGCGGAATTAGCAGCAAATTAGAGCAAATGGAACTCGAATTTGAATGCACAATAATTGACCCACGGAGAGATCCGCGCAGGCTCGATTCGTTTGCCCAAGAGATGTTTGATCGAAGGCACCGTAAGGGGCTTTCTTTTGAAGACGCTCAGAGATTACTCAAAAGCAGACCATATTTTGCCTCACAAATGGTAGCAAGTGGGGCTGCAGATGGTATGGTGGGGGGAGTTACAAGAGCATATCCTGATGTTCTAAGTCCTGCTCTCAAGGTAATCGGTGCAGACCCTAATGCTCATTGCATCATAGGGTGTTACATGATGACTGTCAATGGTAAGGTCATTTTCTTAGCTGATGCCACAGTCAATGTCTATCCCGACAGTAGAACATTAGCAGAGATTGCGGTACAGACTGCAAAGGTTGCACGCCGTTTTGGAGTAGACCCCAAGGTTGCCATGTTATCATTCTCCAATTTTGGTAGCAGCAAGGCTCAGAGAACGGATCGTATCGAAGAGTCGATAGAAATCGCTAGAGAATTGGATCCAAATATCGTGATTGAGGGTCCGATGCAAGTGGATACCGCTTTGGATCCTGTGGTGCAAATGGATTATCCATTCATGAAGTTTGAGGGTCCGGCAAATGTCTTGATTTGTCCAAACCTTGCATCAGCTAATATTTCGTATAAACTGCTTGAGCAATTTGCGGATGCAGAAATGACTGGGCCAATTCTTTCTGGTATGGCAAAGCCGGTCCAAGTTGTTGCTAGGGCAGATGGAGTGCGCCATATCGTTAATATGGCTGCCATTTGTGTCATGGATGTTCTTCGTAAAGAGAAATATTGATTGAAATCAATTCAGTTCTTTCTAGGCACTAATTTTTCTTCGTTCTCGTCGATATACCATGTAGGTCTCCTAGGCCGCCAGAATAGTGCGGTAACCAAAGAAAAACAGATACCGCCAAAGAGCAGATTCGCCCACCCTTCGTAG
>CAZGIY010000157.1:0-3330 GCA_964526445.1 uncultured Candidatus Poseidoniales archaeon
GTTGCATGACGGGTAAACCTATCTTCCACGGTGTTGTCTTGGATGCGTAAACAGCATTTCTTCAGCAACAAAGAGGTCGATGCATTGAGCCAAGTAAAAGTGGGAAACATGCGTCGAAATGCAACTCAGAAACACGGAGTATGCAGGTATATTCGTGGAACGGATGTAACCTGTCCGGGGCTAGGTCCAAAGGATGTTGATCGTATCGACATTCATCCTTCCCTGCTCTGTAATGACTGGTGGGACTATGCCAAGCAAGTAATGTACCACGAGTACCTTCACGCATTGGGACATTATGCTCATGATCACGCATTCTTTAGACTAGAGAATGCATGGGAAGCCCCTGATAGAAGCCGGGGAAAAGCCTTCACAGAATTGATGCGCAGGGCCAATGCCAAGTGGTTGTGGGTTTGCAGTAGCTGCTCCAAGGAGTATCCTCGAAGAAAGAAGAGTAGCGGGAATTACAAATGTCGAAGTTGTAACGTTGTTTTGAAAGACGTGAAGATATACTGAATCCTCACCATGGTAGTTCTCTGCTATCGTATTGAACAAACCTGCCAGACATGGCTAGCGTCTGTTCTTCAACGCGCTGCATCATCCCTGCAATGCTATCGTTAGGAGTAACTGTGGCATTCGGTCCACCCATATCGGTCTGAACCCAACCAGGGTGTAGAATCAGAATGCTGATGTTTGCTTCCCGTAATTCATTCTTCATCGCCATACTAAACATGTTCAAAGCTGATTTTGAAGCCCGATAAGCATAGGATCTACCGCTGATACAATCTTCTACGGAACCCATCAGACTACTTACCATGGCAATGGTTGACATCTTTTCTCCGCCCAATTTTGAAAGCAAGGCTTGAGTTACTCGCATTGGTCCAACCGCATTGATATCTAATACACGTAATGCTTCTTCATGTTCTATCTCCGATATCGATTGCCAGCGCCCATCTGCTACTCCAGCATTGTTGACTAGAAGGTCTATTCTTTGCGGTATTGAAGATGCGAATTCTTTGACAGATTCATCCGAGGTCACATCGAGCTGTAGGAGATTTGCTTCAGTTTCGGATAAACCCCCTTTGTCAGAACGATATCCAGCGTATACATCCCACCCCTGTTCCAGAAGTTGTTTGACCCATTCAAGACCAATTCCGCGATTCGCTCCAGTCACTACTGCTGTTGGCATGATGGCTTGGTCAAAGTGGTCACTCATAGGTTTGTATATTGAAATGGCAAACAAAAGAATGTGAAATCATGTCAAAGCCTGATGAATGTAGAATATTCCACTCCCAACAATACCTAACATGACCCCTTTTTGGATCCATTCGGATTTCAAAGATTTGAGCCATTTCTTTCCAACTTGCACTCCAATAAGTGCCGCGATAACCAGAACCAGAAGTAACTGCATGTGATCGATGAATTCTTGCGGGCGATAGAAAAGGTAGACGGGGATTCTAGAAAGGTCAACGCAGAGAGCAAGAATACTGGCGGTAGCAGCATAGGCCATCTTGTCAGGTAATCTTCTAGTCAGGAACATTGCTCTAAGTGCGCCTTGGTGGCCCGATAATCCACCCATAAAGCCAGAACCAAATCCACCGATTCTATCGTTGGCTTCTGGTATTCTATACCCTGTCCAACTTTCATTGAGAGTCAGAATTGGCAAGATGATGAGAAATACACCGATGATTACTAGCAATGGTTCCTGAGGAACTTGATTCTGTAGTAGAGCCCCAAGTATTGCACCGATTACCAACCATATTCCATATCGCTTGAAAGCGCTGAAATCAACATGCTCTTTCAGACTGACATACTTTGCTGCGTTATGTGCTGCATGTACTACGGCAACTAGGGCGACTGCTTCGTGTGGCCCGACAACGAGTAGCACCAGTGGAGTCAGCATGGTCGATAATCCAAAGCCAGCTGGAACAGTCAGGGCCGCAGCAATCAGAGCGCAGATTGCTATGATGATGAGGGTCTCCATACAAGTCACTCTTCGATAGAGGGCTGACAAGCAGGGTAAGGTTCCTGCATAGGGGGAAGGAACAGGTCTTCGCAATCACGTTGTACAGTAGATAGGCCAAGAATGCTGTTTGAATCCAAGGAAATTGTCACCGCTTGAGTAGAAACAGGGCTCGGGACGTAATCTTCTCCAGTTTGGGTGATAATCAGAACAATTCCATCCCCTGCTGGGAGGACGACATCCATACCGAAGAATTCCATTTTTGCGATGACAGTACTTCCAGGTGAAAGAATCTCTCCATCCTTGCCGCCGGCATGAAATCTCAGGTCCATGACTGCATGACCAAGGTGCATTTCATCCGAGGCTCGTACCATCTCAACAAAGAGGTGCCCAGATGTCGCAAGAGCAGAGATCTGTGCTTCAACGTGGAAAGTTGGAGTTCCAACAATTCTCATCTCTCCCTCAACATTGTATATCGGGCACATGATTTTCGTTTGACTAGTGGAAGTAATGACTCCACCTCCACTGAAAAGATCGCATTCATCCATACCCAACATCAGCCATTCTTGGTCTTCAGGAGGATATGTTGATTCTACTCTCCAACCACCCATGTTGTCTTGTATCTCAGCGACCAAACGAGGTTGCGGCCCGGTGTCCTTGAGGTAATAATCGAACCATTCGAGCAGGTCATCAGCCCAATCCCAGCGAAGAGTGTAGGGATATGCTTCCGCACCACGGCCACTTGAGAGCGAGGAATGGCCGCTTTTTCTGTCGGGGTAATCATGCGCCCATTGACCGTACCATCCCTTGACATCATAGCCAGCATCGATAGCCATCTGATGTGTTGGGAAAGCCATGTGGGGGTCGACATTCCAATCTTGCATTCCGTGAATAATGTAGATTGAACCGTTGTAGACTTGCAGCGCATCGGCTAAGAAATGACGTTCTTGCCAGTAGTCAGAACCCATCCAAGCGAGATTGTCTCCACTCATGTAAGCGGCAGGTCCAGCGTAGTATCCCTCTACATATCCTTCACACACATTTTCGCTGTCTCCAGCATCTCCGTCCACTCCGAAGAATCCGTAGACTCCGTTATGCATTATCGCCCCTCTTGCCTCCATGCTACCGTTTCGCCACATGAGATCATGAACACCAATAAGCCCTGACATTGGTACGATTGTGGCAAGATATTCTGTTCCTGATGCAGCCGCATTCCAGGGGGTGCTTCCATCGTATGATTTGCCGATGGCTCCGACTTTACCGTTGGACCATGGTTGCATACCTAACCAATCGACTGCTGCTTTGATTCCTGCCTGTTCGTCGTGTCCCATGAGGTCCATGCAATGATTTGACTCACCGGTTCCGAAAAC
>CAZGIY010000158.1:0-3301 GCA_964526445.1 uncultured Candidatus Poseidoniales archaeon
AGAGGCCCTACTATGGAAGTCAATCTAGCGCGCTTACGCCTACAACATCCTAGTGCACAGATCATCGCTTTATCAGCGACGGTTGGAAACCCGGAGAAGATGGCCGCTTGGCTGCAGGCGGAATTGGTACAATCAAATTGGCGACCGGTTGCATTGGAGCATGCAACTTTGGCTGAGAAGTGGTTGGAAGTCAGACATAGAGTTAGCAAGCAGGATGGTGCAGCCCTTCCCCCTCCTAGACAACTAGAAGGTCCCAAAACCCACATTGCGTGGTGTGCCCTTAGCGATACTATCTCAGAAGGAGCCCAGATGTTGGTTTTCGTTTCAACCCGCCGTTCAGCAGAATCCGAAGCTCGAAAATTGTCGGAACGTTGTGCTGCAAGGTTGGCGGAGGATGATGAACGAGTTCAACGCTTGTCCCAACTATCGGATGAGGTTCTCAAGGAGGACAGCGCCTTGTCAGATAGATTGGCGTCTGCGGTTCGCGGTGGCGTAGCATTCCATCATGCAGGTCTTGCTCAATCTCATCGCAAAGCCATAGAAGATTCGTTTCGTAGGGGAGATCTCTTCTGCATCTGTGCAACACCGACTTTAGCCGCAGGTGTCAATCTTCCAGCACGTAGAGTGTTGGTGCGGGATATGAAGCGCTGGGCAGACGGATTCAACGACTGGATTTCGGTCATGGAGGTGCGACAGATGATGGGTAGAGCCGGCCGTCCAAGATACGATAGCAAAGGTGAATCTTGGTTAGTATGCAAGGGGGAAGATTCTCTCATAGAGGCCGATGAAGTTGCACAAAAGTACATTCACGGGCCACCAGAACCCGTAGTATCGAAACTTGCAGCAGAACCCCCTTTGAGAATGCACCTATTGTCTGGAATCGCTACAGGAGGATTACACGATCGAACTTCTATACGCCGTTTCTTTGATGCTACTTTCCTTTCGTGTACCCAACCCGCTTCTATGATCGACGTACGTATTGACAACACTCTCGCCTGGTTGGCTGATGAGGGTTTCATCTCCAGAACTGGTATTGATGTCTCATTGGTTTCTGAACAAGAAAGAGATTCGGAATCATGGGATGATGATATTCCTGATTGGGCAAGCAGCGCCTTGGAGGTACTCGATGTTTCGGAATATAAGGGATTGCCTACAAAGCACACTGAAAGGAGAATCAATACTCCCGGACTAGGTTTTGAAAGGGCTGACAGCATCGAGACAGAATTCATTCAAGAGAAACAGATTGGGGAGGCATTCAACACCACCTACGAAGCGACGGCCTTCGGTAAGAGAGTTTCACAATTGTACCTTGATCCATTGAGCGCAACAATCCTACGTGATGGATTGAAGAGAGCCATCGACAAAGTATCTCATGGAGATGAACTCGATCAGTTTGCTTTGATACATCTTGTCGCTGCGACTCCAGACTTCATGATTATCTGGGCCAAGATGGACAGAAACCAACTACATGTCAAGACGGCTTTACATGCAAACAACTTGTTGAGGGATGAGAATCTTGAGGATGTCCTTCTAGCTTTGACTCAATCTGCGTGGACTCTCGAGAAATGGATGGATGAAGCGACCTTAAGAGATATAGAAAAGGAGATGAAAGTTGCACCAGGAGATTTGAGAACCAGATTGGAATTGATGGATTGGCTTCTCTATTCGGCAGGCCAATTGCTTCTCAGTGGTGATATAGATGGGGAAAAGATGGCTGAGGCTGCTGATGTCGGCTCGGTATTGGACTCGTTGAAACAAAGGATTAGACATGGTTGCAAGGAGGAGTTACTTCCCTTGGTCAGAATCTCCAATATTGGTCGTTCTAGAGCCCGCGACATGAAGGAACTCAATATCTCCAACCCGAGTGATTTGCTCAATCTTTCTTCGGTGCAAAGAAACCAGCTTCTAGCAAAGCGTGGTTGGGGGCCCAAGGTCCTCGATAGAGCGATTCGAGATGTCAAGCGATTGAAGTGAGAGTCAAGCGTTGGATTGATGAGCAGAACATGCGAGGCGAGGATATGGAGGAGTTGCACCCGTCTCCTTGGTTCCCCTGTTGGAGGTTGAAATTTGATGCACCTCTGGAGTCTCCCAAGGATTCTGCAATTCACCTTAGTGAGGTGCAAGAAGTAGGATTGTGGTGTCTATTGGGAGCTGGTTCTTTAGGTTCAGAGCGACAATTGTGGGCTACTTGGTCAGGTGTTGTCGATAATCAGCAAAATGATAGAATGAAAGCGCGCTCTTTGGAGGTTGAATTCATACGTATTTTGGCAGGAACGCACAATATCGATCAAGCATTCAGGCGCGTTGGTTTGAATGAAGGAGACCAAGAAGGGTGGCTGACATACATACCAAATGCAGAAGTCGGCGAAGGAGAGGATGTTCATTTGCCCAATCTGAATTGGCGAGACCTGAATCATGAAGCCGAGCGTCTTGCTTTTTCAGTAAATGCAGTAATCCAAAGTATGCGCCCAAGCATGGCACTTCTGGATGCTGAGAAACTAGGTCTTGAAGTCAATATTTCAGAGGTCGATGAGACAAGTTTGTTGGCCCATGTAGCTAATGCTGATTCACAGTCCTAGGGCAGGGTTCAAGCACCACTGGCCTATCGAGGTAGCATGTCGGCAGCCAGCAGTCCGAATACAGACTCATGGAAGACTGGAAGATTCCTTGATGAAGACCTTGCTGAAAGGATAATCGATAGCGCAAAGAAATGCGGTGCAACATATGCTGAAATCAGGACTGTAAGCAATCGTAACACCTCTATTTCGATGCGAGATGGAAAGGTAAGAAATGCAGTTCCTGGACATGATGTGGGTGCAACACTCCGCTGTCTTGTAGAAGGTTCTTGGGGCGTACATTCCACCTCTGATCTCAAGGCTATTCATTCTCAGGTTGAATCTACGATATCTATGGCCAGACAGGTTGCAGCACGGAGGTCCAGTGGAGAGAAACCGGTGTCTTTAGCCGAAGTTCCAATTAGCACAAAAGACGTACACTGGCGTCCGCTCAAGGATATCAGAGATGTCGATATAGAAGATAAGGTTGCAGTGCTAAGCGAATTTGATTCGATGATTAGAACTGATGAGAGAATAGTATCGGTCAATACCGGATTCAGCGATGAACACGTGCAGACAGAATTAGTCACCTCGGAGGGTATGAACAGAGTTTGGTCATTCCAAAGAACCTGCACCAATGCAGTGGTTACCGGACGAGATGATTCGCAGGTGGCATCCTATAGAACAAGAGTGGGGGGAGTAGGCGGCTACGAAGCAATCGAGAGAGTAGATCTTGATGAAGTAGC
>CAZGIY010000159.1:0-3049 GCA_964526445.1 uncultured Candidatus Poseidoniales archaeon
TACAATTGATGAACTTGGACAGTTAGTGGAAGGTATCCAATTCATTGAAACTACCTTCGTCTACAAGTTTTCGAATGCGTTCACGCGCAGTTCCTCTACCGCTGGCGCGAATCGTTTCCAGTTTTTTCATCCCGCCTCCAGCTTCAGCCGTAGATCTGCGTTCATGCAGTTCTTCGAGCGAATCCTCGTGCGTCATATCTCTCCGTCCTATTCCTCATTATTGACCAGCGCGGTTGTCATTCTACACTCTATTCACTCATTGTTTCAGGATTCTCTCCTACTAAATCATCTTGCCATGCCTCAGTTATCTTTTCGATATCTTTGCCATATTGACTCAGCAGCCAATGTAGTTTGATCATTGCGGCATCTGGTCCACACCTACTGTTATGGCCCAAGATTCCCATTTCCTGTTGGATTCTACCTTTTGAGTAGACAGCCATGTTTACCGGGCCTTCGATACATTGACTGCTGACTAAAGTAATCCCTCCACTTTCTCTCCATCGATTCAAAGCGGCTTTCAATTCAGTATTCTCAGGGGCATCTTGCATCGGGTCCTCAATGGGCAAATGTCCCAAGCCTGTTCCCTGTATGTGGATGGCATCTCCTCCCATTTTTGCCACTGCATCAATCAATTCTGCTCGAAGATAAGGTCCTGCCAATAGGTTGCTGATTCGGATATTTGTATCGAAGTTAGTAGGGGTGCTTGAGATAGGTCTCTCTTCTGTGGGGTTGTAAGAATCTCGCAACTCGATACGCGGGCCTTCACGACTCAGAATGATATCAGCGATGGCATTCGCATTGATTGAACGGAAGGCATCCCTGCGACTTGAATGCGATTTACGAACGGAAGAGCCTGGATGAACCGAACATCGTCCATCCTCTGATGCGGCGTGCATGACTACAACTACTGAGTCACCCAATCCCCCATCGGTCTGTGGTCCATGGGCTGCCCATTGTACTGCGGCCAGCAGATTTTCAGCAGCATCGCTTGAGCCACGATCGCTGGAACGCTGAGAACCGGTTATTGCAATCCTTCCAGGAGGCCTTCCTCCCGTGCCGGACCAAGCCATTGAAAGAGCGCATGACGTCATGTGCATCGTATCAGTTCCTTGAGTTACAACAACACCAACAGCACCTTCTTCGAAGGCTTGTGCAGTCGCTTGAGAAATCAAGTTCCAATGTTGAGGGCGCATGTCATCCGACCACATATTTCCAATTTTCACAGCCTCGATACGCGCAATTTGAGCAAGTTCAGGTATTGCAGCCAACATCTCTTCAGGCTCAAACCTTGCAACTACGGCTCCGGTGCTGTAGTCTACTTTACTTGCTATGGTTCCTCCTGTATGGATGATGCGGACCAAGGGCAGCGCCGCGTCAAATTCTAATCCCCCATTTTCGGCATCTACTCTAGGAATTGCCTCGGCAAGCAACCTCAACGAGATAATATTCGATAAAGGATGGCTGACATTGTAACCATTGTCGAGTTTAAGGGATACAAATCCTGTATCTGCGGGCGGCAGAATAACTCCGGTGTGTTGAGTTTCTCCAGCAGGGCCTTCGACCTGCATCTCGATGCGACTACCTTCTGCAGGTATATCAGAGGGCGCCATGTTGTGGTCCAATTATTGGAGGCACATCAACGCTGCGCGAGCGTGTAGGTCTTGAGCCGCACCATTGAAGACGGTATGGTGGGTCGGCATGCTGTTGCCGGGGTGGCGTAGTTGGTGGCGCGTCGGACTCATAGGGCAGCCGAAAGGCACTGTTCGCGCTGAAGTCAATCTCCGTGATGTCTGAGACATCCGAAGGTCGCGGGTTCAAGCCCCGCTCCCGGCACTCTCAGTTGATATTGATGTCTTCGAGTCCCGGCATTCTCAATTGTTGAGACTGAGTCTAGCGGTATGAGTTTCTAGTTCCGTAGCATAGAAAGGCCGGACACAGGTCGCGGACAGCATGGTCGACATGCAGACAGCGATGTCGGCGGCACGGGCAGATAGAGGTTCTCGCAAACGCAAGGACGGCGACAAGAAGGGTCGTTCTGGGCGTGACCATGGAATCGAGGCCTTCGACCCAGTCAAGCATGTCTCCAAAGAAAGGGCAGATATGTATTCCATGTGGTTAGTCATCGCTTTTTCGATAGTGGTATCTTTGATGATGCGCTATCTCGTTATGCCTAATATGGATCCTTCTGGGGATAAGGCTCTTCTCTGGTTCCTACCTATCGCTTTGGTTTTCCTTCTCCCTTCATTGCATAGGATGGCAATGTCCGATGCGGTTGTCGAACATTACGGCAAAGGGACTTGGTTCAAGGCATCCTTTTTGCACGTATTCACTTGGTTGGCTCTTTCTTTTCTATTGGCTAATCCGCCATTCGCAGATATCGGGGAACCCGAAGTTGCAGCTGCTTGGACTGTTATGTTAATCGATGGCGAAGAATTGCGCTTGACAGATGATACTTTAGATGGTGACAGCCAGATTGAATTTATTCTTGACGAGGGTGAAGAAAGATTGGATGGCGAGATTTGGCTATTGTTTGGAATTAGAGATAACCTGAATTCAGAAGCGGTGCAAGTATCTGCTACTATGACATTATACGATGGAACTGAAATTTCTCTCAATACTTCTGAATCGAGTTTTGATAACTTGAGCGATTGGGGAGATTCGCACCAAGGTGTAAACGGAACCTATGCGTGGCCGACCCTTGTTTCCAAGGAATATGACAGAGGAATGGCGATTCGATTAGTTACTGATGGATTGGATACGGGTATCCATGTTATTGATTTGACGCTGAGTGAAGATGGAGACCCGTGGGAGAATTCGCGCTCTTATTCTTGGAAGGTCATCGTTAGCGAAGCATCTCTTGAAGAAGCAGAATAATCAATTGGAAAAATGAAGAATCCAATTGTACCTTCAACTGGATAATGCTTGACAAATCCGTGCTGTCATCGCATCCAATTGCAAGTCTTCTCCGCCACCTTCAACCAATCTGAAATCTATCTCTGCCATCAGTTCAGTCAAATCCAATTTGGCGGCTTCGCTGAGGAATTCAGAA
>CAZGIY010000159.1:3059-3298 GCA_964526445.1 uncultured Candidatus Poseidoniales archaeon
ATGTAGTTGGTTGACCATGTCTGTCCCTGCTAGACCAAATTTATCGAGTAGTTCGCGCAGGCGTCTTCTTGCAGCGTGAAAACCATCTTCTCTGCAGGCCAGTAGATATGCCTGAAGGGCTTCTGGAGGGGCGGTTGCATTAGTCTCATAGATCATCGCTCTGCTAACGTGTGGATTCAGAGCTGCAGCAACTTGAAGGGCGGTTATTGCTTTTCGTAAATCCCCTCTGCTGATATCGA
>CAZGIY010000160.1:0-3225 GCA_964526445.1 uncultured Candidatus Poseidoniales archaeon
CATTAGTAAAAGGATTAGCAAACTCTGAAAACAAAATTATGGATTTAAGGGAAATTATTGTTAGAAGTATTGGAGAAAATGGAAGTCAAAATGGATGACTTCAAATTGGCAATAAGAGAGGTTGAACCTTCTGCTCTACGCGAAATATATGTTGAGATTCCTGAAATCCAGTGGGATGAAGTCGGTGGGCTTGAGGAAATCAAAGAGCGCCTGAAGGAAAGTGTCGAATGGCCATTGACTCAATCTGAATTATTCAATCACTTCGGCATCAAACCACCGCGAGGAATCGTACTCTTCGGGGCACCAGGGACTGGAAAGACCCTATTGGCCAAAGCCATAGCAAATGAGGCAAAGGCCAATTTCATCTCAATAAAGGGGCCTGAACTCATTTCCAAATGGGTTGGTGAATCCGAACGTGCGATACGCGAGATTTTCAAGAAAGCGAAGCAATCCGCTCCTTCGATCATCTTCCTCGATGAATTCGAATCCATAGCTCACATGCGTTCAGGAGGCTCCGCCAGCGAAGGAAGCGATGTTGCAAACCGCGTGGTCAATCAACTGCTAGCCAGCATGGACGGTGTGGAATCCCTTGATGGTGTAATCGTGGTAGCTGCAACCAATAGGCCGGAAATGATTGATCCTGCACTATTGCGGAGTGGACGATTTGAGCGAGTACTTCACGTCCCCCCGCCTGATGAAAAAGCAAGATTGGCCATCGCTGATATTCATACCAGTGGCATGCCGATAGCCAAGAATGTCGATTTGAAGAAGGTCTTCAAGGGACTGGATGGCTTCACAGGTGCGGATATTGAAGCAGTTTGCAGAGAAGCGGGTCTTATCGCTATGCGGGCCGGACGTAAATCAATCACCAAGGCACATCTTGACGAGGCTACATCTAGAGTTAGGCCAACCGTGACTCCAGATATGATGGAGTATTACACAAAGATGGAAACCAAGTTAGTCAGCGGTTTGACAAACATCAAACGCAATCGAGATACTAGCCGTGGAATGGAAACAATGTGAGTTTTCTAGGCAGTCACCGTCAGCAAAGCCTTCATGGCCTTGAGGAGTGACCACCCCCCGTAGGGGGGAGGTCATGGCTACCAGTTTCGGGCACGAATTACTCGGTCGTCAGGTGCTGGATTCTGCTGGAGATAGGCTTGGAACCTTATTCGATCTAAAAATCGACACCCCTACCGGCAACGTACTCGCAATGCTGGTCAGATTGGAAGATAATCTCGACCCTGTAAGATTGCCTTGGGAGATGGAAAGGGAATACATGCGAGTTCCAGTGGAGGAGATTGACAGGATTGCTACGAGCATCCATTTGAAGCGTTAGGGGCTTGAAGCAACCCGCCCCCATGGGGCGGGAACCTTCTAAACCGAACAAAGTCCGTGCATCAAGCAGTCAAGACATGGAGAGGGTGGTATGGCAGCAAGAAATCGGAGAATTCGCCGCGGCGTTCTGCTGGTTGGTTTCTTCGGTACTTTGTTCCTCCTAATAGGTGTAGTATTATCCTCCTACGTCCAAAGCGGAACCTCTCAATTATCCGCTTATGACGACGATTGGGACGATATTTCAGCATTCAGGAAGGATATCAACGAAATGGGAGTCGAAACTCGTTCGGTGGTAAGTAGTCCCTTGTTGCTTAAAGAAATCGACGACCCTGGTAATGCCACATTCGTAATCAGCGGTGTCGAAAAAGATGCTTTCACGATGCCGCACTTCGGAGATTCGGGTTTCATTGAATTCGATGAGCCGGACGGATACAGCACCTCGGAGATAGAAGCTATCGTCGATTTCTACAAGGCTAATGGAACGGTCATTGTAATGGATGATTTCGGCTTTGCCAGTGGGCTCGCTGAAGCATTTGGCTGGCAATTCAATGGCAACCAATTATATGATTCTCTATATGCGCCCACCCTCAACAGTTCATTCGTCTGGACATGCTTGCAGATAGAACCATGCGGAATGAATAATCAATCAGTAGATGTTGCATCTCACAAAGCTCATCCATTGTGGGATGGGGCTCATCCTTGTGCCGCGGTGGATGGGCTCTCTGTCCCTCCAAGTGAAGCGGGTCTTTGTGCGCACCATTGGGAGGCAGGGCAAATCAATTACAACTCATCATATCAACTATTGATGAATCAACCTACAGTCCTTGAAAATGCAACCAAGAGTTCCAAATTAGGAGTTTCTCAGCCAATCGCCTCGACCAGTAGAGATGCTTCGATCGATGTCAATGGAGATGGAGAAGTCATAGTTGGCCAAGAACAGAATGAGGAAACACCTGACCGAGCCGCAAGTATCGAAGGTAATTTCGTGATTGCAGTGGAAATATGTGAGAGCCGCTGTGAATATGCTGGAGAAAACATGGAGGGGCGAATCATCTTCGTTGCGGATGGTTCAGTTCTTTCCAATGCCATGTATGATTATGATGGCTACAACAGTGGCGATTATACCGGTGAAACTCCCTCAGTTCCGATGCCTGAAAACGATAATCGAAAGTGGGCATTAGACGTCATTGCCATTGCCCTGTTGACCGATGTAAACGGTTCTCTAGAAGCAAATGAGAATGCATTGGTCATCTTCGATGAGAGTCGACATTCGCAAAATGCATTCCTAGGAGAATCTTACAACTTGGTATATTGGATTCTCGTATACTTCACTAGTGAATCGATGGCGATGCTGGTATTGTTCATCGGCCTATTCATCGCATTTGAAGCAGTAGTCATCAAGAAGAAAGACCCTGAACCATGGAGGCATGTCTTCAGTATCATCTACTATGGGTTCGGAGATGCGAGACGATACGGATACTATGCCAAATCAAACAAGATAAAACAGGTCTTCCTATCTAGAGTTCGTAACAACAACGGTTTGACAAGGGAAGAGTTCGACGCCATGCCTGCAAGTGAATTACAAAAGATGATCAAAGACCCAGTGCTAATCAAATTCGTATTTGAGAACCGAGACTATTCCTTGGAGCAGATGGTCACAATCGTCAAACGAATCAAAGTATGGGGGAAAAGTTGAATGTGGACCCGTAAGGCATCTTTCACCTTCGTTGGAGGCATCGCCCTATTGTTGGTTGGGATGATGATCTCCAATCACCAATTGATGATATTCGGACTTGCATTGATCGCATTCATCACGGTCAATTCTTGGCTCTCTGGACACGGAGATGTAGAGGTTTCTCGCACTTTATCTGCAGATAACCTGTACAA
>CAZGIY010000161.1:0-3209 GCA_964526445.1 uncultured Candidatus Poseidoniales archaeon
TGAGTCATTTACAAGATGAACTTCATCGGCGACCACAATGCTGATTCCTGCAATGACCTCTGGTTTATTTCGGGATAATGAGTCCAATTTCTCTGACGTACATACGATGATATCTGCCTGATCAATTCTCTGAACCTCACGAGGCGCATCTCCTATGGCCATCCCGACCTGTAGCCCTAGCGCTTCCCCTAACTCTCGGAGTTCCTCGACTTTCTCGCTGGCCAAGGCTTTGAGTGGAACGATATAGATGGCGCGGCTACCCGGTTCATCGATTAACAACCTGCGCGCCATTGCCAAATATGCCACCAGACTCTTACCCGATGCTGTAGGGATAGCAAGCAGTATATTACGTCCGTAAAGGGCGGCACTCATCGCCTGTGCTTGCGGTGGATAGAGGTGTTTGATACCCCATCCTTCAATCACATGTTGCAGAACCTCGGCGGGTAGGTCGAGGTCCTCAACTGCGTCTAATGACTCGGACATCAACATACCAGTGATGTCAGAGGTCCAAAAGCCAACCGGTCACCGTTCTCCACTTGCAACAATTTCCAATTCTGAAGGTATCTCAGCATCATCAACTGCCAATAACCTCAAGTCCGGCCCTTATTGTGGATGGCACATGGACGACCCAGAGATGAGCGAAATTGACCGCCGGCTATCCGTCTTTGACGAAGAACCAGACCTCAATGATTGGGTCGAGGTTTTCTCAGGAGCGATGATGATGGTTATTGGTATCTACTACATCATTTATCCAGGTGAAATCATCTCTGAAGAAGTCATGCAATGGTTTGCTGCAATCGTTATCTCAGTAGGAATGGTATGGGCTGCACACGGGCTAAAGGATATGGCTGTCAAGGAAGTTCGCCGATCCATAGTCATGCTAGATGCTTCAGGCAATCAGGATTCCGTCGATTATGGCCTGATTCGCGATGTCTTACTACATCCTAAGCAGTACCGAAGTTTCCTTCTTGAGGCTTATGAAAAGGCCTACGAAGACGGAGTATTGTCCGATGAAGAGGTATCTGAATTGAAGACCATTCAGTCTGCACTTGGCATGACCGATGAAGAAGCCGCTGCAATCGCCACACGCGGAGCAATCAATGCAGCCCTCAAGGATGGTAATGTTACTGAGGATGAGATGACCCTGATTCTAGAGGCTGCCAACAATGCAGGCCTATCTGAAGAGGACTGTGAGAAGATCAAGAAGGCTCTTGAAGATGAGAAGCTGGACAACGACGAGAAGAAGATGCTCGACGAGATTCTAGGCAAGTTGGATTAGGTCCGACTACAGGAAATCTTCGGCCAAGCGCCGCGCTTTCATTCTTCTGCGCGATTCGACCAAGGCAGTTACTAGGACTAGTGAAACTCCTGCCAACATCAACCAAGTTGCAGAAGAGCCCAAGCCGTCGGGACTTTCGATGCCTTCTGGAGTAACTATGTCATCTGCATCAATACTACTGGAAGGCGCCCAGGTGAAATCCATCTGATCTAGTCCGCAGTCACAATATGAAACAGTCATTATATCTGGGAACAATGATGATTGCAATCTTCCCCATTCTGACAATTCTATATTCGCAGGACGCGTTGCCCACGTCGGATTAATCATGCCACCATATGAACCCGCTCTCTTCATCGTCCAATCGATGTGAAGCACACCTGCTTTCGGCATCTCGTCAACTATCAACAAAGCCTCTAAAATCAACAGATCGAGAGCAAGGGCACGACCGGCATTCAATACGAAATTCACAGATTGTTGCGGAAGTTGACCATCACTATCATGGCCGGCTCCTATGGAATTGAGATGGTTGAAAATCAGTCTATCTATCGCGATTCCATCTATATCCGGCGATTGGAGTTGATACCTTCCATCACCGGTAGGTACAGCAGAATCAATCTTCAGGTCGAGTAACAACCTCTCATCCTCTAGGATGCCAAAGGTTGCCCCTAGATGTTCAGCCATGGTTGTAGTCGGAGTTCCTGGGCTGTTCACCTGCCATATTTGCTCTAGACGCTGTTGTAACAACTCATCGATGGTCAATGCCTCGTCATCTGGCATTGCTTCGGTCCACATCATAATCGGATGAACAACACCTCCGGTAAGTACCAGAATACCTGACAAAGGAAGCATCAATCTACGGGTCATGTTCCAGTTTGGTTGGAGTGCGGCGCTACCGATTATTCCAATGAGTAGAATCATGCCAAAGGCCAACGAAAATAATCCAGCTTCATCGAGTGCGATTTTCTCGTCCGCATCGCCTACCAAGGCATAACCAGAAACCCATTTGGCATCTCCAGAGAATTGACCGGGGGAACTTGGACCGATTCCCTCGTAGGTGTATCGACCTATCCAACTGTATGATTGGAATCTATCATCCATACCCGACCAACAAATGGTATACTCTCCATCTTCCATCCCTCGATATTGGTAAGTGACCGATAGAGTATCTCCATCATACGTGCTGAAAACATCTGGAGTGGGCGCATTGCGATTATTAGGTCCGGTCAAATCCGGTTCATCATGCGGTTGCTCCACTTCTACTGGAACTGCATCCCAGATGACTGCGACATTGAACAGTTCGTGACTATCTAATGGCATCCTCCAGCAATCTCGGTCATCTCCAACCAAGGCACCATCGTGCCAAATCTCAACCTCATTAGTCACTCTCGGGCTATCCTGTGAGGAAGGTTCGTCGACATCAGCAAAAGATGGATTGACTGACCAGATAATGTCCAATTCCAAACTGCTACTACCTCTTAGGTGAAGTTCCCAAGTTGCTGGTCTGTCCAACTGGAAAGACAATCTCAACTTCACTTGGTCACCAGGGTGCAATAGTCTACCTTGAGAGAGGTCTAATTCCTCATCTTGCAAGGTATATGGAGAGGGTTGAGTCTGTAATCCAGAGCCTGCACCCGTTATCATCCAATCATTCTCACTAGGACCTATCTTCAGGCTGACTTCAAGATCGGGCTGAGTCCAGCCCAATACATCCTCGGTTATTCTAAGGTCTATGACCATGGAAGACAATTCAGCAGGAATCAAGGTCAATTGCTCTTGAATAGGTTGCATTTCAAATTCCAAGTCCACTACTTTCGGACTAAGGGGGCCGGCTGAACTCTCTTGACGTCCAGTCACTTCTTCTCCAGAGGGAGAATTTGACAAACTACAATCGTCATCTGAATCGCAATTCAACAGTAATTTCCCCTGCCCA
>CAZGIY010000162.1:0-3142 GCA_964526445.1 uncultured Candidatus Poseidoniales archaeon
GTAAGTTGAAGAAACAATCATATCGTCTTCGAAGAGTATCAAACGATCGTATCCCAATCCGTCAAATAGATCTCTTCGTGCACCGATTAAATGGCGGCCTATTCCATAATTAGATTCTCTAGAGACGATATGTTTTGATTTGATTGAAGAGTTGTTAATCATTTCAACTAATTCTGATTGGTTAGCCTTTCTTCCACCGTCAAGGTAGAAATGGAAGTCTAAAGTCTGACTTTCTGGGCACTTCTCAAGACTCTCAAGGGTCTGTTCAAAGTAATGCAGCCTCTTGAATCCAATGACAAGAATGGCGGTTCGCATCTTCAGGCCCGGCTGCGGCTTAGGTCAAACCTGTATAACCGCGACGGTGATGCCATTCAATCACCATCGTCAAATTTTACTGTGCGGGCCGCTTCTACTACTCCTTCTTCCAAGAACCATAATTCAGGGGTGGGTTCGGGCATGAAGTCATCCCATTTCTGGACTGTGCGGGCGAATATCTCTTCTCCAGATTGGGTGCGGCACCACTCATGTATCCATTCAGCATGCTTGACTACTTTCTCGTCATCTTTTGCCAATCGCTTCAAAATCTCAGCCTGCATACCCATAGTTACCATCCAAGTAGGAGATAGAGCATATGTCATGAACGGATTACGTTCTGTATCTACACTTCTCCATTCAATCCACAATCCGAGAACTCGATCATATACCCAGCCAACAAAGAGGACGGCGACCATAACGCCGACAAATATTGATGATAGACCCCAGTATGTGTTTGCAATCCCTAATGTGGATTCTTCTGCTTTGAAACGCCATCTAACATAAGGCCAAATTAACAATGTGAGGGTTGTTGCCCAAAAGCCGATACTGATGAATGCTTGAGATTGCTGGACGCGCCAGTATTGGCGCATCATCCATTTCTTTAGGAGGTTCTCTTGGCTATCTGGAGATGGTTTGGACATTGTCCTCATCGCTTCGCGGACATTGACCATACAAGCACCTTTCGCCCTCAGGGCGATTTAGGAAGGAGTTCTCTGACGTATTGGCTGAAAGGGGTGTGGCCCTCCCATTTACGCGCGTATTCAGCGATCTCGCTAATCTCTAACGTCTTACTATACCCTCCCCAGTCCTGAATCAACTTGTATCTGAAGGCGGCACGGGCAGCATGACCAGGAAGAAAGGCTCGCCAATTGAAAGGGATTTTATTTGTCGAAACTGCATTTACTTGAGAAACAATTGTTGTGGTACAAGATGCCGAAAGTGTGTGGTACCATTCTGGCCGATCTCCAAGCTGATTCAAGCGCTTACACAATTGTAAGAATAGTGCTTTGTTGTCTTCTTTGTCGGCCTCTACCCTGAACATGTGGACCTTGTGTTTTCTGACATTTGTTCGGAGGTATAGTGCATCTTCCTCTGTCGCAACCAATAGATAGAGTTCGAATGCCCTCCACATCCCGAGCCAAGGGCTGTATTTAGCGCCTTTTTCTCTTCTAGATTCAAAGGAAAAGGTCACCGTTTCTTCATCTTCGAATTCGAAACTAAGCATGGTATGAGCAAGCCCCTTGATTCGGTGAAAATGATCGATGATAAACCAAGCATCTTTGATTTTGGTGATGTCAAATGTTTTCTCTATCCAAGAAACGTCGTGATCCTTCGTAGTTCTCCATTTGAAGTCTCGGATATTTCTGATAGACACTAAATTTTCACGAACCTTTGCAAAGCCGTGCTCTGCACAGTCACTCCACCATTCGCGCTCATGATTTGGCTTGCGTGGCTTTACCCTAGTCCACCAAAGCCAAGCATATCTACTGATAATTATGAATAGTCCGGCGGCGATTAAACAGCCAATTGCTAACAAGAACCCTTTCAGCACTACTTGCTCCTAACAGCATTCGATGTTATGGCTTGTGCAGGTTTCAACCTTCGTCAGGACTTTCAGATTCGGCTTCGCCATCATCCCGTTCTTCTTCTGCTCCATCTGATGAAACTGTGTCGCCTTCTTCCCAATATCGATCATCATAATCAACCGCTTCTCGAAGAATCAATGAATCTACAGTCTCCATAGTAGTGAGATTGGTCACAGTTACTCCAGCGTGAGAAATAGCATAGATGAAGTCACCCATAAATATTGAGCGACGAATTCCGGTATCGCTCCAATAGTAATGGCTACCAGTATAGAATTCTGAATGATCTACTTCTCCGTGTACAGACATATTCTCGCCTTCTGAAACGTTAATTATCATCAACTTAGATACCCAATTGTATTTCCATTGATATTTTCCATCATCATCATACCAATACTTGTAACGATATGTATTCATAGGCACTGCAAGCATTTCTTTAGGAGCCCAATACTGGAAGGCTTTGTGTTCATACAAGGCTTCAGAATTGCTCCATGACCAACCATCTGTACTGTCCAATACTGGACTCAAACCTAGTATGCTATCTCTAGTTGGACTGCTTGTATTTGTTATGTTGAAAAGAGAAAGTTGAGTCTTGGACCAATCTAGGCCGGTGCCATCTTCATTTGCTGGTCCGATTCCAATAGTAAGGAGGAATTCCTCGCTAAGTGGGTGGATATAGGTTGAAACTCCTGGTACTTCGAGTTCTCCAAGTATTGTAGGAGTTGTTGGGTCTGCAAGGTCGATAATCCATAGAGGATCAATTTGTTCGAATGTTACGATGTAAGCCATTTCACCCACAAAACGGGCGCTCCAGATTCGCTCGGTCTGAGCGATTCCACCTAGGTAGCCAATCTCTGAAAGAATTGGATTTCCATCAGCATCCACATCCTTCTCTAGAACGTAAACATGGTTTTCCATCGGATCCGGATCTTCCATCCACCACCTATTCCACTGCCCAGTAGTACTTGCTACACGGATGTGTCCATCATATTCAGAAAGACAGAATTGGTCGAGAACTGTACCGTTGATTCGTCCGCTACCTGCATAAGTAGTGCTTCCATCATCCGAGATATCAAAAGCGTGGATATTGGTTGCTTCATTCAGTTCGTCATTACCCCAATACCACCACCAATCTTGAGCTTGTTCCACAACTAGCATGACATCTCCGCTCGCATAGATTGTGGGCCAATTGCTAATCAAATGGTCCGCTTCAAAAGAGAAGTCTTCACTATGTAAATCAAGTG
>CAZGIY010000163.1:0-3062 GCA_964526445.1 uncultured Candidatus Poseidoniales archaeon
TTCAAGATCTCGATGCTTATCTGGACGAGAATCTGAATCATTCTAGGATGCTGAGCGTTCTTTCAACAAGTTCTCCGTCTGAAGAGATTCAATTGAATCAAAGTGTGAATCTAAGTTTCAATCTCAGTCATCGGGATGGTTCTGAACTCGGCAATGGTAGTAGAGAAGCATGGTGTTTACATTGGGATGGTACACTAATTTCTGGAACATTTGCAAATGGCTCGGATACTGCATCTTGTTCGGTGGATTCTAATTCTTTAGCGCCGGGCCAACAGCAAATCATTCTCTACGCTACTTGGGATGGAATGATGGCTTCGAATGAATTTACATTGACCCGCGGAAACACTCCTTTGGTGGTCATCGAACCTACGCCCATGTTATTCTTCGATCAACATTCTTCATTGCAGGTTCTGCCGGAATCTTTTGCTTTTGATCCCGATGGAATCGATATTTTCTTCGTTAATGCTACATTGAATGGTAATGGTTCAGATAATATTAGCATTCAGAATAATGGAGATAATTTGACATTGACTCATACTGGAGAGCCTGAGTGGCAAGGTACATTGGCCATTGATATGTGGATTTCAGAAACCTCTCCCGACCCCGAATCGATCAATGTCAGCACCGTGGTAACTTTGCTTGCAGTGGATGATTCAGTAATTCAGACCTCTACGATTCCTCAGCAGCGATTCGATGAAGATAGTGCGGGTTTGTCATTGGATATTTCTCAATGGTTTGAGGACCCGGAGAATGGAACTTTGGTTGCTTCAGGATATTCCAATGAAGCAAATCTAAGTGTTGAGTGGATTGATGGTCTTCTTTATCTTCAGTCTGCTGAGAATTGGTCTGGTGCAGCAATAGTTAATCTCACAGTCAGCGATGGCAATACTTCAGCGGTCTCGGTTGAGTTCCCAGTTGCAGTGCAGGCCTTACCGGACCCTCCCGTCTTTGTTATGGAAGACATCGTAATGGAGGAGGATGAAAGTGTTCAGATACCCCTCTCAAGTATTGCATTTGATTCGGACGGGGACGAACTGGAATACCAAGTTTCGATAGAAGATTGCCAATCAAGTCCTGTACTGGTTCAGATTCAGGGTTCTTTCTTGACATTGTCAGGACAGGCGAATTGGTATGGTCTTGATTCCTGCTGGAAGTTGACGGTTAGTGATGCACAGAATAGTATCAACAAAACATTGGAGTTGAATGTGACTTCTGTAGATGATGCACCGACTGTTGCGTGGCATGACCCTGAGGTTAGGGAGGATGGAAACATCAGCCTTGGCTTCACTTTCTTCGATGAAGATCAGCCTTCAGAACACATTTTGTACGTCGCTTGGAGGCTGGATGAATGGACACGTCCTGCTTCAGCTGCCTGTTTGGAATGGAGCGATGGCGCCTTGGCGTGCACAGTTCTGCTGCAACCCGTTTTGACCTCTCAGGGAGAAAACCCTCTTTGGTTAAAGATTGAGAGTCAAGGAGTCAGTACGAGTGTTCAACAATTGTCTTTCAGCCTAGATGATTCAACAGTTGATAACACGTCTACAGAAGCAGATGAAACAGTTTCCATGTTTGATGATGTCAAATTGCAAATCGCTGCTGCAGCTGTTGTTTTCATCATCATTGTTGCATTCCTCGGAAATCTCCGTCGCGGCCAGCAGACCATAATTGAGGAGGTTTCGATACCGCTTTCAGATGTGGTTGCAGAAGAGGTAATTGAGGTCGTGGAAGAGAAACCACGCGGTTTGCTGGATTTGGCTAGAAACAGGTAAGTTTCATAGCGGGATATTTCCATGCTTACGAGGCGGGCTCCACTGACGTTTCGATTTCAGTAGCCTCAAGGCGCGAATAAGTCGGAGCCTGGTCTCACTCGGCTCAATGACATCATCCAACCAGCCGTTTCGAGCCGCAACATATGGGTCCCCGAACTTAAGCTTGTAATCGTTAATCAAATCCTGTCTAACATCTTCTCTCTGATCTTCAGATACTGCTGCGATCTCTCTTCGGTGGATGATGTTTACCGCACCTTCTGCACCCATCACAGCAAGTTCGGCTGTAGGCCAAGCGACGTTGTAATCTGCGCGTAGATGCTTACAGGCCATTGCAAGATATGCGCCTCCGTAGGCTTTGCGAACCACTACTGTCAACTTGGGTACAGTCGCTTCGGCATAGGCGAACAGCAATTTTGCCCCGTGGCGTATGATGCCACCCCATTCTTGTACCACCCCGGGGAGAAACCCTGGTACATCTTCGAATGTTATCACTGGAATAGAGAATGCATCGCAGGTGCGAATAAATCGAGCAGCTTTAATCGATGCATCTATGTCAAGACATCCAGCCAAAACTTTGGGTTGATTTCCAACAATCCCTACAGGGTATCCATCTAAGCGCGCGAAGCCAATCACTATGTTGTCTGCATATGAGGGAAACAATTCTAGTAATTCTGAATCATCTACAACTTCTCTGACGATATCGAGCATGTCATATGGTCTGTTCGGGTTATCTGGGACCATTCCATCCAATTCCTCGGACAATCTATCGTATGGGTCTGCACTAGGCAGATGTGGAGGTTCCGCCATGTTGTGGTCTGGCAGGTGGCTGAGTAACAAGGCCACGATGTCAATCGCATCATCTTCATCTTCGGCCACTAGGCAAGCAATTCCTGAACGACTGGCGTGCAAGTCTGCGCCTCCAAGGCCTCTCGCATCCACTTCTTCTGCGATTATTTCAGGAGTCTCTAATGGACTGGACATGAATAATTGTCCATGCTCTCTGCCGAGGATGGTGAAGTCCGAAAGACTGGCTGCCAAGGCAGAGACTCCAACTACTGGGCCTAGAACAAGACTGATCATTGGAATACGTCCACTGCATTGTACCAAGCGGTCAAGCAATTCTCCCGTGCCACCCAATGAAGCGACTCCGTCTTGAGCGCGCTGGCCTCGCAGCCAAAGCGAATGTTCCAACAACTCCCAAAACGACCGCTCCAGAAGAGTTTCAGCTTTTCCACGATCTATCCTCTTCTAGCGACGAAGAGCTCGTCGCCGATGATGACGACCGACTCTCAC
>CAZGIY010000164.1:0-1413 GCA_964526445.1 uncultured Candidatus Poseidoniales archaeon
GTATGCACAACATGCATACCGTCACACACTTCAGTCCCTATTCCGGCATTGGCTTCGATCGCTACTTGTTTACCATCAACATATAGACTGAGATATGGATGGAAATGTTGCGATAAATTTGAGTGTGATTCAAGGCATTCTGTTGCCAATTCATGATCTACTCCTGAATAATTTCCAGAGTTGTTACTGGTGGAATTCTGCGAATCATCTCCGGAATTCTGTGGTGAGTCCTTCTTGTCCTCTGAATTGACGGAATCAAATACAACTGCTCCAACCAGCAAAGCACCGGTCAACAACAGAATTCCAGCCAATCCCTTTTGGCTCATTCCTCTTCATCTCCAGCACGGCTCGTTGGTTTCACGAAGCCTCCGCCCTTCTTACGTTCTTGACGCCTTTTCTCTCGCTGTTTGACAGCGTGTGATACTGCTGCAGCCTCAGGGTCCCATTCCTCAGTTCCATACATATTCTTCAACTTCAGGAACATGACAAAAGCGATGACGTCTGCGATATGTGCAAGACTACAATACTGGCAGAATGTCATCTCTAGAGGTACGATCTCCACATACAGGAGGTATAGTGCAATCAGGATTCCAAAACCAGAAGCGACATAGCCAACATTCAGGTATGTATGGGCCCAAGAGGCATTATGCTCTCTACGTACGCTGATGGCAAGAAATCCGAGCATTGCGAATGCCAACATTCCAACCATCCCCCATGGAATACCCATTACTGGAACCGTATTGAAGTCAGAATTAGCAAGAACATCTCCACAATTGAATGATCCAAAAGCAGAACAACCGATATCTCCCCCCATCTCGTGATACTTGTTGTGGAACCACCAAGTGTGCGTACTGACAGTGAAACCACCAAGGATGACAAAAGAAAGACCTGTCAATATTCTCTGCCTCCGTGAGGCGAATAGTGCTCTCCAACTTCCTTCCTTGTAATGAGCAGCCGAGAAAGGTGAGGCGATGTATACTCCAATGATGATGATACTAGCGTGAATTGCTAACCAGACGTTGCTATCAAACATCAAGCACCACCAAGCCCATCTGATGGAATCAATTCAAACATTGCCTCACCTAAATCCTGTCCAGCGTTGTTTCTCTGGTTCCAAGCAACAATACCATTTGGTTTGAGGATAAAGCTAGTAGGTGTTGCACTGATACCCCAATCTTCCATAGACGAAGCATCTCGATCATCGACGTATATTATCTCTTCATGCGGACCGCCGTCTCGAGAGTTACAGTTTCCAGTTCCATGACTACAACCAGCGAAATCGGTCTTCTCTTGGAAGGCGATTATTTCCTCAGGCGTGGAGGTAAATGCTTCGTTATTCTTGAAATCGACCGCTACGGAAAGGAATTGACCCATCCATTACCAGCCGGTTGCCAATACAACATAAAAAGCCCC
>CAZGIY010000164.1:1423-3037 GCA_964526445.1 uncultured Candidatus Poseidoniales archaeon
GAACCCTTCCTTTCCATGCGGTTGACAAGTCCTCCATAACATCGCCATGACCCATACATACTGAACAGTCAGTGGAAATGAACTCGACTACAAACCAAGAATGATTGAGGTCTCCTTCAGTCCAGTTTGATACAGTCAGTTCGTACAAATCAAAATCATACCATACATTGCCTGCACCAAATTGGTGCGCCTTACCCTCAACGTTTGGAGGCATCTCTCCTTCATCTATCCCCATGGGGACAGCATCAGTAGTAGAGAATACAATCATGACAGCAATCAGAAATACTCCCATGATGAACATCAAACTACCCATTCTAGTATCGCTGGCAGCCCTGCTGTGTCTTGCTAATTCACTTATCTTCAATTCATCACATCCTATTCATGCAACCCTATTTCCTCTATCAGACAGCGAGCGGTGAGTCTGATGGCATCCTCGCTATTGTATTCGGGGGTAAATCCAAGCCCTATGAGTCGTTCGACTGCGAGCATTGCTTTTGGCACATCTCCTGCCCATCCACGATCTCCTCCGGTATACTCGATACTGACATCGCCGAAACCACTCTCTTCGACAACAATCTCAGCGATTCTCCTGACTGAACAAGTATCTCCCGAGCCAAGATTGAAGCAATTTATCTGCTCACTTGAGTTTTCGACGACATGAATCATTGCTCGAGCAGTATCTCCTACCTCCATGTATGACTTCTCTTGCAAGCCATTTCCTAGAACTTCTAAGCGAGTAGGGTCAGCCTTGAGCTTGTGAATGAAATCAAAAATAACTCCATGAGTACCCCTCGCCCCAACTATATTGGCAAAGCGGAATATCCAGCAACGTAAGCCAAAGGTACCGCACCATGATGTCAACAACGCCTCACCAGCCAATTTACTGGCACCGTAGAGTGAGATGGGGAAAAGTGGGCCAAAGTCTTCGGGAGTTGGCATAACTTCTGCCTCCCCATATACTACTGATGATGATGAGAACGCAATATCTTGGACTCCAGCTAGGCGCATCGCTTCAACGACGTTGTAGGTTGCGATAGTTCCCTGTTTGAGATCGGTATCGGTTACTCTTGTTCCAAGGCGGATATCTGGGTTTGCGGCGAGGTGCCAGACCATCTCCACTCCTTGAACAGCCTGTTTTACGGACTCTAGATCAAGTAAATCTCCCTTGAACAACTCTACTGCATCGGCGCCGTCATGCCCTGAAAGGAATTCCTCGCGCCCACTAGAAAGATTGTCGAAAACTCTGACCCTATCACCTCTTTTGACCAACTGGTCCACCAAATGAGATCCGATGAATCCGGCACCACCAGTGACTAGATGCAACATAGCGTTCGCACCGGCGACCAAGGATGCCGGTTTGAGCATTGTGCAAAACAGTCAACGGCTTTGTGCCCCCATGCTATACCATTCATGTACCTTGAATGTGAAATCCCAAGACCTTGATATGGCTTGAATTTCAAGCGATTGACTCGACGCAGCAGAAAAACCTCGGTTTGAGCGTCATTGCCTGCGAATAGGTGCGCCGCAGGTGATTATCAGCACCAGGAATGTGAAAAAATGACAAAGAAGACAATGAAGAATGAGAAGAACGAAGAAAATAACCAGAACCAGGAT
>CAZGIY010000165.1:0-2514 GCA_964526445.1 uncultured Candidatus Poseidoniales archaeon
GCGCCTGTCCATGGTATCGCGAAATACTGCCTCCACATCAAAGTCATGGTTGCATTCTACTGAGAGATTACATTCTATGTCGTTTCAAAAAGGCCTCAATCCTGTCAAAAGCGGTATTCAAAATGTCCAAATCAGCGAGATAGACCAAACGGAAGTGTCCCTTGCCCAATTCACTTGAGAAACCGCTGCCGTGCACTACCAAAACATGCTCCTCATGCAAAAGATCGAGGACAAATGCCTTGTCATCCAATGCCCATTTTTCATCGGTCAGTCTAACGAACATGTAGAAAGCACCTCCGGGTGCTTGAACTTCAAGTCCATCTATCTGCGCGATTCGTTCAATGCACAAGTCCCTTTGCGCCTGAACTTTTTTGCTATGTTTCGACATCCATGAACGATCTTCGCTCAATCCGGCTAAATATCCCATCTGGGCAGGGGTCGATGCGCACAATCTGCTACGCAGAATTCTTTCAATTCCATCTTTGACATTGGCCATCCGATCTGAGGGGTCATGAATTGCAAGATAGCCGATACGCCAACCCGGTGCATAGTACACTTTGCTGACGCCATTCAGGGTGAAAACTGGAACCTTTTCACTTCGACTAGCAATACTCACTTGCCTGCCACTGAAATCCAATCCATCGTAAATCTCGTCAGCGATGACCATGCAATTCGGCCATCTTGCTGCGATTTCAAGCACCTTATCTATTTCCTCGGAACTAGCAACATTACCAGTGGGGTTGTTTGGGTTAATCATTACTAGCAATCTAACATCATCATCCATCTTTGCATCAATGTCTTCAAGGTCTATTTTCCAACCATCATCAGCATCGAGGCGGTACTCTATGGTAGTTGCCCCGTACATTTGTGGGTATGCCATGTAGGGAGGATAGTGAGGGCCGGGCGCTAGTATCTTATTTCCAGCCTCCAATGTGGCTGCGAAGATTATCTGTAATGCCTCGGTGACTCCGTGGCACACGTAAACTGAGTTTTTGTCACAATCCCAGCCTTTACGGCTTTCATCTTCAGCAATTGCCTGTCTTAGTTCTTCGAGGCCATAAGATGGAGAGTATCCATTCTTTCCTTGTCCCAATGCATTCTGAAAAGCCCCTATCATGTGAGCGGGGGTAGGTAGCCCAGGGTAGGCAATAGGGTCTCCAATGTTCAGTTTGAGAATACTATGCCCTTGTGCTTCTAAAGCGGTAGCTGGAACCACAACATCTCTGATGGCGTACTCGATTTGAGCAGCCCTCTGTGACACTGGAATCTGCTCTTCACTCATGCCCATCTCCCTCCAATCCACCCATCCTGCAGACTTCTTGAAAGTGCTCGGGGCTAACAGGTTGTACAGAGAGTCGCTGTCCCTTCGCGAGCAGAGGCATGCCCTCTAACAATGGATTCTCTTTCATTTCAGGGAGAGGTACTATGTTCAGATCACGCACAACCTCGATATCAACCATGAACCAGCGTGGATTGTCAGGATTGGATTTTTCATCATGATATTTGGAATCAGGGTCCCAAGATGTGAAATCAGGATACCCTTCTTTGCATACTCTTGCAATTCCTGCAACATGTGGAGGTTTGCAATTGGAATGGTAAAACAATACTTTGTCTCCAATCTTCATATCATCTCGCATGATGTTTCTAGCCTGATAATTTCGTACTCCATCCCAATGAGTGTGTCCATCTTCCAATAGTTGTTGCCAAGAATAAGCATCCGGCTCGCTCTTCATTAGCCAATGATTGCCCATGAATGGGGCCAAGAGGTGACCTGCCATCAATCAAACGGTCTTACCATGCGTCTTCATTTCCTTGACCGGATAGCATTACAGCATCCATGCTGGCATCGTCACTCTCGGATTCACTTATGCCTTTCAGCCCAAGTTTGCGCATCATGGCTTCCGCCCCACCAGAGGTGCCAAGACCATATTTGTGCAGTGTGATGAAGATTGCGGGAAGTAGTACCAGGGCACTGGCTGCGGCAATCCACAGTAAGATGATTACCACAGTAACGAAAGGTTTGATTTCTGGGATTGGAATTAGGTAGGCCGTAACTAACCCGAGTGTCGTAACGGTTGCGGCTTCAAACAATGACATTCCGGTCGATACTGTAGAAGTGCGTATGGCCTCAATCCCTCCTCCTAATTCGCGTATACGGTTGGCTATGTGTATTGAGAAATCGACACCGACGCCTACTAGAATTGAACCGATCATTACAGTAACCAAAGAAAGTGAAACATCCATTCGAGCCATTACCAACCATTGTAGTGCAACCGTTGAAACAACCGGCAATGTGGTCCAAGTAGCGAATCTAAGGTCCTTGAAAACAATTCCAAGAGTTATGAGTGTAAGGATGACTGCGAAGGCTAGAGATGACCATTGAGATTCTACGATGAGACTGTTGACTGCAATTGAAACAGCGGCTACACCAGTCAATTCCCCACTTCGAACATTTCCTTCGGCATAAGTCATCGAGGCATGTTCGTTGATTGAACGGACAGAGGTTTCAGTGTC
>CAZGIY010000165.1:2524-3036 GCA_964526445.1 uncultured Candidatus Poseidoniales archaeon
GGAAGGGCATGTCAATGTAGATCAATGAACGCGAATATGTGGGTTCTGTGAAGAGATATCTAGTTTCATCTGTTAAGCTGTTGTAGAATACGTTCAGCAGGAAAATTTGTTGCCTTTTTTGGCTGTTCTCGGTAAGCGCTGGATTTCGATCGATCTCCTCAAGCAAGCGCCAAAATGTCAAATCATCATCGAATTCATTGTCGAAAATCAAGAGACAGAGCTCGTCAATTCCTTCAGGTAGAAGATTACAGGGGACAGCAAGGTCAGTTCCTGAAATATTTACCGATACACCCACTGATTTCATTAAGAAAACAATACTCACAGCAGTTGTATGTTCAACGAGGTTGAGTTTTGTTGAGAGATTGTTTATGCCTTGCAGGTTTTTGAACGGGTCGTCATTTTCAGCGACATTATCATCGGAATCTCCCTTGATATATCCATCTACCAAGAGCATGCCGATTTGTCCGGCTTCGAATTCGGAACTGTATTGTTTCATTTTTTGAACTGAAGGC
>CAZGIY010000166.1:0-2925 GCA_964526445.1 uncultured Candidatus Poseidoniales archaeon
GCCTATGCTGATGCTCACTTCTATCAGCACATGGGTGGATTGTTACGACTTGTTGCAGGAGGTGCCTGAAATGAGTAGCTCAGCAAATTGGCACGAGTTGTTCAGCAGCATCACTACGTTGACCGTATTGTTGCCCGAGTTCGTTATGTTGCTCGGTATCCTTGCATTGATTATCATCCCTAACTTAGGTCGCGCAACCTTCCGTTTGCCATTGACCAAAATCAAGGTGCCATGGTTCTTCGGCGGCGAGAGGTACAACTTCACCAGAGATGCACGATTACCGGCAATGATTTCGATTTGTACGCTGATGATTGCAACCTTCCTTGCTCTACTAAGTCAGTTCAAGGATGGACAGCGTTGGATTCTGTTCTTTGGCGATGCAGGAGACATGACGGTTCTGCTCAAGGTCGATGGATTCGCCAGAGTCTTTGAGATACTCTTCTTTGGAGCCTTGTTACTTGCTGCTGTTGCAACAGTATCTCGCATGCCTGCGCGCAAGCACCGTGATGACTTGCCAATCAGTGCGCTCATCGATAACCGCAGACAGGTGGACTTCCACATCCTGCTTCTGATGTCGGGATTGGGTATGGCCTTCGTAGCCCTTGCCCAGGACCTCTTCATGCTCTTCTTGGGATTGGAACTGGCAAGCCTTGCCACTTACGTTCTAGTAGCATTCCACAAGGAAAGCAAAGCAGGAACTGAGGCTGGTGTGAAGTACTTCATCGTTGGAGCGGTTGCTTCGGCAGTAGGACTCTATGGAATGTCCTTGCTGTACATCTGGCATGGTAATCTGCAAATCGCTTCTCACATCTATACTTCAGGTGCGGTTAGCCTGTCGATCAATGGTCTTGATTCTGCTTTCGCTAACGCCGATGCTCTAGCATGGATAGCGATGGGAATGATGCTGGTCGGCTTTGGTTTCAAGGTCAGTGCAGTACCGTTCCATTTCGCAGCACCAGATGCATATTCTGGTGCTTCAGCACCGGTTGCTGGAGTTCTTGCTACCGCTTCCAAGGCGATGGGCTTTGTTGGTCTTATGCGAGTCCTCTTGGTAATTTCATTGCCTGAAGGTGACGGCAGTGCTGCTTGGCTGATTTGCTTGGCTGTATTATCTGTCATTACGATGACATGGGGTAACATTGCGGCACTTGGTTCTGATAGCCCCAAGCGAATGCTGGCCTATTCCTCGGTAGCCCATGCCGGTTACATGTTGGCTGCATTGACTGCTGTCGGTGCTTGGAGGTGGGGACACATCGACGCACCTGCAGATGCAGCAGATTGGATAGTGACCGCCATCATCTTCCATCTCGTGGTTCTTGTGACCTTCAAACTCGGAGCCTTCCTGGTATTGGCTCTGCTCGAGATTGATGGCGGAGCCAGTCGCAGCGGTTCTCTCTCTGGACTTGCCAAGCGCGACCCGATCATCGCAGTCTCGATGTTCGTCTTCATGCTGGCTTTGGCGGGTGTTCCACCATTGGCTGGCTTCATGAGCAAGTTCCTGCTTATCGCTGGAGTCGTCAAGATGGCCGCTGGTGATGCAAGCATACAGGTTGCAGCCGGCGGAGGCTGGTCTATCGCCGACTTGCATTGGGTTTGGTGGTTGGCTGCAGCGGTATTCCTGAACAGCGCCCTTTCGCTCTACTACTACCTCAGGGTTGGAGTTGTCATGTTCTTCGAGGAAGCTGAATCCGACCGCAGGAGACCACTTCCAAGGGCCTGGTTCCTACGCTTGGCAATCTGGGGTTGTGCTTTGGGCGCCTTCGCATTCGGTGTTGCTGGAGACCATCTGATTCAATTGTGTCACAGTGCTGCTGAGGGATTGTTCTCTCTCACATGATTGAAGAACAAGACGCCTACGGCCTCAATGATGGCAGCAAGCTTCGTCAACATAGCAGGTTATCGCTTCGTTGCCCTGCCAGACCGTGACGACCTAAGGGAACCATTGCGTCAACGCTGTCAGAGCCTAGGACTATTGGGAACCATATTGCTCAGTCACGAAGGTATCAATTTCTTTCTCTCTGGAAAGCAGGAAGCCATCGATGGTTTCCTTGATCATCTTGAGAGAGATGAGAGATTCATCGATATTCCACTCAAGGTCTCCTACAGCGAGGATTGTGCATTTCGCAAGATGAATGTGCGTCTGAAGAAAGAAATCATCTCTATGGGGATGGAGGAGATCAAGCCGGAAGAATTCACCGGCCCAGCAATTTCTCCACAGGAGTTCAAACAATGGCTCGATGAGGGTAGAGACGTTACAGTTCTCGATACTAGGAACGATTACGAAATCCGCCTTGGAACATTTGAGAACGCAGTCGACTTTGACATCAGTACCTTCAGGGCTTTTCCTGAGGCTGTGGAGAATTCAACACTCGACAAGCAGAAGCCCGTAGTCATGTTCTGTACTGGAGGCATTCGTTGCGAGAAGGCGAGCGCAGTCATGCTCAACGCAGGGTTTGAGGATGTCAGACAGATCGAGGGCGGTATTCTAGGATATTTCGAGGAAGTCGGTGGTGCCCATTGGAATGGGGATTGTTTCGTCTTTGACAGGCGGGTAGCGGTGGACCCTGAACTGAATGTTACGAATGTCGAGGTATGCTTTGCTTGTAGGGAGCCGTTGACTCTTGAGGAGCAGAAAAGTGAGCACTATATCATCGGTGAGTCCTGTCCCCATTGTATTGGAAGTGAGGTGTCATCATGAGTAAGCAGATTGTGTATGTAGATATGGATGGTGTCGTAGTTCACTTTCCAGAATCAATAGAAGATGTCGCCTCAGAGATAAGAGAACAATGCCGTGAATGGTGCAGAACTTCTGGTGGACATCATTCAGATTTCGAAGGAATTTTTGCAACTCTCCTCCCTAAGGATGGTGCCGCCCAAGCCATCGAAAGGCTGCTCTCAAAATATGAGGTCTTCCTGCTTTCCACC
>CAZGIY010000167.1:0-2923 GCA_964526445.1 uncultured Candidatus Poseidoniales archaeon
ATTCGCTCCAGACTTCTTTGCCAATTCTACCAAGGCTTCATCATGAGCCACGCGATTGAGAACCAAGCCCTCAAAATCATACTTCAGTGCCTTTCCTGATGGCGGAACCAGATGCATGCTCTTGGAATATCTTGATATCGCTTCATCTGGGGTCTGAAACAAGTCATCGATTTCAGGAACATCTGGGCATAAGCGTCGCATCTCATCATTGCTAGGAACCAGTTCACCACATTGCAAGGGCGTTCCTATCGGGTCTCTTCCGTCGATGACCAATACGTTGGCACCACCCTGAGCTGCATATCTTGCAACAGTGCTACCGGCCGGACCTCCACCAATGATGATTACATCATATTCAGATGACTCAGCCGATGTATACTGATCTTCCTCCTGAAGGGATTGCATCGCAACACCTTCAGAGATTCCTATCGATGAGTTCGGTTGCCAGATCAATGAGCAATTGCTTGGCTTCGCAATCCATGAAGTTGCTCAATTCCTCTAAGCCCCTCTCCATGTGGGTTCTGACTAATGCTTTGGAATACTCGAGGCTTCCGGCCTGATTCAATAAGTCGATCAATTCCTCCCAAAGCGAGTCATTGAAACCATTGATGACTTCCGACAAACGCTGTCTTGCGTCGCCATGCAACATGGTCAATCCATGAATCAAAGGCAGGGTCATCTTACCTTCTATGACGTCTGCACCACGAGGTTTTCTCATACGGGTATCGCCCAGCAAATCGAGAATATCATCTACCAACTGAAAGGAAATACCCAGTTGCATACCGAAATTTGTCAAGGCTTCAACCTGTTCAGGGCTGCAACCAGCCAAAATCCCAGCAACCCTGCATCCAGCAGAGAATGGACCTGCAGTCTTACCTTTTACCACCTCTTCATAATCCTGAGGAGTTGTACTCAAATCTGAGATATGAGATAATTGCTTCAATTCTGCAGATGCAATGCCAGAACAACATCTAGCTACTATGTCAACAATATCCTTACCATACCATCCACCCATTTCAAAACCTTGTACGAAGAGCCAATCTCCTGCAATTATCGCCTTGGCTAAACCATGTTTTTCATGCAAGGTCTGAATCCCACGCCTGTACTTAGCAGAATCATGAATATCATCATGAATCAAGGTTGCAGTATGAATCAATTCGAAAGCAAAAGCCAAGGGGATGAGGCTATCAACATCTTTGCCGCCTGCTAACTCGTAGGCAATCCAAGTGACCAAGCAACGTGTTCTCTTACCACCTGCCAAAACTATGGAAGATGCAAGTTGGGCGACTTCTCCGTCGCGTTTTATTGCATCCTCTAGTAAGGATGACAATTCATCTTCGATACGATTCTTGTAGGCGCGAATCTTGTCCTCGTAAAGCGTCAGTTCAGACATGTTCGTTCCCTGACCCAAGGGTCGGATATATCAACGGGTGGCTAACGCCATCCTCCTGCGGGCCCTGCCCGCCGAGGTCGATGGTATGCAAGAAGAAGTCCTTCGCGTTGCTGTTCGACCAGAAGATGGATCGGGAACCAAGGATCATTATCTCCGCCGTAAAACTACTATAGAAGGTAAAGAAGGAGACTTGCATATCGCAGAATTGGAAGTACCCGACTTGGAAGGCGCCATCTCCTCATTAGTCAAAGCAGAGGCCGATTTGATTCTGATGTCAGGGGCAGAATGGGCAAGTATTGAAGAAAAGGCCGGACTGGAAATCGCAGCAGTATTCCCTCGACGCGACCCCAGTTGGGTGTTGATCAGCGAGGACAAACCTGAGTACCTCCCACGAAGAGGCATTATCATTTGTCCACATCCATTGCTAAGGAGGCAGATGCGAAGAGCGCGCCCTGACTGCAAGATTCTCTCTTTGGCAAAAGCAGCAGACAGATTCAACCCCCCCGAAGATGATGATTGGAGTGCAGTTGTTCCTTGGTTACACGGATTGCTGGTGGAGAAAGATATCGACGCCTTCATCATTGATCGAAGTCGTTGGAAAATGGCAGGTATTCGCAACCGCAGACATACTTTGGGGTTGCAACGCAATCAGCGTGACAGGGCTCATTTCATCCCCCCCGCATTCTCCGGCACCAGCCTGTTAGTTTGCCGTTCTGGCTTCCCTACAGAGAAAATCAAGACCATGCATGACAGAGTCTCCGAATCAGCTCTGAAGACGGAATACTCCCTTTGGCAAAATGTAGACTCAAGTATCAGGGAAATGGTTGCTATCCATAGCGAGCAGCGCGGGGTAGGTGTCATTCTCAGAGAAGCAGAAGCAAATGAAAACCTTCCAGTTAGAGAATCATTATTGGATGTAGAAGGAAGAGTGATCAACCGCGGAACCAGAGTAGAAATGCGCATGGAGATGGTATCCAAGGATGGATCTAGAACCATAGGTCAAGAAAGGACCGCTCCGCTGGAATTCGCCTATGAAGAGAGTGTCAACATGAATCTGAATTGGAAAGAATTAACCATGCTTGCAAGCGAGGAATTCGCTGATCCTGAAAACCCGCAGGAGAAGATTCGATTCCTTGAATTGGATTGATTCAATCCTCGTCTTCTTCATCCACTGAGATACGTAGTTTCTCAAGCAGTGAATCCGCATGCCCCATCTTGGAACGTGCTCTTACAAGGTCATCATTAGCATCGGAAACTGATTCGCCAATCTGCAACTCCTCTTTTGCTTCCTCGGTCTCATCATAGGCATCAACTGTCTTGAATTGACGGACCACCGTTCTCAATTCTGCAACCACCGCGTCTATCTCGGTTTCTGTCAATGAAACTCCAGTTGGTAGAGGCGGTACGTCCTTTGGAGACAAGAATCCTAATTCCACTCCAACAATCCCGCCACAAGCAACTACTCGGGGCCTTAATTCAGGAGTATTGACCACATATCCACGAGATTCAAGGAATCGCACCAATAGAGCCTGC
>CAZGIY010000168.1:0-2898 GCA_964526445.1 uncultured Candidatus Poseidoniales archaeon
GGATCTTTTGAGATATCCTTTGGGATACTCGAAGAAAGTATCACTGGATTGTTAGAAGCAACTTGTGGTGAATGGAATCCCGTTTCGAACAATCGTTCTTTCTTGCTCAATGTGTTGGGAAATGCAGATGACATGGACGGTGATGGAATAGAAGATGAATTCGATTCCTGCCCTGATGGCTGGGGAGAAGAGGACGGTTGGAGTTCATCACCCGATACAGATATCGATGCAGACGGATGTCATGATGGTTGGGAAGATTTGGATGACGATGGAGATGGGATTAATGATGGTGTTGACCGTTGTCCATCATCTCCAGGTTGGACGAGTAGTATTGAACTCGATCATGATGCAGATGGTTGCAGAGATTCTGATGAAGATGATGATGATGATTCGGATGGCCTTGCCGACATTTCCGATTCTTGCGCCAAGGGGGCTGTTTCTTGGACTAGAGATGAACAGAGCGATTGGGACTCCGATGGATGTAGAGATAGTGATGAAGATCTTGATGATGATGCAGATGGTGTGAATGATGTCAACGCTACTGGGGACCCATTGGACCTTTGCCCATTCACTGAGATGAATCGTACTGATGTTGATGAAAACGGCTGTGCAGGAAATCAAAGAGATAGCGATTCTGATGGCGTTCTAGACGATGAGGATCTTTGCCCAGGAACACCTTTGGGTAATCCGGTTAGTGTGGTGGGTTGTTCAGATTTGGATGGAGATGGAGTCTTCTCGAATGTTGATCAGTGTCCAGATACACCCTCTCGCTGGACTCCGGATGCAGATGGATGTACTGTGAATCAATTACCAGTCGCTTGGAATAGTGGCCCTTATGGAAGTGGTAGGATGGACATAGTCTCCACATTCTCATTCCCCACTCTTTCTGGGAACAATTGGAACTTTGCAAATGAGTGGACAGGTAATGACACCTATCTGTTCCTTTTCAAGTATACAGACAGTAATGGTAACAGCAATTCTGGAACGTGGGAATATAACCCTGGTACATTGATTAGGGCACTTCCGGATAATGTGCATTTGTTCTATGGTTCATTTGATTCAACATACCATAACGATGTAGTGAATCGCAAGGCCGATGTAGAGAATCGTCTTACTACCGCCGAAGAAGAGAAATGGATGCCGAGAATCCATTTCATCGATCAGCGAGCCAATTCCTTGAATGGTGGAATTGCTGGATTAATTCAGAACTGGGGCGCTTTCTACTACGGTATAGATAGATTTCAGCAGTCTAGAGAAATTGGCAGTCTACACGATTGGAGCCAAGGTGCCTCCTGTTGTACCAACCCCAAACATATCGCTTTGGAACCACATACTTGGAATACAGACTATGATTACTACATTAGAACCACAGATCCGGGAATCACCAAGGTTGAGATTTTTGATGAGCAATGGCACAATGGTGGCTGGCAATCTGGATACAATTCCTATTCTAATGGTAGTTTCCTAGATGCAGCGAGTATGTCTGCATTCGACACCATGGAGGTCTATGCCTATCACTCATGTGAAGAGAATAGGATGAGGCATTCCTCTGGTGGTTGCCACGAATGGGATTACCTGCATTACTTACACATATGCGATGCTGATAATTCGTCGGTATGCAATACGGAATTTGTTCGCTATATTACCACCTATGGAAGAGAAGGTCAATGGTTGACTGACATTACTCCATTCCTTTGGATGGTGCAAGACGGAGGCGATAGGCGATTCAAGTTCAGTGGGGCTAACAAGATGGGTGTAGTGATTACAGTTTTACTTTCCAATTGGGGAGAGAATGATCAACCCTTTGCTGCTGAATACGTGTTTTCTGGTGGACAATTCAAGGGTGAGTACAATAATCAGAGTCAGCACAAACGCCAACATTTGTTCACTACTCCAGAGGGTGCAGATAGGGTTGAAATTGTTGCAACGATAACTGGCCATGGTTTCAATTCTGATGCTGCAAATTGTTCAGAATTCTGTAACCATGAGCATCACTATAGCATGAACGGATTCACAGCAATGGAAGACCATGCGATAGCTGGGACAGCACAAGGTTGTCAGAACCTCATAGGTCAGGGAGTTATCGCGAATCAGTTTGGGTCTTGGCCTTATGGTCGTGCAGGATGGTGTGCCGGCCAAGATGTAAAGCAATGGAGGTATGACATTACTTCGTGGTTGGTGGAAGGAGAGAATAATCTCTCGTATAGGGGACTTTACCAAGGCCAAGAGTATGTTCCACAGTCTGATACCGGAGGTGATCGAAAGATCATTGCAGCGATTTGGTTGGTATACTACAATGTGACTGGAGCGGCAATTGGAACTAATTCAGTTGAACAACCGATGCAACCCACTCCGTCCATCTTTGACCTTAGTTGCGGTCCTGTTCACAATAGTGCATGTCAAGGACATTTGATTAAGCCACCTCTCAACACTTTCACAACTGCAAATCCTAAGCCTTTCGCCTATGATTAAGTCATTACAGGAGGGGGGCACGGGAGTTCACCCTCTGTTGTCTCATCCACTTTTAGCGTCCTATAGCGGCTATCTCTGCTTGCAGGAATCATACCGGCTCGTTTGATTGCCCATTTCAACTCCTCTTCGCTAGCCGCAAGTTTGCTAGTTCCTGATGCTGAAACTACATTTTCCTCCATCATTGTTGAACCGATGTCATCTGCACCACCAAATAGGGCCATTTGAGCGACTTCCATTCCCATTGTAGGCCATGATGCCTGAATATGTTGGAAGTTGTCCAAGAACAATCTAGAGACCGCGACATGTCGAAGATATTCGATCGAGCCAGCACCCAGTAGGAACTTGTTTCTCCCAGCATCACACTTGCCGTAAGAATTGATATCCAATTGAACAGCCCACGCGATGAATGATGAGAAACCGAAATAC
>CAZGIY010000169.1:0-2824 GCA_964526445.1 uncultured Candidatus Poseidoniales archaeon
CGAAGCATCCAGCCGTGCTGGTAGAGATGAGCAAGCAAACCAGCAATATTGCCTCCCCTCTTGCGCTCATGGTATCTCGAAGAGTTTCTGAGTCAAAAGATATCCTGATGGTAATTCTATTCTTGTTCAGACAACCTTACCGGGAAAGCGAGATGCCGTAATGCGATATAGATGACAATTCCAAAGCCGCAGGCATTAACCAGCCAAGCAAGTCGATGATGCCACATTAAGTATTCAATTAGAATGACTTCCGAAACTGTCGAAAGAATCAGAGTAATTCCATAGATCATTACTGCCGCAGGAAGACTATGTTCTATTGGAACAGTCGAACTAAATGTAAACAAACGATGTGTTGAGTGAGCGATTATTGACCCCATCGAATAGGCCAGGATCCAACTCATTGCAGCCCTATGTTCGAGTCCTTCTGAAAGATAGTATAATCCCTCATAAAGCCCGTAGAAGATTGCCACATTGATAGTTCCAATAATGATGAACCTTCTGAATTCAGGGAATTCCATCACTTTTGGATTTGTATCCATATCATCACCCCGTTAGGACAGAGAGTCTCTCGGTCAGTTGTTCTGGAACTCTTATTCCCGCTTGCAGATGCGCAGCAACCACTTGTGACAACTGCAGTAACTCCTCTTCCGCATCTCCACATAGATGGGCTGTATCTGCCAGTCCCCAATGGGCCACTATCAAACCCATGTCGTCATCCAGTGAACGAGCGATGTCCAGACTTTGTTCAAGCATATGCCGTCCTTCATCAAACATTTCTTCTCTCAGTAAACGGTGAGCGATATCAGCCAATACCGTCATTTCATCCTGTTGATTGTGAGTGGATTGAGCTAGCATCAGACGTGATCGTAGAATCTCCATTGATACTTTTTCCACGACAACACCTCAGATTGAACGCATCCTGCCGCCGTCCACAGCAAGACTGACACCTCGGATTCCCCCGGAATGTGGTAGGCAGAGGAACAGAACTGCATTCGCAGTCTCTTCGGGTTTAATCAGGCGTCCAATTGGAACCTGTTCGAGCCAAGATGCTTGGATATCTTCGATAGAACGACCAGTTTTCTCATTTATTGAAGAGGCAAGGCTGGATAGACGGTCAGTGTCGGTAAATCCTGGAAGTATGTTGTTAATTGTAATACATTCAGGAAGTTCGCGGGATAGAGATTTGGACCAAGATGCCATTGCCCCTCTAAGGGTATTCGAAAGGCCGATATTGGGTATTGGCTCTCTAACTGAAGTGGAGATGATATTGACGATTCTACCGATGCCCGCTTTCTGCATTCCTGGAACCAACATGCGAGTAATGAGGTGGGAAGCATGGAGGTGACGCTTGAACGGAGCCTCAAAATCTTCGAGTTCATTTCCGAGCAATGGGCCACCTGGTGGGCCAGCGGCATTGTTCACTAGAATGTGAATTGGACCACTTTCCAACAATTCGGAAACAGTTGTTTTCACCGCTTCGGAATCTTCGAGATCGAGTGCAATTGCCTCATGCCCGTCTCCTGATAGAGAATCTCTCAGTGAAATCAATGCATTTTCATCTCTGCTGCATACGATTACTCGCGCACCAGCCTCTGCCAGCGCTTTTGCGCTCGCTCTGCCAATACCTTTTGAGGCGCCACAGACCAGTGCGCGCATTCCATTCATCGCAGTATTTGTGTAAGGGCTATTCATCATCATCAACTCGATTGTATTTTGATTATTTCAATTGCTTCTATTAGTCTACATAATGGGCGTAAGTTTGTTCTTCTAGTTTTTTGTAGACTACCTCGAGAACTTCATCGGGAGCATTGCGGAAGGTGGGGTGTTCACTCTCTCCTTGCGGTCTTCGCATTTCGTTCCACTGGTCCATCTCATAAGCCATCAATGCTTCTTTCATCAAGACTCCTGCGAGCACTAGAGTATGGTAACATAGGTCCTCATAGGTCATGCCTCTTTTTGTTGGAACTTCTCTTCTGAGGAGTAATTCTCCGGTATCGATTCCGTTGTCGCAAAAGTGAGTTGACGAACCGATCGGTATGTCGTGATATACCGACCAAGCAGGTGATGCCGAACCACGGCAATCTGGCAATAGACCTGGATGGGAATTGATGACACCGTGTTTCGGGTGTTCAAGAATATCTCCGCGAATGATTCTGGTGCCACCAAAGACGATCAAATCGAGTTCTTTGTTTTCAATCAATGGCATAACTAGTTCAGAGTTGTGAATGGCTACTTCGACATGCTCTATTTCAAGTCCAGCGATTTGTTCCTCAATGCTGGCTGCAATCGGATTTCCTTCGATTCTTTTTAGGAATTTCTCACGTTCTTCATCGGCGATTTCAGAGACCTCTGAAATGATGATTTCAGGGACGAAACCTTCGGACATTATCTGCTTGAGCATCTCTCTCCCGTAGGGATGTTCCTTGAGCAGTAAGTATGCGAACCGCGGCTTCGTCATCGTTCCTCGGAGGGGTCGCTCATACCCGTTGTTTTCGGTCAGGGAGTGCAACGTCTACGATCTCTAGGGAACAACACAGTCTCTCTTACATTGCGACTTCCAGTCAATACCATTGTAAGTCTTGCAACACCTAATCCCCAACCGGCGTGTGGAGGTGCGCCAAAGCGGAATCCATCGATATAGAAGGAGAAATCGTCAGGGTCAAGATCCATGTCTAAGAGGTTCTGTTTCAGGACTTCAGTACGGTGCTCTCGTTGTCCTCCGCTTGTCATTTCATCTCTGCCATAATTCAAATCGAAACCGCGCGACAATTGGCCGCCAGATTGTGAAGTCTCAGATTTATCATGGTAGATGTAGAATGGTTTC
>CAZGIY010000170.1:0-2816 GCA_964526445.1 uncultured Candidatus Poseidoniales archaeon
GGCAATCGTTAGAACTGGTTTCGAGCATGAACACCGAGAAGTTCTGTTACGAGACAGACCTGATCATTTGATGGAAATCTCGCCAAAAGGTACAGTTCCAGTCATGCTACTGCCAGATGGAAACGTTATCGAAGAGAGCCTCGAGATTATGCAACATGTTCTTGATTGGAACTTAGATGAAGAAGAGGAGCATTGGGTTGAGAGAAATGACGAGGAATTCAAGTTCCACCTTGATCGGTACAAGTATCCCAATCGCTACGAAGATGTTGATTCAACTGAGCATAGACAAGAGGCTAGCAAATATTTGAGTGATTTAGACGATAGATTGGAGCATGAGATCTCGGTTGCATTGAGTGATTCCCTGTTTCCTTTTGTCAGACAATTCGCTAATCATGATAGGGCTTGGTTCGACGTGCAGGATTGGAAGAATATCCATTCATGGTTAGCCAATAATCTGGAATCAGATGAGTTCGCAGAGTGCATGAAGAAGTATCCACAATGGATTCAGCCGAATTAGTTAATTCCATCAATTTTTTCAAGCCCTCAAGAGAATGCATGTACTGACCTAATGACTGGAGCTCACATTAGAGAAGTGGTAACCCATGCGGGTCTAATCGCAGGAGATGAGTCTGAAATGGAGAATCTGGAAATTAATCAGGGACATCTAGATGAGGCCATGAGAAGGACCCTGATTACCCAAGAGAGTTTCTCAATAGAACGTGGACACGTCAGTGGACAGATGAACACTGGACAGTGGAATTGATAGCAGACCCACTGCACCTCTGTGCATGCGCAGCATTGCAATGCGAATTCCTACACGTAGAGTATTGGAAGGTGGAGGTTTCGAAGTTCGTCGGCCTGCCGCTATGGGGGCTGAAATGAGCCCTTTCTTATTGCTCGATGAGATGGGCCCAACCGAATGGGGACCTGGCAAAGCAATCGGGGCTCCTTCACATCCGCACCGTGGTTTTGAGACGGTCACCTATCTGCTCAAAGGTAAGATGGAACACAAGGATAGTGCTGGTAATTCTGGCCTTCTCAACGATGGTGACGTACAATGGATGACCGCGGGTAGTGGAGTTATTCACAGCGAGTTACCAGAATCCGAGTTCAAGCGAAAAGGTGGACTGATGCATGGCTTCCAGATATGGGTCAATTTACCAGCCAAGGACAAGATGATGGCTCCAAGATATCAGGACATTCCAGCAGCAGATATTCCAGTCGCAGAATCCGAGGATGGAAGCGTTAAGGTAGTGGTCGTCGCTGGAGAATCGATGGGAGTATCTGCAGTAATCGACACCGTCATTCCAATCACCTATCTCGATGTCACTCTTGAAGATGGAGAGTTGATTCAGACCTTGGATAATCAACTCAATGCGATGATTTACGTCTTTGAGGGGAGCATCAACGTTGGAGATGAAGAGGTAGAGGACGGCGGTTTTGTCATCCTTTCCGAAGGTGATAAGGTGCAACTCTCAGGAAATGGTCGTTGTCTAATCCTCGCAGGTCCAGCACTCGACGAACCTATTGCCCGCTACGGCCCCTTCGTCATGAATACACAAGAAGAGATTATGCAGGCGATCACCGATTACCAAAGAGGCCGATTGGTTCAGTAGGCATCATCGTTCGTGCCAATTACCAGAAGGAATTTCTGTGCCACCTTCGCCATTGTATGCATAGGTCCAAGCCCATTGTCGCGAGCCACCGATCTCAACCTCGATGATAGTCCGAACAAATAGCGACTCTTCGCGCCCATATCCGTAGAAGCCCTCGATTCTATCGAGATAGCCAATCAATTTTGCAATGTCTTCAATGAAGTAGAATTCGCCGTGGACGATGGAAGATTCCTCATGAACTAATCCGGGAAAATCCCCGAGGTCAACTAGTCCGCCAACAACACTTGCCGAACCCAACATCCGATGGGGGTGGGCATTCAATGCAGCACTTCTTGACTCACCCTGCATCAATGTACCATAGGTGAATAGTTGCGGCAAACCATCACTCAACGAACGATTGGTGGCCGCCGCCTCAAGGAAATAGGTAGGTAGGCCCAATCTCTCTAGGCCATCGGAAATCAGATTGGTATATTCCTCGGTGGGTGGTTGATGTTCTTCGAGAATTTTTCTTTCCACCACAGTATAGGTCAACGCTTCGACTATTCTACCATCGGCAAGGCAGACGTGCACAGTCTTACGCTCGTAGTAATTCGGATGACCTTCCTTCCTATCCATTGCAACCAATGCTTCTTCATCCATCTCAAACAAGGCTCCTGGCACTGTGAATCCTGGTCCAACATGAACCACATCTGCGGCTCCTCCACCTCTGCCATGAGAATAGTAATGGAACATCATCTGATATTCGGGCAGCCAGGCTGGACCTATTTCGACCAATCCTGAGGGGTCGTATCCTCTTTCATCGCACCACTCGCTCCAATCCTTGTGGTCAAGGTTGGAACCGTAGCCGAAATACAGGGTCTTGTCGCTCATTCAGTCACCTCAAGCACCGTTCTGGTCATCATCTTTCTTTTCCTTGCGTTTCTTCTTGCGATCCTGCCTACGCTGCCAGCACTCCTTGCAAATTGTACTGCTGTGCGGCGTCATTCTGCCGCGTAATAAACGTCGACGACAACCTCCTTGGCATATCGCTGGGCGTCTAGTATGGCAGATTAAACAACCTCGTCCGACTATTGGTCCTCCACATTTTTGACAACTGATTTTTACTCACCCGAGTGAGAAATAATGGCGACCTACTTTAACCCGAGGATTCAACTCCAAGTCTTCAATAATTCGAACTTGGTTCGCTTGTTTTTGTCGACC
>CAZGIY010000171.1:0-2763 GCA_964526445.1 uncultured Candidatus Poseidoniales archaeon
AGTTCGCAGTAGTCATCAACCTTGATGGAAATATGATGGCTTGGCAGGGATACATCAATTCCAACGACCCCCGCATGGTAGCCAAAGAATTCGCCATCATAGATATGGAAGAAGAATGAAATACCGATGATGCGGAAACTACAGGCTTTGTCATCGCAACTGTATTAGAGCGAGTACGGAAGCCGACCGCATGGGAATAAGTCTCGATGAGCTGCAGGAGTGGCTTTCAGACTACGATGCCGATGCGATTACCATCGGTGTTATCGCATCTCATTCATCGCTTCAAATTCTGCATGGTGCTAGACAAGAGGGATTCCGAACTTTAGGTATCGCTGTGGGTGAGAATCGTCGAAGATATTACCGCGCTTTCCCAGGGGCAGAACCAGATGAATGGTTGATGCTCGAGGATTATCGAGAGTTGCTCAAACAGGCTGAGTGGTTGAGAAAGAGAAATGTCATCATCATACCACATGGATCATTGGTGGAATACCTCGGTGCGGAGAATTATAGAAATCTCCAAGTTCCAACTTACGGAAACAGAGGAATCCTTAGGCATGAGTCAAGCAGGGCTGCACAGCGCAATTGGTTGGAATCTGGCGGTTGCACTATGCCAAAACTCATTGTTGATCCACACGATATCGATGGTCCTGTCATTATCAAGTACGCTGGAGCCAAAGGCGGTAGAGGCTACTTCATCGCTAGAGACTATCGAGACTTCAGGCGCAATGCCCTACTCGAAGAAGAATTCACCATACAGGAATACGTCTTGGGTTGTCGCTACTACTTGCATTTCTTCTTTGACCCAACGGCGGAGGACGGTTTTCAGGTTCAAGGTAAAGGAAAGAATGCTGGAAAGAACCTCGGTCGTCTAGAATTGATGTCGATGGACCGTCGCGATGAAAGCAATGTCGACGAATTCTACAAACTGGGTTCATTGAGAGACCTTAGGGAAATGGAACTTGAGCCTTCATTCGTAGTAACTGGAAACCAACCCGTAGTACTGCGAGAGAGTCTATTGCCTGAAGCATTCCGTCTTGCAGAAGGAACTGTTGCGGCCTCATTCGAACTAGAGGAAGATTCCAGAGGCATGATTGGACCATTCTGTCTCGAAACCATTGTGACCGACCAACTCGAATTCAAGATCTTTGAGATAAGCGCTCGAATCGTCGCTGGCTCAAACCCATTCGTTGGTGGTTCTCCCTATTCTGATATCAACGAATGGAGAATGTCTACTGGTCGCAGGATTGCACGTTCGATACGTAGAGCACTGGACAAAGATTGCCTTGAGAAGATTCTCTCTTGAGTGGCAAGGCTCATGGACGCCCTACTACAGCGAGTATCATGGCAGAGCAACGCATCACCTATTCCGAGTATCTTCATCTTGCAGAACTACTGCAACTGCAGGATGGAGGCAATGCGGGAAGAAGAGACATTAGCGCTGATGAACTACACTTCATCATAGTCCACCAATCCTTTGAATTGTGGTTCAAGTTGGTGCTAAACCAATTGAGCGAAGCAAGAAACTTACTGGCTAGTGAAAACGTCGAAGAACAATCGATTCCTCTGATAGTTCACCACTTGGATAGAAGTACGGAGATTCTCAAATTGATGCAATCACAATGGAAAGTGATGGAGACCCTAAGCCCGCAAGGATTCCTTGCCTTCAGAGATGAACTTGGTACCGCCTCTGGATTTGAGTCGTTCCAGATGAGAGGTTTGGAGATTATCCTCGGTCTAGACAAAGTGCATCGCCCAGGAGGAATGGATCCATTGGCTCATTTCAAGAAATTGGCTGAAGAATCCGAAGATGGACGTAGATCATGGCAGTGGCTACAAGAACTCTCAGAGCAGGATACACTGGTCGAAGTGCTGATGAATTGGCTCTCTAGAACTCCAATAAACGGTTCCTCCTCTGGTGACCAAGGTGATGAAGAAGCGGTCAAGAATTTCATTGAAGGGCACTTGGCTGCAATGCAAGCACATGACGAAGAGGCATTGGAAAGGCACAGAAAACTAGACACTCCCGGTATTGAAAAGATGGCTGAAAGATTCGCTTCATCACTTGAGGCGGCTCGAGAATTCCTACTTCCAGGCGGTAACATAATGCGGCAACGTGCGGGATTATTATTCATCGAATCTTATCGAGAGTTACCATTGTTGGCATGGCCACGTAAATTGATTGACAAAATGGTTGAAATGGAACAGCAGTTACTACTTTTCAGACACCATCACGCAAGAATGGTAGAGCGAATGATTGGGAGAAGAGTTGGTACTGGCGGTTCATCAGGCGTAGATTATCTAGATGCAACAACCAAAGCGAGAATATTCACTGACCTGTGGCAAGTTAGGTCTATTTTGGTCAAACGCGATGCTCTACCAGAACTGGAAGATTCTGATTTCTATGGATTTACCAGCGGATGATTAATCATCGTGCGGGTCAACATCGATTGGAATCAAATTGTTATCATATTCGTAAAGAGCAATCTTCAACGGATCGAGAACGAATCTTACATTCGCTTCCTCTACTCCGAACAAGGAAATCAATTCATCCTTGAAAGCCTCTCTCAATTTGTCTTCAGAGACATTCAATGGAGCACCCATTCCAATCTGAAGGGCTCTTGCGCCGATGATTCGGGCTCTTTCAAAGCGGGTGTGCTGGCGTGGTGGTTCTACCATGATACTCACCAACGTTCCAAGAACGCAGTCCCGCCGCCCAGCGCCCCACTATTGAACCCATCGCCCACCCAATGGCTCAGACACATT
>CAZGIY010000172.1:0-2736 GCA_964526445.1 uncultured Candidatus Poseidoniales archaeon
AAAATGTCAAAGTGTCAAAAAATGGCAAAAACCACTAGGCGTGTGTAGTTCTCAGTCTAGCGTTTTTCCGAAAGTTCAAATCTCCCTCTCGGCGCCTAGGTTGCTTCTTCTACTCTAATCGGAGATCTTCTCGATTCGGAAAATCTTCTCTTCGTGACCCCATGAAACGAGTCCAGGTTCTTTGAAAATGAAATACTTGGTAATGAATTCTTTTCCGAGTTCGGGATGTTCTTCTTCTAGAGTGATGCTGATTCTAGTGCTGTATGTTCCAAGTGAACCTACGCAGGCCTTCCCGATGATTCCGTCGACTAAAACGGCATGGGGATCAGAAAGAACTCTGTTTTCACTATCGAAAGGGGAGTAATCTGACTCCAACTTTAGGTTTTCTTCAGTAGCAGGCACAGTATTGTACTTCTTGTCCAATGACATAAAAATAGGTATCATTGGCCTCTTATTAAGTCTATTAGTGAAATCACTAACGTTCGGGGCCTTCATCGTCCTTGCATGACGCCTAGCCTTTCAGACACAACATCATTCTCTTCTGGAGTTCCCATGAAGATGATGATTTCTCCTTCTTTGAGTTTGTGCTTGGTACTCGGATTACCCTTGACATCCCACCCTTCGTTCTCGGCATCGCCGTTGTTTACTTCGGCAACTGCGATGAGCAAGGCTCCATCATTTGCTATCATATCCTTGCGGATATCCGACACTGTCATTCCTACAGCAGAAGATTCTGAGGTGACTGTGAACTGTTGAATGTCACATTCAGATAGGCCCGAGGTCATGGTATCTACCAGCAAAGCAACTTCTGGTTCGAATGCAGCACTTGCGACCAAGCGACCGCCTATCTCGAATGGGGAGGCGACGTAGGTTACTCCTGATGCAGAGAAAGTCTTGCGCAATTCGGGTCTCTGTACGTAGACGATAATGCGGACATCTGGATTGTTTGCTCTTACGTTCAGGCTGGATATCAGATTGGTTGTATCTTCAGATGTTGCGATAATGATAGTGTGGGCACGGGTATGATTCACTCTTTCTAAGGCTGGAACTGCGGTTGCATCTCCAACTGTTATGAATAAGTTGTCAGATTCCCCGAGTTCCTTGATTAATGAGATTTCATTTTGATCTTCACATATCACTGCGACTTGCCTTCCTGCTGCAAGTAATTCTGGTATTGCGACTTTCGATATACTGCTCCAGCCACATACTATCACATGGTTTTCCAAATTTGTTCCTGTCATTCCTAGCCACCTTAATCTATTGTAATCCAAAACTGCCGATTGTATCCCCGAGAGCACTATGGCGATGAACACCATGGTGGTCATGATGAACATTCCTGCTGCCAGCCTTCCACCAATCGAGACGGGGTAATGATCGCCGTACCCGATAGTCCCCAAGGTTACTGTCGACCACCAAAGGGCATCGTCTGGCCGTTCGATATTCGGCTCTCTTGGACATGTATCGCATTCCTTACCGTTGAGGACATATTCTTCGCGGGTTATATTCGCATCTTTCAAGGCCTGTTCGAAATTCCTTCCTTGTGCGGTTTCAAAGCCCCAAACTGCAAATGCAGTTGCTACATACAGAAAGAAGACAACCAGTACGGGACCCGCTATCTTCAGCAGTACAATCTGCCGAATTTTGGCCGTGTCCGAATTGGGAATCACGAAGTCCCATAACGGGGTTCATATTTTTGGTTTGGCCTGTTCAAGAGTACAACATCGGTGCAGAATCATCCTTGCTTACGTCTGAGAATTCACCTGCAACTCCACTTTTCTCGAGAATTGCTCGATTAGTTGCCATTCTTTCAAGGATTGTTCCGAGTGGCGGAGTATTCAATGAAAACCAACTAGCGATCGCTTGGAATAGGCGGTCCGCTGCAACAGGATCCACGCTCGCTCCAACTGTGGTGGAAATAGCACAAGAGGTGTTGACTCCTAATGCTGGTCCCAAGGATGACAATAGTCCTGCAAGGCCGATTACTCCGCCACCGGGTTGATCTCTTCTGATATCGACTCCAGATTCTTCGAGATTCACTCTATTTGCTGAATCTGAACAGACCAAGAATACATTCTCTTCTCCTGCTGGGGCGGCCATGCCAGCCAAAACAATGACTTGCTTCACTCCTGCATCTCTTGCTAGACTCAATATCTCAATCGCACACTCGTGTTGTCCTTCTGGAGTCATCGGCTGTCCTTCAGCAGTTACTACCATTAGTCCGTCATCGATTTGATGAAATTCAATACCTGGCGGAATTAGCAATCCATTTTCATCCAGTTTGGCCTGTGGTGGCATTGCTGGATGCAATAATCTCAATATTAACTGGTTTTGATTTGCTTCAATCAATGAATCTACAACTAGTTTGCCAACATTTCCTACCCCTGGCAGAGCTGCTAGCAAGATTCGATGTTCTGGTAATCCATCTTGCTCGTCAAACCAGTGATGAATCATCGACATGAAAGGTATTGGTTTGTCGACAGGGGATAATGATTCGGGCCTAAACTCGCCTCAAAGTGTTCGGATGTTGAGAATCATTCTTCTTCCGAAACTGGATTTACTGGTTCTGGTAGCCCAGTTAGCCATTCTTTCCCACCGACATTGATGCGTTGCCTACGTCTTGCTGCTTGATGATCTTCAGGGGACCATTTCATTGGAGCGGCGGCCTGTGCGCGCTGGCCGCACTTAGGGCATGTAGTGGAAAGACCATGTGCCGAACAAGAGAGACATCTCTGCAGT
>CAZGIY010000173.1:0-1629 GCA_964526445.1 uncultured Candidatus Poseidoniales archaeon
TCTCGTAGCGAAAAACCTTCTACCAAAGCCAGCAATTCTGGACGCTTTGAGGCATCTCTATCCATAGGTAACTCCTGATGGTCCTGTACCCTCAATACCAATGCTCCATGTTGTTCTCTAAGTTCCTCAGTAGGTTCGATGCAGGAACGCAGAATCTGAGATTGTATCACGCCCAATCCACTATTATTGATTGCCAGGGCTTTACTAACCAATCTAGCTGGTGAATGATGATTCTCGGCCAAAATGATGTCCAAAGGACCTTTGTTCAATCTTGCTTGTAAAGAACTGCGCACCTGTTCACACCAAGACTCTAGATTTCCCGCTCCTATCGATGTCAACAAGAGATCTGCCTCATCAATCCATTTCATCATGTCTTTGGAACCTGTCAGTGTGGCGCCACAATTACGAATCCGCTGCTCACTTGCATACTCATTCAATCTATGTACAACATGATGCCCCATCCGATTCAATTCAGCGACCACCGATTCATCAGAGTCGACAAAACGTACTCTCCATCCAGAATTGTACAACAAGTCGGCAAGAAATCCTCGTCCGACCTTGCCTGCCCCGAAAATCAGTGCTAATGGTGCTGCGGCGAGTTGCGCTATTCGAGCAATTCCCAAGGCAGAGACTTCCTTTCCTTGTCTTCTATGTACATTTGACCAAAGTTCATCCCTGCTCTGAGTAATTATGAAAACATCAGCCAAGCCTCCTCCAACATGCATTCTGTTCCATTGTGGAATTTTGTCTACTATCGGTTGCAATGCAGCATTCAAACCACCTACAAGGCTGGTTGCCAACTGTCCATCAGTATATTTCTCCAAATCATCCTGCCAGCCTCCAGTATGGCGCGGGTCTGCACCTGGGCCTCGATTTCCGCGCACATGTGCATCGAAGACGGGACCACCTGATTCTCCATGATTCCTCAACAACCAATCAGCGCAGCCCTTGTGATCAGCAACCGAAGGAGCAGATTTGATTTGAGACATACCATGTAGCAGCGCTTCACCTCCACTCGAAGTGGAACTGTACATTACTGCTGACAATATTCCACAGGCTGGAAGATAGGTCATTCCATGGGGAACTTCATCTAGACTTGAAGGATGGATTGCAATATGCTCACTGGTGTTTGCAAGATTACCGGCCACTCCTAAGCCAAGGTACAGTCCTTCCAGTCCGGCTGACATATCACAAGTACCCGCTATAACATCAGCACCCATGGCTTGTCCAAGTATTTCCGTCGGTGTACGAAAGTCCGGCAAGATGTCGCCTAGACCTATCCATTCTAGCAACTCTGTATTCTCTACCATCCCTCTAAACGAACGCCTATCTGAACAAACCACTCCAGTCAGGGAATAATTTACCAGATCCTTAACTTGAATTGCAACATTCGCCTTAGAAATCAATTCTGGATGACGTAAAGCCCATTGCTTGAGTTTCACAGGTAACCATGCCCTACCTTCAGGGAGGTGAGAACCCATGTTGTCAATCCTCCAAGAAAACGGAAAGAGACGATCATATTCCTCTATCAATTCCGGCTCTGGTCTGTCCTGCCAAGTGATGATTTCTCCAAGTACTCGGTTCTCATCATCGAGAACAATCGCACTTTGACCTTGGCCACACACACCT
>CAZGIY010000173.1:1650-2681 GCA_964526445.1 uncultured Candidatus Poseidoniales archaeon
AAATAATTCCAGAGGCGGAGTTGGGAAGGTAGCCAATCTCCACCAACCTCCTTCGTCGATAACCAATACCTTGACTGCGCTGGTCCCAATATCCAGACCTAGGGTCAATTCCCCCGACATATCTGACATCAGTTCCACTCCACTGGTTGCCATTTGAGTAAGGACAATCCCGGCTCCAAAGAAATGAAGCGCGAAGGACTGTTTGATTGAGCCGCAGTCAAGAGATATCCCTGCAAATCAGAATCTATGCACGACCTGAAAAAGCGTTGCACATCCTCCTGTAAGAAAGCCGTTGCCAGTAGCCTACCACCTCTTCGCTCATGTTCTGAATCATCTGGAATCACCGTACCAATACGGACGCAAATGACTGCTAAATGCGCGGATGCCTTGAGGCCTAGAGTCTCAACAATTATCTTCGTCAAACCATATGGTGAATCAATAGAAACTCCATGTTCAACCCCAATCTCGCCTTCAACGCGCCCTTCAAGTCCTACTTGAGCAAGACCGGAAGATGCTAGAATCAATCTCTTAGCACCTGCTGATTTACTGGCTTCGATAACTCTACGAGTTCCTTCGATGTTGACCTCTAACATGCTCATCTTCCAATTTGAAGGGTCAGCATCAGCGGCGAGATGGATGATAATATCGCAACCTTCGAAAAATATGGCCAACTCTTCTACTGAAGTTTGACTGATGTCACAAGCGTAATCGAGGCGCGATGGAGCATTGATATCGGACATGTTTCGCCCTCTTGCTAAACGCTCATCTGTCGGCCTGTCAATACCAACTAATTCGTGCCCATCAGCCTGCAATGCGGCATAAACGATACCGCCGATGAGGCCGCAAGCACCGGTGATGGCGATTCGCGCCATGGGTGCACGAAACGAAGGTGGCTCATCACCGCTTCGCATGGCATGGTTCATGTGTAAGATGAGCATCGTGGAACCCGGTAGCCATGTCTGACGAGGTTTTCGAGGCCGAATTGGTCGATGAGGGCTCGTCATTCGAGAGTGAGAGTTTCGTTCTCTCTG
>CAZGIY010000174.1:0-1044 GCA_964526445.1 uncultured Candidatus Poseidoniales archaeon
ATCATCAGCAACGTATGCATGTTCCTTGTCGATTAGAGACTGAGTTATCGCAATCATTTCTTCAACATATTCAGTACAGCGTGGATAGATATCGGCCCTGAGAATATTCAACGAATCCATATCGTCATAATATGCTTCAATATTCTCATCGACTATAGTCTGCCAATCTATTCGACTCTCAATTGAACGAGTAATGATCTTGTCATCGATATCGGTGAAATTCTGGATATACAATACATCATAGCCGCTGTGTTCAAGCCAACGATGTACTAGATCAAAAGCGATGTAACACCTTGCGTGTCCAAGATGACACAAATCGTAAACTGTGACACCGCAGACATACATCTTGACCTTGCCAGCCTCGATGGTCGAGAACTCGACCTTCTCGCGCCTTCTGGTATCGTGTACCCTGAGTGCCATTATCAATGCGGGAGGGATAGATAGACTTCAATCCCGCGTTGATTCAACAGGCTTAATGATTAGACTTGAAACATCTTCCAATGCTACGATTCCTCGTACTTTGTGCTCATTCTTCAATGCCTCAGGAGGGTGCGCCACCTTTACTCGAGAACTGATGATAATCTCATGACGAGAAGCATCATTTGCCTCAATATCTGAGTCAGGAAGCCAGAGCCCAAGGTTGCCAAGGTCTGGACTGTAGCAAATCAACAACATAGATTCGTCCTGCTTGACACCTCTCAACACTTCAAGCGAACCTTGTGGAATCAAAGCAGTCGAGGGTTGCCAATCATTCCAAACTTCGTCTAACGGTTCTTCCTGCCAAGCCTTTCTCTCTTCAAGCGCCTGAAGTTCTGCTGCAAAATTTTCTGCAGCAGCGCCACCGATTGAATTCACTTTATCCAACAAAGACCTCATCCTCTGTAACTGAACTTCATCATCACCAGTCATAGCAGCCTGTGAACGTGCTATACTCTCAGTCAGACGAATGGATAATTCCACATCGCCAACTTCGGTTGCACACTCCAAAGCCTCATCCAGGACTTCAATGGCGAGTACTGGCCGACCTATAGCCAGTAATGATTC
>CAZGIY010000174.1:1054-2625 GCA_964526445.1 uncultured Candidatus Poseidoniales archaeon
CAGTTCTACAGTTGCTTCGGATTCATTTCCTTCGACCAATGAATGCGCGTGAGAGACATGTTTGGAAGCCGCTTCCTCTGCGCCCTCTAACTGACGAGCAATCGCCGCAGCCAAAACCATCCTCGTTTCACTCGACTTCAGTCGAGCTGCTTCAGCAGCGGCAGCCTCGAACAATTCTGCAGACCTCTGGAACTTATCGGATGCAAGATCTGCAAGCCCTAGATGGAACAATGCATTCATCTCAGCCTCATCGTCATCAACTAAAGTTGCATGATGCAGTGAGCGCACTAGGTTGCGCCTCGCAGAAGCATGATCTCCTGCTTCTTTAGCCATTAATCCCAGAGCCGCTTCAACCCTACTCAGAATAGGTGCTACCGCTCTATGCGCAATAGCGCCCAACTCTTCTTTTACCGGCGCCAGGCCAATTCCTAGATTTACCATAGTCACCTCCAAAGCGGGAGCCAATTCCTCCCTTGGAGTTGCTAACAATTCCTGTACTGGAGCACAAATCTCAGTAAGGCTACCCAAAGCATTGAGCCTAGATTTCTTGACTCGTTCACCCGCCATGTGCCTCCTTAATGCAGTTACAAGAGAAGAATCGTCAGTAGCACTCTCAGGAATCGGAGGAGGTACCTTGGATTGCAGGAGGCTGTCGATCATCCAGGTTAATTTCGACTGCACATCATACTGTCCTGCTCTTGAGATAGCATAGCGCATCTCTTCAGAACGAACCTTGCGCGAAAGACTGCGTAACCTTGGGCGAGTTGACTTAGGCCCGAGTTCTGACAAGCGCTGAATGAAAGTCGAAGGCGGGCAGGTCTTGAACGGTAGGTGAACCCTCTGCCCAGTAGTAGTCATCTTGTAGTCGTCCGATACCAACACAACCTCTTCACCTGAACCAGCCATCCTCGTCGCCAATACCATCAATGACAAGTCAACATCCTGAGGGCTCGCATTCTCTCCGATTCTTTGAGCCAAACCCTTGACTTGGTCACCCGGAATTGAAGTAGTGATCAGTATCTCTTTCATCGCATCCAAAAGACGTGGTTTGCCTTTCCATTTCTGCATCCTAACAGTTGAAACTTCATCATGAACCCCTGGAGTTACGTGTAATTGCGCACCCATCTGTTTACATGCGGAAGCCAAATCCTTGACCAGTTCAGGATAACCATGTGAACCGAGGTGGATGAAACAATTGGAATCTACAACCCAAGCGGACGGAAGCATGCTCCGAGCAAGGACCATGAAGGTTTGAGTGTTGCTCTACATACTGTCGCATTAATCAATAGGAACCAACCCCGATATGGCGATGAAGGGCCTTAATTTGAAACAGCACGACAGAACTCTGTGGTTGCTTGCTTTGATTTTGCCGATTACGACCGTGTGTCTTTCTTGGATTCTCCATCAGATAGAAGGAGACGCTAGGACCCTACTGGTGTTCATCTCAGAAACAGATCATCCCGGCCCGGAAACATGGTCATTCAAACTAGGATTCTTTGCTACTGGACTTGTTGATATCCTATTGGGTTGGCGAATGTACCACTTACTTCGACTAGATGGTAAGAAGTTCG
>CAZGIY010000175.1:0-2570 GCA_964526445.1 uncultured Candidatus Poseidoniales archaeon
ATGCAGGTATCGAGCCGGAAATCGCAAAGGCATGTGGCTCCTCGGATGGGGAGGAGGAGTGAAGATGACGAGTTCTGAAGCACCGATGGTTCAGGTAGAAAATCAGTTGATTCGTTTTACTCCTGCAACACCTTTCAACCCTGAGATAGCTGTAGAAGAACTAGGTTCAACCCGTAGTGGAGATTATGTCATCCATGCTTTGCAAAGGCCTAGGGCCACCATTCTAATTGACAAGGATGGAAGAATTGTTGTTCATGGAACTATTCAACCTCAGGCGGCTCGCGCAGCAGCGAGAGAGTTCTTGCTGCGCATTGGTGAGAGCGATGAAGGATTGACCTCGGAGAAAGGACCAGTTATTGCTTCTTTTGACTTAGGCAGGAAATTGGAAATTGAGAGGGCCCCAATTTATGCGAAAGAGGCAAAGATGGATACTAGGTTGAATTGTTTGCGAATCGATGATCAACGACATGATTTGGAACTTCTAGTATGGGCTAACGGTAAGGCCATCAGTACAGACGCTAGACATGCCAATCTAGTGGCAATGGCTGCGGTGCATTGGCGAGACAAGTTTGAATCTGACGGCCTCTTCGTCGATGATTCGAGCGAGGATTGATGACATGGCTATCGAGAATGGCCGCTGGACAGGTCCCATTCTGGACAATCATTTCCATCTTGATCGTGGGCATAGATTCCTTAGTGCTGCAGAGGATTTCAAAAGAGTAGGTGGTACTGATCTTGTGTTGGTACACAAACCGGATTTCATGTCCCTTCCTCTATCTGTAGATGAATGGCGCCTTGCATATGATGGCACAGTTTCAATGGCAGAGGAAGTGAAGTCCAATCTCGGTCTCTCGGTCAGAGTTATTTTGGGCCCTCATCCAGCAAGTTGGGCACATCAGCGGCAGGCATTGGGCAGTGAAGTCGCTGGAGAATTGTACAAGGATGCAGTCGAATTAGCAATCGAATATTGTGCTGAGGGCAAATCTTGCGCTGTAGGTGAGGTTGGCAGGCCACATTGGCAAGTTGAAGAAGAGGTTTGGCAAGAAGCCAATGAATTGCTTTCTTGGACCATGAAGAGGGCAGCACAGGAGGACTTGACACTACAGTTACACGTCGAGGGCGAAGGTGCTTCCACTTACTCTGACCTTGCTGTTATTGCCGAACAAAGTGGGCTTTCATGCAAGCGATTGGTTAGACACCATGCCCCTCCTCAAGTAGATGAACAAACAACTTCGGGGCTGATACCTTCTGTAGTAGTGGGTAAAGGTAGCGTTGAGGAAGTCATGAATACCGTCTCTAGATGCAAGGATGGTTTCCTGATGGAAACCGATTACATGGATGATTCAAGGAGGCCCGGTGCGGTTCTAGGTCCTAAGACCGTCCCCCGTCGTACGCAGGCACTTCTTGCTGCGGGATTAGACGAAGAAAGCCTCTGGCGTACTCACCAAGACCTACCTGAAAGTCTCTATGGAGAAGTTGATTGAGCCTCAACTAGTAGTCGACAAGCATATGATGGGGGCGTGTCAGGACGCATTGTGCGAACCGTTCAGCGTGCCTTGTTGCTGGGACTTGCATGTCTACTGGCAATACAGTTGTACAGTCAAGATGTACAAGCACAATTAGAGGTCGATGTGACTTTGACCTGTGAATCTAATCAGGTGGAATTGGATGTCAGTCCAGGTTCTGGCGGTAGCGAGTCGGTGGTTTGTAGCATAGAGAATGGAGCAATGTATGAGAAGACGGTTGCGCTTTCTTTGAACATTTCAGGAAACGAGGTCTCTGGTTCGCTTTCTGATAGCCAAGTAGTGGTTGCTGCCAGCAGCACAGAACAAGTTTCGTTGACTTTTGAGGCTGCAATTCGTTCGGAATCCGCAGATTTTTCGGTTGATTTGGATGCCACAGTAGAGAAGATTGGAATGATTCCATTGAATGAACAGGTGCAGAATACCCAGACTCACCCTCTAACAGTTTTGATTTTGCCCTACACCTACTTGGATTATTCAGCCACAGCATTCACATTGAATAGTGCTCCTGGTGAATCCTTTAACATTTCAGCCAAGGTCAGGAATACTGGAAATGTTCCTGTCGACGTCGATTTCTTCATCAGTAATAATGATGAGATGCTTGCTAAGGGAATAGATTGCAAATCTGAACCAACAATCAGAAATCTTGATCTGAATGGCTATGTCGATCAAACTGCGATACAGTGTACTGTTTCCAGTGATTATGAGAAATCTGAAGAGGTGGTCATCAAGATGTATGCTAGAGCCAAGAAGACCTCTGATTTGGAATATATCTCACCTGACGAGACTGTCAGAGTTTCAGTCGAAGTTCCTTCTGAAGGTGGTTTTAGTAGTCTGACAGAGGATTTGAGCGAGGAGGATCTACAAGTTCTGATGTATGCTGGTGGAGGATTGCTACTTCTTTTGATTGTTCTAATCGTCATGGTCAGGATTTCACGCAGTAGGGGTGGCGGCGGCGTGGATGCTTGGGACGACGAAGATTTCGATTTTGAACTCTAGTTGTTTTTTTACACCATTATTTCCTATGGAAAGCGCGCGAAACGCTGT
>CAZGIY010000176.1:0-2561 GCA_964526445.1 uncultured Candidatus Poseidoniales archaeon
ATCATGTGAGACTCTGGATCTTGCGACGGCGGTTCAAATCCGCCAGGGGCTACCAACCATCACTAATCCAACATTCAAGATTGGCGATTTTCTTCAAAAGTAGAAATTTCTTGTAGGGTCAACAGCCCCTTCTCCAACGAATGGATTGCTCCTCCTCTCTTCACCAATCGTGGTCAGCGGCCCATGTCCTGGATAGACCACCGTATCATCATCCAAAGTGAACAATTGTTCTTCGATGCTCTTCTTCAACAAAGGCCAATCTCCTCCCGAATTTGGAATATCAGTTCTTCCAACCCCTCCGGCGAATAGAACATCTCCGACAAAGGCATGGTCTGGCTCCCCTCCTGGAGTTCGCAAAATCAAGCAGACGCTGCCAAGTGAATGACCGGGAGCATGTCTAACCTCAAAGCGTAGATTTCCAAAAGTCAATTCATCTCCATGATCAAATGTCTTGGTAGGTATTGCCGGTTCGGGAACTTGTAACCTCCAACGAGCAGCAGATTGTTTGGCAGTCGATTGAAGGAAGTGATCTCCTTCGTGCAGATACCATTCGACCTCGTATCTATCCAGCAATGGGGGAATGGCTCCCGAATGGTCGAAGTGTGCGTGGGTGTTGAGCAGTACAACCACACTTTTCTCGATTTCAAGTTCCGGCATGTTTGATTCATCAGGACCATCTCCTCTGGCCTCTTCAATCCAATCGATCAAGCGTTGTGCTTCATCACCTCCGTCGATGATGATTGTATCTCCTGTCTCCAGACAAGTGACTACACTGCAACGCATCTGTAAGGGGCCAACGAAGAATCCCTCGATCAGTGCGGGCATGACACTCGCAAGCGCTTTGCTCATTCAACAACTACGGTCGTCGAGTCTGTGGTTGTTGCCCCATCGTTATCCTTGACAGTCAATTCAAAGTGGTGAGTGCCCTTTGGTAGTTTGACCTTCAGTTTGGCACTGTCTCCGATGGTGTTTCCAGTTCGATCTTTCCAAGACCATTCCACAACCGTCCCATCGGGATCGAATGAACCGCTTCCATCCAAGAGGACTATTGCAGAACCATCATCTTCCGAGGAAACCTTCTGGTCCTCTCCCGCATTGGATACCGGTGGAATGTTTGCAGCTTTTGTTTCAGCCTCTAGTCCTGATAACAGGTCGCTTGCGGAGATATCATCTCCTGCCATTTCTTCGATGTCGATATCACCGCTCAGCATGGACAATAGATTGGACTGAGATTCAGCCGCTCCTTCTCCTTCCATTTGTTTTCGTTCTTCATCGGTCAACAGGTCTGCAATTGCAGACAAGTCATCAGAATAGATGTCTTCACTTGGCCCATCCTGAACTTCACCACCCATATCGAGGTCGGTTGTCCAAGGGTCATCTTGGACGTTTATCTCCGTCTCTCTAGGCTCAGCATTGGCATCGATTATGAGAATCGGTTCAGATTCGGTGTAATCGTTCTGGTCTTCTCCTCCAAGAGCGATTTTATTCCCATCGGAATCCACGGCTAAATGCTCTACGATTCCCGCATGCTCAATCTGCCAAGCGGGTTCGCCATCCATGTCTTTGTCAGAAATTCTGTAGAGATGGAACCAACTAGCAACCAACAAGTCATCACCGATGGTAGCAAGTCTTTGGATAGCATAGGATGATTGCCAAATTTGCTCTGGTTCCGAGCCGATTACTGCCTTTAGAATACGGCCATCGAATTGACTGAGCCAACAGCCATCGGAATGTGCTGCAATACCTGTGCATCTCGCTGATAATTCTGCAGTATGGGTCTTGTTTCCCAGAGGGCTCCACCACTCTGCCTCTAGTTCATTTTCATCATTTGCCGCCAATCCAAGTGTTTCTTTGGCTATGACTAGATGCCCATCCGATTGGAATCCAATAGCAGTTATTCTCTCGGCGGAGTTAGAACTTGGCTTTCTCTGAAATCTAGTTTCTCCGGTTCGGTCGATGACTGTGACAACTCCTTCATCATCTGCTACTGCAACAGTTCGACCTACCCTGTCAACGGCTACCAAATTCAATTCACTACCTGAGTAGTGGTGCAGACTTCGGCCATGAATATCGAGAAGGTGAAGAGACCTGCTACCATCGATTAAGGCGATCAGGCCACCGCTTACAGAGACACTTAGCAGGTCACATCCTCCTGCCAATTCATGTGTCCACAGAACTTCTCCATCGGTTGAGACCATGTGTAGATCAGCGTCGGACATTCCCATGACAAAACGATTCTTCGATAGTGGTTCAATGGGGCCGGGTGCTCCATTCAATTCAAGTTGCTTGGGTTTACTGCCAACTGATTCAGCAATGTGAAATGAACCTTCGATTTCGCCCCATGCAAGATATTCTCCATCACCCGAGAATGCCAAATCAGAAAGCAGAGTTGAAGTCTCTATGGTCGCAAGTGGGTCGATGACCATCGGCATGCTATCATCCCTTACACAAGGACATTGTTCTTCATGTTATCCACGATATCAAGTTTGGGTTTCCGGCATGTCCCCACGGCTTTGAAGCAGGGTCCAACAGATGTTCAAGTAGAGCGCTTTTCTCAACCT
>CAZGIY010000177.1:0-2509 GCA_964526445.1 uncultured Candidatus Poseidoniales archaeon
CACCAGAGATGGATGCCCCTCCCGCACCCCCCGGACTTGAAGAGCCTCCTGCGCCACCTGGGCTAGGAGCACCACCTCCACCTCCAATGGATGCTCCACCAGCTCCTCCGGAGATGGATGCCCCTCCTGCTCCGCCTGGACTTGATGCTCCACCATCGCCCCCAGGTCTAGATTTGTTGGCAACACCGCCACCGCCTCCAAGTGATGACCCACTAGCCCCACCAGCTCCGGCAAGCGATGACTCGCTCGCTCCACCAGCACCACCGGGCGTAGATCTCCTTGCTCCAGCTCCTCCTGAGGATGCTCCTGAACCGCCAAGTACTGACTTATTGACCGGTGGTTCTGATGAAGAAGGAGCTGAATTCGATGAATCCACTACTCCTTCAGGTGTCCATGCCGGAGGATCCCTGCGTGATATTGGAACCGTTGATTCAATACAGGGCGACAAGATATACGCATCACTCAATGAAACTGAAGATGCTCTACTTTCTTGCGATGGAGAAGTCGTGAAGCAGAATGTAAAGGGAATAATGACACTTCATAATCCAAGTTCCGAGGATAGGCTATGGGATATCGATGTATTCCTTTCTGGAACTGAATCTACTGATTTCAATAATGACCACATGCCAGTTGACGAGTTGGAGCCCGATAGTGACCACAGTGTCGATTACAAAGTGAAGGGTGCAAGGATGTTGGTTATCAGGGAACGCATTGATACAAACCCTTCTCGTTCCCAAGAGCGCAGTTTGTCTGTATCTCATGATAGTGAGGCCACAGCGATTGCTCTTGAGTTGGAAGTTGAGAATGTATCCAGTGTACAGGTCGATGATGTAGAAGTAACAAGGGATGTACCTGATGCAATTGAAATCACCTCAGGTGGAGATGTCGAAGATGGGGTTCTGACATGGAAGGTTGGAACTCTACAAGCAGGTGAGATAAGGACCTTGACTTGCGAGGCCAGCGTTTTGGTACAAGATATCAAGCCAGTCAACGCTGGTGTGACCAAAGCCACCTATTCCTCTGATTCAACTCTCTCGAGTGTGCATTTCACAGAAGTCGATGCCTTCTGCAGAGGATTCTCTTACATGGTTGTTGATGAGGATGAGCGCCCTGACAACTGGCGTTGTCAAGCAGTCTTTGAGAACCGCTCAAGTTTCGCCGTTGACCTTGTTAAACTTCAGGTGAGAGTGTCTGGAAGCGACGAACTATTGTTCGATGTAGCGGACGTGTCAGACGACGTACCTCCTCAAGGAAAGTGGGAATCTGACGTAAAGGAAGTAGCAGCTAATGAGCGCCCAGACTTCACCAATGAATTGGGATATTCTGTAATACCTCGTGTTGAACACAAAACCAACGGTAGCATTGAACTGGAGCCACAGACATTCACCATTTTGGAAGCAGATGTGTCCAAGACATATGATGCGGCTACTCTAAGGAGTTACAGAGAGCAGGTTGTCAATTCCTGTATTACCATCAAGAATACTGGTTCCGCTGACATCAACCTGATGCGACTAACCGATGATGTGCCAGGATTGTTTTCTAACCCTGATCCAGAGGAGATTACCATCACAATCGATGGAGATAGGATGAGTCCAGAGCAATTCCGTGTGGAATTGAAGGATGGAGTGTCCCTTGAGGAGTTCCGAAGAAGCCCTGATGGCGATGGATGCACTATCCAATTGACAATCGGAACTCGTGGTCCTGTTGGCTTGAGACCTAATTCGACAATGGAAATCAGTTACTCTTTGACTGCTCCTGACCCGAGTCCAGATAATGCAGAGATTGCTGCTCCAGCACGTACTGAATTCAGTGCCGAGAGATTTGGACCTGTCTGTGCTAGAGATGCTGCAGAGGTACCAGCAATCAGAGTCTCACACAAGCGAAGAAAGTTCAGTGCTGGAAAGACAGTTATTCCAGTAGGCGGAAAGGGCCGTTATGAAGTGATGATCATATTCGAGAACAGATCAGATACTGCACTACAGGATTTGGTAATTCATGATATCCTTCCTACAGGATTTGAAATCAAGGATTGCATTGTACGCGGCGCAGGTAATGAAAAGCGAAGCGATGTTGAAATGAATTCGGATTCACAGGAAGATGGTACCAAGGTAGAATGGAATGTTCCAGTCATCGCCAAGGATGAGAGATTGGAAGTGTCCTATGAGATTAAGGGAGATGGAGACATCGATGCTGAAGCCATGCAAAAATTCCATGGTGCAACATTTGGTGACGAGGTTGAAGACGATTCTTCCTTGGCCAGTCTACCATCAGCTGCTGCCGATTCTTCAGACGATACTGGAGATAGTGAGGATGAGGGAGATAGTTCCGATGGGGATACCTCTGACTTCAGTTGGAATGAGAATGTACTATCCAAGGTGATGGATGCTCATGGCATAAGTGATAGAGATGCATTTTTGGCCCATGCCATTGGCTTCGATGCTGATGACAATAACTACCTGAACAAAGGAGAGTTGACTGCTGCTGCAGAAGCCTGGAGTGAAGGTGGCGA
>CAZGIY010000178.1:0-2508 GCA_964526445.1 uncultured Candidatus Poseidoniales archaeon
GGAAGTAGACCCTTGTGGACCATTCCACAAACCAAAAAATAGTTTAGCACCATGCTCGAATTCTGTTTACTGGTTTAGACATTATTTTTATACTGTCAATAGAAGGACATCTACATGTCATCTCGAAAAGTTGAGTTTGAAGTCGAAGCACGCGTAAACGATGTCCCCTTTCTTATGGAAGGAATTGGAATTACAGACATGACAGAAGGTCGGTTTGAATTGCATGTCAATGCTAACCCGAGATATCCAACGGGTTTCGATCCGATTTCCTGCCCCGCAATCTGTCCTAGCCTCATCGCCCAGTATATCGCCAGAGCGAGCTCGGAGGGCACTTTCCGGGACATCGTAGGAGACAGTTTTGAAATGTCTCCTTATCGTAGAGGTACAATTTGGGATGAACAAGGAAAGGAAGTACTTGACTTACAAATCACTGCTACCCTTGAAGATGCTGGTGATGTGCTTCGCATCTCTCAGAAGATGGTGGGCACGTCTGATCTACCACCTTTGAAGGGGTATATCTCACCAATCGAGGGTTACCTACTTCCAGCCGGAGTGGGTGCGGCGACTGGCATCATCCGATACCAGTTAGAAACCATCGACGGCAAGAAATTGGATGGAATCACTGTCCTGCCATACCGGTGGACAGCGCCAACAATTTTGCCGTCTCCATTGGTTCATCGTATCGAAAGAATCGATGCCCATTGGAATGGTTCTAATGAAGCTAACTTCGTGTATTCTGGTTCTGTCACCCACCTTCTTGCATCCAAAGATTCCGAAATCAACTTCTTGACACCAACTGTCCTTCAAAGAGTATACGAATAGGGGAGGATTTTCAAGAATGCAACTCTTTAAGATTGATCAATTTGAAGCCATAAAACAATCATCGGATATAGAAATTGGAACGAGTGCAGGTCTATGGGCGACCACTGGTCTACTTCGTGAGTCAGTCAGTCGCTCACTCAGAGATCGGCTCAGAGAGGATTGTTCCATTGACCGACTTGAACGTGCAGACGTACCATGCTCTTGTAGCAACAATCCGTCTCTCGGAAATTATGGAAAGGAAGTCTTGGCAAAGGCGGTTCTCGTTTCGGGTGAAGATCTTACCTCTCGACTAGATTCTGCAAGCGGCTCCCAACTTGATTGGCTGCGAGCGATACTGGAGAGTGATGAACTACGTCAACTAGCACAGTTGGTGACGGGGTGGAATCTTACCAATTGTTTGAGAAGGGAGGTGATGGGGTATTCTGTTGGCGATTATCAAGGTCCTCACACGGACCACCATCCTGAAGATGAATATCGTAGGAATGGGTACGTGGATGTCCATATTTCATTTTGTGAACCTTGGGTAAAGAGGCAACTACTCGTTGCGGAATCGATAAATGGTCATCTGAATAATGTCGTTGATGTTGCGAGAGACAGCCTTATCACGGTACATAAACTTCCATTCTGGCATTACATAACACCACTGGAGATCCATGAGGGGGGGCCATCGAATGCAATTGGGCGATGGATTGTAATGGCGACCTTTGGGCGGGAGATTAAGGTGAAGGATTGAGGATGAGATATGCCACCGGACCGAGATTCGAGAGATTGCTGCCACCATATACCAGAGGAACTCTGATTCGCTCATCTTTGAGTTTGATGAGGTTCACATTTATTGGTAACGCTACGCCATCAAGGAATCAATTAATCCCTCAACACAGCCAAGGGCACGACTCCTCGACCTCAGCTATTGCAAGATGGAGTTGAGAACGGGCAGATTCATTAAAATCACACCCTCCTTCAGTCGAATGTTCATTGAAGAGATCCCATGTCAATACATGCTGCTCTTCATTTTGAGGCCAGAAACCATATTTTCTAGATATACGACAAATCGCTTGGAACACGTAGCAAGGATCGAGTGTCGAAAGTCCTGGAAGTGGTCGAAATAACTTCATCCGAAGATCATTGAAGGCTTCTGTTCGACCTATTACCTTTCGTGAAGGGAATTGAAGACGTACCCCATCTAAATAGAATAATCCAATTTCGCTGCAGTCTTCTATTAGTGTAATGTCATAACATTCACTATCCCGAATCAGAGCCACATTCCAAGTTTCCCCCCCCACTCGAGTAAAGGCTCGCCAAGGAGGCGATTCGTAAGTAAAATCGTTCTGTAGGAGAGTTCTGGTTACAATCTGAAACTGTTCAGCATTGCACACAGCAATGTCAATATCATTGACAGACGGCGTCCCGTCACCCAGATAATGCATTAATGCACCACCAAACAATGTGAAGTCGTCTGTCCCAATCTCGTTTGCAATTGAATTAGCCTTTTGTTCCAGAAGCTGACCTTGCTTGCCTAGGTCTGCAAGACGTTCATCGGACAATGTCATCAACTCAAATAATGAGGTCCGATATCCGGCTATTTTTCATCCACTTCCCTCAGGAAGCGAATAAGGGTGGATGAAATGAAGATGACGGTGAATGTTTCCTTGTGCGTATATACCAACGGTATAAACTGAGATAGGT
>CAZGIY010000179.1:0-2496 GCA_964526445.1 uncultured Candidatus Poseidoniales archaeon
GATCAAGTTCGTCACAAGTGGCCCTGTTGTCTGTATGGCATGGCATGGGGTTGAGGCCATCAAGGTAGCAAGAAGTCTGATTGGACCCACCAATGGTAGAGATGCACTACCTGGAACCATACGCGGAGATTACGGGATGGACATGGGCTTCAATATGATTCACGGCAGCGATGCTGCTGAAACCGCCGAGTTTGAATTGGGACTTTGGTTCCCAGAAGGAACGATGGACTGGTCCTGCGACCGTGAGAAGTGGGTCTACGAATCCTGAAACTCCCGAGGAGGGAGAGGAATGAGCGATGAAGAACTACCTGAAGAGGCCGAAGCGCCACTATTGGGAGAGAATCGCCAACCAATAGTCAGCGTTCTTGGACATGTCGACCATGGTAAGACCAGCATTCTCGATCATATCCGTTCGCTGGGACAAGAGCGGCAGGCCAGCGTTATGGCACGCGAGGCTGGAGGAATTACGCAGCATATCGGAGCTACCGAAGTGCCTGCAGAATTATTGAACGAAACCTGTGCAATAATGATGGGTGGAAAGAAATTCAAATCGCCAGGGTTGTTATTCATCGATACTCCGGGACACCATTCATTCACATCCCTTCGCAGCAGAGGAGGAGCATTAGCCGACATCGCGATTCTAGTTGTCGACTTGATGGAAGGTTGTCAACCGCAAACAATCGAATCGGTGAAGATTCTACGCAAGCAGCGTACCCCCTTCGTAATAGCGGCCAACAAGATTGACCGGTTGCATGGTTGGCAAACAAAATTCGGACGCAGTTTTGTCGAGTCATTCGAGAATCAAAGATCCGATTCCAAGGAATATTTCGAAGAACGGTGGTGGAAAATGGTTGGGCAATTTTCAGAACACGGATTCAACATCGAAAGATATGACCGAATCAAGGATTTCACCAAGGATATCGCTGTAGTTCCCTGTTCTGCCAAAGAAGGAGAAGGATTAGCCGACCTCTTGGCGGTGACTATTGGTCTTGCAGAACGCTTCCTTGAAGAGAGATTGAGGGATACACTTGGTCCTGCAGAAGGAACGGTTCTAGAGATGAAAGATGAGCGCGGCCTTGGGAAAACTATCGATGTCATTCTATATCGAGGAGAACTAAACAAAGGAGACAAGATTACACTGGTATCGCAAGATGGCCCCTTCCAGACTCACGTCAAGGGCATGTTCCGTCCACGTGGGATGTCAGAAATGCGAGATGCTGGAGACCGTTGGGATGATTTCGACCATGTCAAAGCCGCAGCTGGTATCAAAATCAGTGGGCCGGGGTTGGAAAACGTCCTTGCCGGAACTTCCCTTAGATTGTCCAATACTGAAGAACAAGCACAAGAGGCTGAATCTCTGGCTTGGGACGAAGCAAAGGTATCATTCAGTATGGATGAGGAAGGGGTCGTTCTGAAAGCGGATACGCTAGGTGGCCTAGAGGCTCTGGCTTGGGAGTTGAAAAAACTCGGGGTCCCGATTCGTTTAGCCACCATTGGCCAAATCAATAAACGAGATTTGATGACCGCTGAAAATGCTGCAGATCCTTTGCATCGAGTGATTCTTGCCTTCTCTACCAGTTCATTGAACGAAGTAGCAGAGAAACTGAGTTCTGATGATTCCTCTGTCGAACTGATGGATGGAGACATCATCTATCACATCATTGAGCGGTTCGAGAAGTGGCAGGAAGAAACCAAGCGAGCTATTGAAGAAGCACAAAGGGAAGCGTTGGTTTACCCCGGTAAATTACTGATTCTCAGCGATCATATCTTCCGTAGAAGTAACCCTGCGGTTGTCGGGGTCAGAGTACTTGGTGGAAGGGTACATCAAGGTCAACGTTTGATGAAACCAGATGGTACCTCGGTAGGTAGAGTACAATCATTGCGCACCGGTGATGAGGTGCTGAAAGAGGCGCGTCAAGGTGACGAAGTAGCGGTAGCGATTCAAGGAGCAACGGTAGGTAGAGGAATCGATGAGGAAGACATCCTATTGGTAGATATCCCAGAAAATCACGCTAAACGTTTGCGTAAACTGGAGATGACGGCGATGGAAGAAGATATCTATCAAGAACTCATCATTTTGCACCGAAAAGAGAACCATTTTTGGGGTAGATGAGCGATTTTAGTGATTCTAGGGCCTTTCTTCAGACAGTTTTGCGTGAAGTCTCTTTCCCCAATCTTGAAGTACGATTCCGACGGGTGGGGTAGCGTCCACAGGAGTGTATACCATGGCCCAAGCATATCAAGCCGGAGCAGGAGGAGGAGGAGACAACCGTGCCAAGGACCTAATCGCCACGGTAAGTGCGATTGCAAATGGCCTGATGAATGAGGTCGGAAAGGTCATCATCGGTAAGCAGGAGAACCTACGTAGAGTAACCGTAGGTATCCTATCGAATGGAAACATGCTACTGGAGGATTTCCCAGGTCTAGGGAAGACGATGCTCTCCAATACTTTCGCTAAAGCCCTAGGTTGTAAATTCAAGCGTGTACAGTTTACTC
>CAZGIY010000180.1:0-2483 GCA_964526445.1 uncultured Candidatus Poseidoniales archaeon
AACATTCGTCGTTGGTTCAGGAGATACCCTCGCATCATTCGATATTGCAGCATTGCTAGAAGAGCACAAGAATAGTGGTGCAATGGCTAGCATGGCTCTGTGGCAAGTAGATGACCCAAGCGAATATGGAGTAGTCGGACTATCCAATGAAAAGAGCGGGGATATAGACTCTGATTTGGAGACCGGTTGGATTGTTAAATTCCAAGAAAAGCCGAAACCTGAAGAGGCCTTCAGCAATGTCATCAATGCAGGATTGTATATCCTAGAACCTGAGGTACTCGAATTGATTCCAAAGGGTGAGAAGTTTGATTGGAGCAAACAAGTATTCCCTCAGATGCTTGAACTAGGAATGCCACTGCGTGGAATCACCATCTCAGGCTTGTGGTTTGACATAGGTAGACCATCTGATCTATTGGCTGCACAGGAGATTGTTCTGAGAGGTAGAGATCAATTGTGGAGTCAGATTCCTGAAGGTTCTAATGAGGGATACCTTAGTCCGAACTCCAAGCTTGAAGGCATCTGTGAAAAATCTGTATTGCTGGACGGTTGTATGGTCGGAGAGAATTCTGTTGTTAGTGGTTCATTATTGATGGCTAAAGCAGTAGTAAGGGGAGAAGTTACTCTCAGAAACTGCATCATCGGTAGAAACAGTATAGTTGAATCCGGTTCTGTACTTGATGGCTGCATCATTGGTGATGATATGGTTGTGCCAACCAATAGTCGATGGACAAATAGGCGCTTACCAGATAATGCAAATCAGTAACAATTCGGCATCAAACTCAAGAATGTAAAGAATCTGCACATACCCGTGATATCATGAGCGACAAACCCGTTCGCCACTACGATAGGACTTGGGAAGAGATTGAAGAGATGCTCGAAGCAGCCATCGGGCGAAAGAAAAAGTGGAAAGATTGGTTCGAACAGTGTCGAGAAGATGGAGATAAAGAAGGAATGATGGAGGCTGCGCGCAACGCAAAGGCCTTGGAAGGTGTCGTCAAGTGCCTAAAATGGACACTTGGAGAAGAGGGGATAGGCCACCCCTTGGATTAGATTCTGCGAACCCATGAACGAGTTGCTGGATCTCTTGAATACCAGATTCCCGAGGCATTTGGATACTCGATCCACTCGTTACCATCAGTTCTCATCTGACCGACTATCGAAGGATCAGGTACACCTGTTGCTTGAACTGCTGCAGGCTGCTGATACTGTTGCTGATATTGCTGGGCATATTGTTGCTGAGCATATTGCTGCTGTGTATCCTGTTGAGTCATGGCTGCTGCATATTGCTGATGATAGAGCGCATCTTCGTCCTCATATTCATCGTCTTCTTCTCCACCCCTAACCAATAATACGACGAGGATTATGACTGCAACAATTCCTCCAACCAACAATCCCCAAGTCACTGGATCACCATCGCCAAGTCCTGCCAATCCACTACTAGCATCCTCATTCAACGATTGGCCGTCCTTGGAATCATCATTGCTTGAAGGCGGGCAGCCGAGGTTGCCTTCTTTTGTCGAAGTCCCAAAGGTGTTAGGGCAAGCATCGGGCTGAACTCCCTCAGAATTATCTCCATAGCCATCTCCATCAGAATCACTCCATTGTGTGGGTTCTTCTCTGAAAGCATCAGCGCCATTTCCGATAGTCCAAAGTGCATCGGGATCGGAGAATCCATCACCATCTAGGTCTGCACATCCTTTCCTATCGATAGTTGAAGCACCATTTGTGCTCGGGCAGTTATCTTTACCATCAGCAAATCCATCCTTATCACTATCTAGATGCTCAGAGGCATCGTCTGGGAATGCGTCAATGAAATCTGCCCAGCCATCTGCATCTCGGTCTGCACAACCGTAGATTTCTCCCTTGTTTGAAGCACCATACTGTAGAGGACAAGCATCTTGGTTCAATGCCAAGAGAACATATTCCCCTGGCCATCCATCTGGACGTGTGCTACTCCAAGAATGGTTCCCATAATTATCTCCAAAACCATCACCATCAAAATCGGTCCACTGAGTAGGGTCACTTGGTAATGCATCTGCTCCAAAGTCGATGGACCATGAGAAATCTGCATCTGACCAACCATCATTGTCGCTATCCTTGCATCCCTGTCTATCCTCAGATGAACCTCCTGATACCTGCGGGCAATCATCCGCCTTGTGGCCATTGATATTGTCTCCATATCCATCTTCGTCTGAATCAAGCCACTGTGTTGGCTCCTCAGGCAAGGCATCGATACTATCCGCCCAACCATCGCCGTCGCTGTCAACACAACCAACCAGACTTCCATTCTCTGAAGTTCCCGCTGTATCAGGACAGTCATCGAGACTATCTGCCCAACCATCACCATCACTGTCTGGACAACCGATCATTGTCCCCTTGCTTGAAGTTCCAGTCTCATCAGGACAGTTGTCGTTCCCGTCCTCGATTCCATCATTGTCATCATCAGCATCCTCATCGGCATCTCTACAGCCATCAAGATCCTG
>CAZGIY010000181.1:0-2457 GCA_964526445.1 uncultured Candidatus Poseidoniales archaeon
GTGATGGAACTTACCAATTGCTACTACCTAATGGAAGGGCTACTTTCTCTGTGTCTTTCTCCACTACTGAAATGGGAATGGAGATGAATTATTCAGGTGGTGTAACCATTGACATCATCACTGGAGTCACTCAGGAAGAGAAGACAATGACGGCCACTCGCCCTGCAAGGCACGATGTTACATTCGAGTTGATTTCGGTAGTTTCCGGAGGCAATAACGTCGATATTGGAGATAAGACAATGACGGCAATCGAAGTAGTTGGAGGAGACGATGAACTGGATTCCTATCAGGACATCATCGTTGAAGCCAAGGTAACATACTCCGGTAATCAGGCAGAATCCTTGTACACTTTGACCGGAGACACTGGAATCCTGCACGATTCGCAGGATTGGAATGTGACCTTCTTGGGAGATGAATCGGCTGAGGATTGGAACTCCAGTCATAGCATTGCTTTGGGATTGGGAGAGAACCTCTCTGCACCGGGTGTTAAGGAACAGACCTTCCGCTTCAAGATTCAGTTGCCAACTCAGGATATTGCACGTTCCTATGACGACAATCACCCGATTGGAGTTGAATTCAAGGTCGGTGCAATTCTGACAGGTGAACTAGGATTGGAAGTCCATGTGCCTCAGCGCCACGAAATCCGCTTGGATAGTTATCCCGAGCAGGTAGGAGTCGCACCTGGAGGAACCACTGGTACACCTATTGATATCGACTTGACCAACCTCGGAAATGGCGAGGATACGGTTCAGTTTGAATTGGATGCTAGCACTTTACCTGCGAATTGGTCCGCAACTCCAACCAACGCCTCGTTAGTTTTGAGTTCGACTCAGCCACGTACACAGAGTTTCACCATTTATGCACCACTTGATGCAGGTGATGGTACCTATGTGGTCAAGGTCAACGCTCTTGATGAGAGCGGAGCACAATTCGTAGATGAAGATGGAAAGGCGATTGATGAAATCGAGATTACTGTTAGTATTGCAAGAGCCAATATCAAGATTGTACAATTCCTAAATGAAGGTGAGGCCTTGTTCCAAGACAGCAATACTTTCACTGTCAAGGTCAAAAATGAGGGAACTCTAGACGCAGAACATGTGGATGTTTCGGTTGAGGTATCTGATTTGCAAGTTATTGAACCTGTACCTAGTGCTACAACAACGATTTCAGTACCTGCAGGAGAGACAGTAACTGCTGAGTTGCAGTTAGATCTAAGCACAGCAGACTTGGCACAGATTCGAATAACAGCATATGCAACCACAACAGTTCAGACTGTTGATGGCGGAGATCAATCTGTGGAAACTATCACCAGAAATGTTGTTGCTCCTACTCCAGATGAGCCCAATTCATGGTTACCATGGATTATCATCAGTGTAATTCTGTTGGGAATATATGCCGGAGTAAAGGGTCTAGCGGCGCGTCGTGGGCCTAAGTTCTAATCTCGATTTTCTTCAAGGGAAAAAACGAGTATTCAATAGTCGCCAACTTCAGCAATCGCTGGGATGGCAATGCTAGACGAGTTACGCAGTCTTGATTTCATCCCTGAACCGGAAGACCCGCGCATTCTCAGCGCTGCAGACCCCAATCTGTTAGGTCATCAGGAGGGATTTCGAGCAGAGGTGACTGGTTGGCAACCTGATGTGCCCCCACAGGCTCCATTGGCTGAGAGAAGAAGGCGTTCAGGGCGCATCCCCGGTTCTGTATTGATGGTGCTAATTATCGCATTGACATCTTGGTGGGGGCTCGGAAATTGGTTGGGCGTGGCTGAAGTCCAATATCCTGATTCAGAGTGGGCATACGAGGAATCTAGAATTAGAGATCTACAATCAGTGCATGGGTTGGATGGTTCTGGAGTCAAGGTATGTATGGTTGATACGGGAATTGACTTAGACCATGATGACTTCAATGATGCCCAGATTGTGTTCAAGGACTTTGTCTCAGGTTCGACAACACCCCTAGATCATGGACTTGATCATCATGGAAGTATGATGGCTGGGATATTGATTGCGGATGGGCACCTCAAGGGTGCTGCCACGGGAATCTCATTATCGGTTGCTGCTGCTCTTGGAGAGCGTCAGGGGATGGAGACAGTAGGCGACACCACTCTAGTGGCACAGGCAATTGATTGGTGTATAGAGGAACGTTCTGCTGACATCATATCTCTGTCTCTAGGGGGCATGCAGAATTCTGATGACAATACTTCAAGTGAGGTTGAGAACGCTGTCATCGAGGCTCTCGAAAAGGGCGTATATGTGGTTGCTGCAGCGGGAAATGATGGCGGTGTAGATGATGACGGGCTTGTTTCTTCACCGGCAAACGTACCATTGGTAATTGCAGTCGGAGCGGTGCAGAAGGGGGGTCAGATATGGGAATCCTCATCGCGAGACGATTCCATAACGGACGGACAAGGAAACAACCGCACTGATCCACATCAGAAGCCCGAAATAACCGCACCAG
>CAZGIY010000182.1:0-2425 GCA_964526445.1 uncultured Candidatus Poseidoniales archaeon
AAAAAATTTGGTCAATTGACTCATTCGTGCCATTTCCTTTGGTAAACAGCGGCCCATGAATGAAAGATCTGATCGACTTAAGCGGTATAATGCATTTTTCCCCTTGAGAATCTTGTCATATGGAGGAAATTCCTTCTTCCACAATTCTTCATATCTCTTCAATTTCGCATCTGACAAATCGTTGTCTGAGAGTGCAAAACCTGCAACTTGGGCGGCAAAGAGACCAGATTTCATCGCTAGATGAGAGCCTCCTTCAAACAATGGTGAAGTGAAACCCGCTGCATCTCCAACTAAAATCAAGCCATCGGCAGTAGTTTTGTTTCTAGGTCCACTTATCGGGATGGTGCCTCCAAATGGACGAACCTTACGTCCATCTTGGCGCCAAGGAGGATTGGCCTTTTCCATATCCTTCAGATATGTATCTTCAATGAAGGAATCCAAGTATTTCACTGCGCCTTTCTTCTCAGTGGTTACCAAACCTACGTTCGCTCTGCCTGAGTCTTTTGGAATCATCCAGACATATCCATGCGGTGAATAGTCTGGCCACAAATAGAAATCGAGGTAACCATCATTCTCGATTCCTTCCATCTCATATTGGAAACCCGCGATGACTTCTATGCCATCATCCATCTGCAATAACTTGGCGGCAACGCCAGAAACTCCCGAGGCGTCGATAATAATTTTTGCACTAATTGGAAACGCCTCTCCTTTACCCTCGATAATCCAATTGGTAAATTGATTTTCTGAATTGCTTTCTCGCTGCATCTTCTCCACTTTGTGAGACAATCTCATTCTTGCTCCTGCAGAAACGGCTTCTTCAGCCAACCAGCGCTCAAAGAGGTGTTTTTCGAGAACATAGCCCTCTTCAGAAAGAAGCCGTGCAGTACCATCAGGAAAAATTACCCTGATACCTTTGCACTCTAGAGCAACCACTTCTTCTGGAATTTCTAGGCCAAGATTCTCGACCGCTAGAGACGAGAGACATTCCCCACAGTGTACGGGAGTACCGATTTCTGCGTGATCCTCTACCAGGATGACATCCAATCCCAATCTGGCCGCATGTAGAGCCGCTGAGCCACCGCCAGGACCTGCACCGATAACCAGAACTTCGCACTCACTCGGCATGGTTCCACATAGGGGCAGAAGAGGCTGGCTCATCAATCCAACTACTATGTACGACTTGAGATGGTGCCTAGACATGGTTTCATATCCTGAAGTCCCGAGGCCTTGTTGTGGCGTGGAGGACACTGTCCCGATGGCTTGCAGACCTCGAAAGAAGAGGCGAACTGCTGCGCATCAGCCGTCCAATCAAAGTTGAACTGGAAGCGGGGCTTATCGCTGATCGATTAGTCAAGCATGGTGGGCCTGCAGTTTTGTTTGAGAAACCTGAACTTCCAGATGGTAGCATTTCAGAGATTCCTTTGGCAATGAACCTCTTTGGTACAACAAAACGCACCATACGTGCTCTTGGAGTAGACAAACCGGATACCATTGGCAAGAGAATGGTTGCATTGATGAAGCCGGATATCGGGGCCATCATGAAGCGTCCATGGAAAGGGCTACCATTGCTCAAATCTGCACTGTCCATGGCACCTCGAAGAATTAGAAGGGCAGCATGTCAACGTATCGTACACAAAGAACTCGATGTGACCAAGTTACCAATTCCCAAGACTTGGCCTGAAGATGGCGGGAGATTCATCACATTACCGTTGGTAGTAACCAAAGATCCTGATTCTGGTGAGCACAATCTCGGTATGTACAGAGGGCAGATATTTGGTCCGACCGAAATCGGTTTACATTGGCAAATTCACAAACATGGTGCAGATCACGCAGCTGCACAAGAAGGGAGAATGCCTGTGGCAATCTGTATCGGTGGCCCGCCGGAGTTGATCTTCTCAGCAATTGCACCATTACCCGACAATCTTGAGGAGTACATGTTTGCAGGTTTGCTAGCCAACAGGCGTTTGCGATTAGTTCGGGCCAAGACTCAAGATCTCTTGGTTCCAGCAGAGGCAGACATTGTCATTGAAGGCTACACTATTCCTGGTGAAACAAGAACTGAAGGGCCATTTGGTGCCCATTTCGGCTATTATTGTCTTGAAGGTGAATTCCCTGTAATGCACGTAACTGCAATCACAACACGCAAGAATGCAGTATTACCCGCAACTATTGTCGGCCTACCTCCAATGGAAGACGGCTATCTTGGCGAAGCCGTGGGCGACGCATTCCTACCGGTATTACGCTTCCAACATCGCGATGTCATCAACATGTTCCTGCCTTTGGAAACTGGATTTCACAACCTGTTGATTCTAGCCTCTAAACAACGATATCCTCGACAATCGCGAAAGACCGCCCTAGGTTTGTTAGGAGCAGGCCAACTAATGTTCCTCAAAGTAGTAGTCGCTGTCAACCCTGATCATCAAGT
>CAZGIY010000183.1:0-2394 GCA_964526445.1 uncultured Candidatus Poseidoniales archaeon
CCACGAATGGCTGGCTAACAACAGGCGTTGATCAGTGAAAGAAGATTGGTAACTCAACCTTCATCTTACCCAATTCTGCTCCATTGAAAATGGAACTACCCGATGCATCCTTCATGACGTTCATCATCAACCAGAGGAATGTATTCCAAACCATTCCGTCAGCATGAAGCTCTACCCGATTCATGGCAGCCAATTCCAATAGTACTGATTCATCGGAATCAGCATCGAAGAGAGCGCGAATCAATTGCTCAGCATCGAATTTGTAGGTCGGAGGTTTAGATGGTCTATCCGCTTTCATGCTACCACCTCAGACTGCAAAGGGAGACATCGCTAATTTGCGTACTAGAGCGTCGACATCCATTTCATCAAGTTCGGAGAATCTAGCGCGTAGGTCATCTACAACACCGCGCATGCGCAGTACCTTGTACTGTTTCACTAAATCAGCAAGCAAATCATCGACGCTGCGATGATTATCCATCACTTTCATCGAATTCAACTGTCTTCTAGTCTCAAAACTCACGCTCACCGATGTCATTCCTGCTGCCGTCATGGTAATCCTATACCTGTGTACAAAGAGCGATACTTAACAGCGTTGTTGTAATGAGTAGAGTTAGGTTCCTCATACCTTGATGCCGAGTTCTCTCTTTTTCTTCTCCACTCTTTGGTGGAATTCTTTAGCAAAAGTCCAGTATTGCAGGCTTCCCCTTCCTTTGCTATCATTACCGCGTTTGTGTAATAACACAGTAGGAGCACCTTCCGAGGGCGCTTCAGCAATTTTCACTAATCGTTGAATTACAGTGGAATATACGTGTTTTGGGAAGTGTTTTTTCACTTCATCACATACTGAATTAGACAATTTTGATTTTGGCATGACCATTGTCATTACGATTCCCATCAACTTCAGATGCGGATTGATTCTCCTTTGTACCAATTTTACCGAGTTCATCAAAAGGCTCATTCCTTCTAATGCGTAGAACTCTGCTTGGACTGGAATCAATACCCAACGCGAGGCAGCCATCGCATTGATGGTCAATAGCCCTAGGCTAGGGGGGGTGTCGATGATGATGTAATCGAATTCATGCTCAATGGGAGCCAAAGCCTCTCTGAGTCTAGTTTCACGGCCCAATCTGTGAGATAATTCAATCTCGGCCCCAGACAAATGAATTGAAGAGGGAAGTAACCACAGATTCTCTATTCCCAGGTCCTTGGGCAACCGCCGATTTGGATATTCAGTCTTCCAGGCCTTCTGCATATATTCAGTCAAGCGCTCGGGTGGTATCAGAAATTCATCCATAAGGGGTAACTCTTCACCACTTTCATTCATCAACAGATCATGAACGGTTTTCTTCAACTCTCTCTTCTCGATACCAAAACTGGTCGAACAGTTTCCTTGTGGGTCTAGATCGATTAACAGTACCTTGGAAGGCGGAATGATCCAGCGGTTCCTATCTTTCTCACCCCGAGCAAGAGCGGCAGCTAAGTTGACCGCCGTTGTTGTCTTTGCACAACCTCCTTTCTGGTTGGCTACGGTTATGACCATACTGTACGGGTCCACCTGAATTCCCCCTTGTTCAAACCGCAAGCAAAGCCTTCACCTTTGAAGCGATGGGTATACAGTTTGTTCAAGCAGGCTGAATGACCGGTACTGGAACTTCAGAGATAATCTTTCGCATGATGTGCATTCCAGTGATTCCGCGAATCTTGGCTTCTGGTTTCATTACGATTCTGTGGCTGCAAATCTGTAGTGCGATGCTCTTGATATCATCTGGAATGACGTAGTCTCTGCCATCGATGGCTGCTGCTGCACGGCTCGACTTGAACAGGGCCTGACTGGCACGAGGACTGCATCCGTTGATGATTCTGTGATCTTCACGGCTGCGCTGTACGATTTCAACAACGTATGACAGAATAGCCGGGTCGACGTGAACTGTCTCCAATGCCTTCTGCATAGCCACCACCTTCTTTGGTGAAGTGATTTGCACGACATCGTGTGTGTCCTTTCCACGCAACTTTCGGCGAGCCAGAATAGCCTTCTCTTCAGAACGGTCTGGGTATCCCATACTCATCTTGATTAGGAAACGGTCCATTTGTGCCTCCGGTAGCGGGTAGGTACCTTCCTGCTCGACAGGGTTCTGAGTTGCTAGAACGACGAAAGGTGCGGGTAGTTTGTGGGTTATACCCTCAATGGTAACCTGCTTTTCTTCCATTGCTTCAAGCAATGCAGCCTGAGTCTTTGGCGGAGCACGGTTAATCTCGTCAGCCAATAGGATATTACAGAACAGAGGTCCAGCACGCAATTTGAACTCGCCCGACTTCTGGTCATACATGTACGTCCCCATGATATCGCTTGGCAACAAGTCAGGAGTAAACTGTACACGCTTGAATTTACAACCT
>CAZGIY010000184.1:0-2367 GCA_964526445.1 uncultured Candidatus Poseidoniales archaeon
CACCCTGTAAGCGGGCACTCGGTGAAGCGTTCATTTTGTGCTTAGACAAGCACAACCCCACAGGGTTTGGACGCACAAGCGTTCAGACTCCTAATATTGCCCATGATCTGAATTAACTATTGCTTGACCTTCGGAATAAAGCCACGATGCTCAATGCGCTGATTGTGAACGCGAATGTGAATCCTGGTAAACCGCCTTCATCATTTTCTGCTCCTTCTTGTTCTGAGGAATCACTGGTTTTATCTCCATCGTCAACCGATTCAGTGGTTTTACTGGCGTCGTTGGGAAATACATCTCCATTGTCTCCCACTCCATCACCGTCGGAGTCTACGCTCTCGTTGACGTCGTTTGGAAATGCGTCGGCCCCATTTACTACCCCATCGCTATCATCATCTAGCTGAGACCATGAACAACCGCTGGAATCCACTGAATCACCTTCTGTAGTAGCAAGACAGACATCAATTACATCGATTACACCATCATCATCTAAGTCACTTTCCCAGATACTAATCGAATTATCATGAGAACCGGTAGCGAGCCGTGTGCCATCGAGAGAGAAGGTAACGGAGGCCACTCCATTGCTTTGATTCGTCAGAACCTGCATCTGTGTCCAGTTTGAGGTGCTCCATATCCCGATCGTTTCGTCTGATGATCCTGAAGCGAGTAACGTGCCATCGGGCGAGAAGGCCACGGACCTCACATCACCGCTGTGCTCAGTAAGGTTCTGGATATGCGTCCAGTTTGAAGTGTCCCAAAGCATGACAGTATTGTCAACTGAACCTGAGGCTAGCAACGTGCCGTCGGGCGAGAAGGTGACAGATGTCACCCAATCGCTATGTCCTGTGAAACTCTGCACCTCATTCCAGTTCGAGGTATTCCATATCTTAATCGTATTATCCCATGAGCCAGAGGCGAGTAAGGTATCGTCAGGTGAGAAGGTGACAGATGTCACCCTCTCAGAATGCCCAGTAATGATTTGGGACTCTGACCAGTCCGAAGTATTCCATATCGTGATGACGTTGTCATAGGAACCGGAGGCTAACCATGAGCCGTCGGCGGAGAAAGCCACAGAGTAGACATTGTTTGTATTCCCCGTGAGGGTCTGGACTGTCGTCCAGTTTGAGGTGTCCCAGATTCTTATTGAATCATCGAGGCCGCCGGCACCAGAGGCGAGCAGCGTGCCATCAGGCGAAAAGGCGATCGTCATAACCGCCCCAATATGCTCCGTGAGAGTTTGTACCGTAGTCCAGTTTGAGGTGTCCCAAATCCTCACCGTATCGTCCCAAGAACCAGAGGCTAACAGTGTACCGTCGGGTGAAAATACAACGGAATCCACCCAATCGGTGTGCTCTGCCATAGTCGTACCCAAGAACCAATCATCGGATGACGAATTCTCCCCAACGAAGCCCTGTTGTGTAGATGTACTCAATATTTCTTCACTCGGATTATGGATGTATACATCAAATCCAGATTGGCTCAGCATCAAAGTCAGCACGGTGATTATTGATAGCAGGGAAATAGGGCGCATGAATCTGTATTTTTTCCTCTTTCTATAATTGTTCCCAATAACCCTACTACCATTTGTGCTTAAGTAAGCACAATTCAAAATTTGACTTGTGCGTGGGGTTCTGGCGGCTCACACCCCTCCCTATGAACGGGTTTTCAGTAATCATCCAGTGAGCAATAACATTCCAAAGCACCCACCGAACCACACGGATGGAGCAATGATTATTGCCACCAAGGAGCCATGCACAAATCCAGACTTCCCCTTACTGAAACCAAGAAACAAGAAAATAATAATTGAAATAGGGATGAGCCAGAGCAAAAGGAACGCCCCATCACCAAGTGATGTCACCAAGAAAATTCCCGAAATCAGAGCAATTAAACAAGGAACACACAGACCTATCAAGAACTCTCTCCATGGATATTCTCCATCTGGAAGAACTACTCTCTGACCACTTGAATTGGTACCGAATCGAGGAATCCTGAAATTAGTCTCACATCTGTCGCAGATCATGCTGGTGACTTGGGAAGAGGGGACGCTCTGGCTAGCACCACAAGAAGGACAGTATGCCTCGTTTTCAACCTCCTCTTCCTCTTCTTCATCGAACAATGCATCCCAAGTGAATTCTCCATCACATAGTGGACAAATGAAATCACCAAACGCATCATCATCCAATCCGATTTCCTCATCACAATGTGGGCAGAGGATATCGACCATGATGCCTGATAACATGACGAGGGCAAATAGTTTGGTCCGGACACAGAAATAATCCTTCGAACACAGGGTATCTATTTGTGCTCAAGTAAGCACAACTCAGGATTTGACTTGTGTTTGAGAAAATTGCCGCTTACTCTGCACCCTGT
>CAZGIY010000185.1:0-2356 GCA_964526445.1 uncultured Candidatus Poseidoniales archaeon
TGAGATAAACAAGTGGTAAACCACTCCGCAAGGAGTTGGTGAAGCAGTGGGTACCTTCTGATTAGTAACTTGATTCAAGAATATCAAACACAACCGTTTGAATGTCTATGAATAATAATCAACTGAGTTGACCGCCCTTGGCATCAAGCAACTCAATCATCAGACCGGTGGCCCGCGCTTGAATCAAAACTTCCTCGTGGATTTTGTCGCTGAAGTCATCTAAGGCGCCCAAAGCAGTCTTTTGCTCAGTATCAGTCAGGCGGTCGATGATGTGGTTGAGTACGCAGGATACGCCGTATGCTTGTCCTACTCTGAAGGCGTGATCGGTGGTGCCAAGTTGTGATTCTTCGGCCTGCATTCTCAGCATTACTTGTTGGGAATATGCAACCATTGCTCCATACAGTGTTTCCATCATGACAGCTGCTTCAAGGTCAGTCAATAGGGCTTGAATATTGACCAGAGCCGCGTGTACCGCTTCTCCGTACACCTTGTGTGCACCTAGTATGTCATCGGTTTCCATTTGCATTGCTTGGTCGATTAGTGTCTTCCAGTCGGACATGGTTCTCAGATGGTCCACGTCCGGTTCTACTCATCAATCATCCGCTTGCATCATCCACAAATCGGTTAACATTGTGGATTGGGCCCTAAAGGGCCCGTTTCTCTTTGCCGCGTGGGTTCATAAAGGGCGGGCCGGTCCGAGGCCCGCCTCAATACGTCGAGGGAGTCATATGAGCAAGCCAACACGAAAGACGAACCAGAGCCTGGTCGACATGATCGACCTACTCAAGGAGCAGTCGCGTGAGACTGGTGCTGCACTGTGGCGAGACGTCGCGCTACGCCTTTCACGAAGCCGTAGCAACTGGGCCCAGCCGAATCTCAGTCGGCTCAGCCGCCATGCCCCCGAGGGCGCAACCGTCCTCGTCCCGGGTAAGCTGCTGGGTAGTGGAGAGATTACCGGCAAGCCCACCGTCGCCGCCTACAGTTTCAGTTCCGGAGCACGGGACAAGATCGAAGCCGCAGGAGGCAAGGTCCTGAGCCTTGGGGAATTAATGGAACAGAACCCAAATGGATCGGGGGTGTTTATCCTTGGCTGAATCCACAACCTATGTTTACGATGCAACTGACCTTGTAATGGGTCGTTTGGCAAGCACAGTTGCCAAGCAGTTGTTGTCATCTGCTAGAGCAGGTGAAGAGACTAGAGTCATCATCGTCAATGCAGAGAAGGCAGTAGTTTCTGGAAAGAAAGATTCAGTCATTGAAGAGTACCTAACTCGATACAGATTGAATCACGCCCGTAAGGGTCCATTCTTCCCAAGAATGCCTGATATGATTCTCAAGCGTAGTGTGCGTGGGATGTTGCCGTATCAGCGCAAGAGCAGTGGTCGAACCGCTTTCAAGTCTCTACGCGTGGAAATCGGTTGCCCATCCCATTTAGATGGAAGCCTTCCCGATGGACATGAGAAGGGAGACGATTCCAAGATACGTAGGGATTTACCTAACCGCTACGTTCGCCTAGGTGAAATTAGTGAAGCATTGGGAGCCCCCGTACACCGTTGGAATGGAGGTGAGGCCTGATGGCACGAAAGAAGCAGAAGGTAGTGAACAGTAGTGGTAAGCGAAAGACCGCTATTGCTAGAGCCACTGTCAAGGCTGGCAAGGGTAGAGTCAGAGTCAATAGCGAACCTATTGCAATCATGCAGCCACAACTTGCACGTCGCAAGGCGATGGAACCTGTAATCATTGCAGAGGCCATGGATCGCATGTCTGAGGTGGATATCAATATCCATACTCATGGCGGCGGAGTCATGGGCCAGACCGACGCTATTCGTACCGCCATCGCTCGAGGCTTAGTTCACTATAATGGTGGAGCCGAAGGAATTGACGAAGAGCTCAGAGATGAGTATTTGAGATTTGACCGCAGTCTTCTGGTTAACGATCCGCGCCGCAAGGAGCCCAAACATCAATTGGGTCGTGGTGCGAGGAAGAAGAAGCAGAAGTCGTACAGGTGAGGTGATAGAATGATTATTCCAGTAAGATGTTTCAGTTGTGGTTCAGTGATTGCAGACAAGTGGGAAGAGTGGAAAAACCACCTTTCTGCAGGTATGAGCGTTTCCGATGCTCTTGATGAGGTCGGATTGATGCGCTATTGTTGCCGCCGTCTGTATGTATCCCACGTCGATCTTATCGACGAGGTAGCACCATTCTCTACTTCACAGCACTGAAAAGAGCAAGGGCGTAGGGAACACTTGGGGCCCGTAGGTTAGCTTGGCCAATACTTGGCGGCTGGGGGCCGTCAGACTCCGGTTCAAATCCGGACGGGCCCACCAAATTTCGATTGTGAACTCGCTCGATTTTT
>CAZGIY010000186.1:0-2292 GCA_964526445.1 uncultured Candidatus Poseidoniales archaeon
TATGCATTGGAGCAACCCTATAGAAATGATTCTTCAGAGATGATTTCTTGGAGCGGACAGAAACTGGAAGAAGAGCAGGTTTGGAAACTACCCCCAAGTAAGAGCCACCTGATTCGATGGCTATTACTGGCATCGAGGTCTGAAGGCAGCACTCAACTAAAGTTCGATTCTCAGGCTGGAAAAGATGCCTATTCGATGCTTTTTTGCTTGAAATCTCTTGGAGTAAACATCGAAGAAAACACTGATGGTTGGACTGTACATGGTGCATCATACATAATTCCAGACGAAGTTCTGAACTGTGGTAACTCTGCTACGACTTTGCGACTTCTTGCCCCATTATTAGCCAGTCTAGGAGAAACAGTAACTTTGGATTCAGATGATAACCTCAATTCAAGAGACCATTCGAGTATGCTTGAGATGCTGAAGAATGCTGGCGTCTCAGTCGAAGAGTACAACGAATCACGAGTTCTACCATTGAAATTGAAAGGCCCGATCAGTGAATCGGTAATTGAAATCGATACTAGCCTCAGTAGCCAAGTTCTATCTGGATTGATTCTATCTTCCTGTACGATAAACCGGGAGATACAGGTCATAACAACGGGTAAGGCAGTAAGCCAAGATTATCTCAACCTGAGTATTGAATTAGCAATGCAATGCGGTATGCCAGCATTTGATGGAATATTACGGCCTTGGAAGCCAATCGCTCCAAAGGTGGTTGAAATACCTGTAGAAGCATCACTTCAAGCCATGGCCATCCTGATGTCCATCTGCCACCAGATAGAAGTGAAAACTCCAGGTCTAGAAGTTGAAAAAGGGCTTGGCAACATCGATTTAGATGGGCAAATTAGCGAAAGAATCGATATTTCTCAGTCCATCGACGTGATTTCTCCGCTGGCTGCAATCATGTGTATGGGTGAGGGTGGTGAGATTATCGGTGCTGCTCATGCTCGACACAAGGAATCCGACAGAATCAACCACACGATTGAGATGTTGTCTAGTTTCGGCCTTGAGTGCGAAGCAACGGATGGAGGATTGCGAATGAAAGGTGGCCAGCATCCACATCGGCCACTAAATATCGTAAATTGTCATGGTGATCATCGCTTATTCATGTGTGCGGCTATACTCGCCAGTCGATTTGGGGGCGAATTAGACTCTTTTAAGTCCTATAGAGTGTCTTATCCAGGCTTTATGGATAATCTTCCTCAACCATGTCTTCCGAAGTGATGATCCAATCCATCTGCCTCTATCTTCAATACGGTTGGTCTACCGTGTACACAAGCCCATGGATTCTCAATACTCCTCATATCTTGCAGCAAACGCCGCATCTCGGCGATATTCAAACTCTGTCTAGCTTTAACAGCGCCTCTACAGGAACGCATGAAGGCGATTTGGTCCTGCAAGTTGTCCACCGCCTCAATCATTCTACCGTCGACATCATCTACCAATTCAGTCAATAGGTCCTGCAGAAAACCTGTCAGGCGATCATCTCCTGCCAACAATACTGGGATACTGTACAACCACCAAGCACCATCGGCTTCTCGTAAGTCGAATCCAAGGCTATTCAACATCTCTCTTCCACCTATTGCAGCCGCTTCCTGTACCTTACTCATCTCGATAATGACGGGAGAAATCAATGGTTGAGGACTCCATGAATCCTGAGAATTGCGCAGTCTCTCGTAGCGAATCCTCTCATGCAAAGCGTGTTGATCGATAATGTACAGAGATTCACCCCCTTGTGCCAATACGTATGAATCAGCAAATTGCGCTAATGGTTCCATCTCTGGTAGTTGTTCATCAAGGCTTGATTCCAGTTCTGGCTCGTCCAATGGTGAAGTAGCCTGTCCCTCGCCCGAATAGCGGTGTAAAACCCTCTCATCACTAGAAAGAGCCGGTGCAACAGGCGTAGTTTGCATCCCTGGCAAAGTCTCCTGTAGCTCGGGAGAACGAGATACTGGAAGAGGGCGCGGCCTTTCTACCTCGACATCCTCCTGAACATCTACACCACTGAGGTTCAATTGTTTGGTCTCAATATTGCTAGCACTCTTGACCCAAGAAGGGGCTACTTCCGGCTTTATGTCGAATTCCAACTTTTTTTCCTCATTCCTAGGTAGTCCCGAAAGTGGAGAGGCTGCATCCACCTCAGTATCTGTCGGGGTGCTGGAAAGGGTGTGTTTGATGGCGCGCTCCAAACGCTCCAATACACGCCATGAATTGCGCAGCCTGACTTCACTCTTTGTCGGATGAACATTGACATCTACTAGTTCATTAGGCATATTGATAAAAATTGCAAAA
>CAZGIY010000187.1:0-2219 GCA_964526445.1 uncultured Candidatus Poseidoniales archaeon
TGAGGAAGGTGGCGATGGAACGAATCCTGCCGTCGGTTATACCCAAATCCAAGAGGTAAAGACCATCGCTGCGGACATGCGAGATGAACTGCTTCATGTCTGCAGACTTCTGTTGAGTACCGATGTGAACCGCATATAACTCGTATGTCTCTTCAGACACCAGTGTTGCTCCCTCACTCATGTTTCAGGCCTCAAGCGGCTGGGCCACTTGCCATTCATTCATAACCGCTTCGCACAGCAAAGCTGAGGGTTTGCAGCGCAGTAATGCGAAGAGAGACCCATCGCTTGCTGCAAATAAGTGACTCCACAACATTCAATGCAGATATGCTTCAGGCTCGATTCCTAGTGCTCATGTCTGAATTGGAATTGGTTGATGCGACCCGAGGAGAAGACGGGATTTGGCGAGACAAAGGAGGGGAAGCCTTGCACGTTTCAGCATCTGACCTTGAAAGACACACCTATTGCCCTCTATCTTGGGAATTGGCTAGACGTGGTGTTTCTGGTAGGGGCGAAGCAGTATCCAAAGGAGTTGAGGAGCACGCGCAAATCCATCAGCAGATGGCGAGTTACGAACATGCCAGAGTTTCCGTGGTCAAAGAATTGACAGTATGGGGTTGGTGGTTCGGAATCGTCGTTGCATTGACCATAGATGCAGTTGCATGGTACCTCATCGCTGATCAGATGTCCCCCCGAGTTTTGGCACGATATCTGGCAATTCTGGCTGTGGTCTGGGTTGGGGCAATGATGGCCAGCACTATTCTTCCGTGGCGAAAATGGTTGAATTGGCCAACTGCTGCTGAAGCCGCGGTGAAAAAAGATGGTATCGGAGCAAAAGATATCGCCGGGATGATTCAAGGACCAGAGTTCATTGGAGGGTGGGTTGCCGGGGGTAAAGTCGAAGCAGCCTTTGGATTGGGAGCCATTTTGCTAATTCTTCACGCTGCTGCTCTTTGGACTGTGGAGGAAACAACACACGCTGGATTTATTCTGCTCTCTGCCGCCATGCTTTGGACGCTATTGGCATCATGGCGACTGCAAAGAGCATTGATTGCCGGAAACGACATGGAAGAAGCGAGACATCAAGCGGGTTTGGATAAGGATTTCAAAATCGCTTATAGCGATGACTCCAATGCTGCTGATTTATTGGTTGACAAAAATACTGGACTGCGTGGAAGGCCAGATCAAATCGTCATCGTCGATGGAGAATTCATTCCGATGGAGCAGAAGACTGGAAGAATCCCAAAACATCCTCATTTGTCACATAAAGTGCAGTTATTGGCATACATACATCTAGTCAAAGTGGTGACTGGACACAAACCCCCATTCGGAGTCCTCAGATATGGTGAGAATGACATTCACAAAGTCGAGTGGGATGAAGACCATAGCAAGTTGCTGATGGGCCAACTCGAAGAAGTACAACGACTGATGGTTGAAAGTGGGGCAAAACGCAATCACGAACGTGAAGGAAAATGCAAAAATTGTTCAAGAAGGAGGGCATGTCCTGAGACATTGGTCTGAAGAGAAAGATTCGATGAGGTGGATTGTATGCTCAAAATCAAACCCAGTACCAAGGTAGTAATATTGACAGGTGCAGGAATCAGCGCTGAATCAGGAATCAAAACATTTCGCGCCTCTGACGGGCTGTGGGAGAATCACGCAATCGAAGATGTTGCAACCCCTTACGCCTGGCAAGAAAACCCTGAGCTTGTTTGGAATTTCTACCAAAGAAGGCGAGAGCAACTCCTCAATGTAGAGCCAAATCCTGCTCATCATGCATTGGTGAAATTAGAACAACACGTCGGCGAAGAATTCCTGCTCATTACCCAGAATGTGGATGACTTACATGGCAGGGCAGGCTCACAAAATCTCATTCACATGCATGGTGAACTACGCAAATTGCGATGCGAAGAGTGTGCCGGTGTCTTTGAAATGATGGAAGAGAGGCACCTGACCGGTGACTATGTTGCTTGCCTAGATTGTGGGCACAGCAGGCTTAGACCGCATATCGTATGGTTTCATGAAAGGCCTTTCCAATTGGAAGAAATATTTCAAGCAGTAGAGAATTGTGACATCTTCATGACTATTGGAACCAGTGGACATGTCTCACCTGCTTCAGATCTGATATATCTCGCAGGTTCATGCGGTGCAACTTGTATTGGGATTAATCTTGACAAACCGGTGAACTTTGATGGACACGACTATATTGAAAAACTTATTTA
>CAZGIY010000188.1:0-2204 GCA_964526445.1 uncultured Candidatus Poseidoniales archaeon
CAATTCGTCATATTGTTCAAGATAGGCTTGTTCGTCCTCGGTGAGCGATGATAGCAGTATTCGTAGCCCCATGTTGCGAGCAGGATGCAATTGACAAATTATTATGTCGGCTGCGCCGATGCAATCAAGGCGACTGACGTGTGGCCCGAAACATGCGGGATGATCTACTTGTATGGATTGACCTTGAGATGACAGGTCTGGATATCGACAATTGTTCGATTATCGAGATCGCCACCGTATTGACAGATAGAAACCTGAATCTTATTTCCGAGGGGCCAAATCTTGCAATTCAATGCAGTGAGGAGGAATTAGCAGCGATGGATGAATGGAATACTTCACATCACAATGCTAGTGGTTTGGTAGAACGTGTCAGGTCTTCTGAGTATTCCATGTCAGCAGCAGAATCAGCAACTTTGGAATTTCTGAAAGAGTATTGTAGCAAAGGTAGTGCTCCATTATGTGGGAATTCGGTATGGAATGACAGGCGCTTCCTGCGAAAGGAAATGCCTCTTCTAGATGAGTTCTTGCACTATAGACTACTAGATGTCTCGAGTATCAAGATATTAGCAAAGAGTTGGTTCCCCGAATTAGAAAGGTATCATAAGAAGGGTGCTCATCTAGCCAGAGATGATATTCTTGAGAGCATTCAGGAGTTGAAATATTATCGTGATAATATCTTCAAAGATCATTCTTGATTCTCTTTAGCACAGCAGCAACAACCGCTACTGCAATCTCTCCCGGTGATTCAGCACCGATATCTAAGCCGATTGGGCAATCAACCTCATCCAGCCTTGAAGGGTCTATTCCTGCTTCGATGGCGGCCTCTGAGAATGCTTTCCACTTACTCTTTGAACCTATGACTCCAAGACGCGTCGAAGAATCAATGATTTTCAGCAATCCGATGAGCCTGTCTTCATCTTCTTTCCAATCATGACCCAATAGCAGGATATCAGAGAATCTATTGATGGAATCAGTGTTTTCTGATTCAAGGAAGTCTTCTATGCTGTTGTAATGTCTTTCTCGTGCTTCAGGAAATGCTGCAGATGAGGAAAATTGCTCTCTTGTGTCTTGAACCGAATGGTCCCATCCCAATCCCTGACACATATGGGCTATGGATTGGGCAACATGCCCGCCTCCCATCAAAAGTATGTGTGGCATCGGCATTACGACCTCCATTGAGATGCTAACCCTGCCACCACATAAAGAGTCGAGGGGAACTACTTCATGTCCCTTGGCACCTTTGTTGAGGCCATAGGCAGTTACTTTTCCTCCAGGCTTTCCTTCTTGAAACATTTCTTTCAGGGAATTGATGACTTTGAGTTCAAGTCCTGCACCCCCAACTGTTCCAAATATCTCATTTGGAGTTAATGCAAGACGTGCTCCTACCTTCCCAGGTACTGAACCAGACGCTTCAATCACGCTGGCTATGGCAACGGGTTTGCCTTCGGATAGGCGCAGAGTACACCATTCCAGAACCCGCTGAGTCATACTGCTGGCTGAGGCCTCTTGCTCAAGTGTCTTGCGACACATACCATTGGGTCAATTTCTGCAGATCCTCTGGTCTATCCACATTCAGTGAGAAATCTACACCTTTGACCTGTACGTCGTTGAATTGCAGTATTTCTCTAAGCGATTCATTTGCCTCAGCAGTCATTACTTTCCTGATTGCCTCTCTATTCAGAAGGACAGGATGACCGCCTCTACCATTATGAACAGGCCTTACACATCCACCTGCCTTGAGCAATGCTTCTATGGTTTCGACGGTGAATCCCGGCCTATCTACAGGAACAATCAATGCCGCAGTGGGAATTTCAAGAGCCAGTAAGCCAACCTGTAATGTACTGGTTCTTCCGTTTTCAGGCATAGGATTGGTTACTATTCTTGATTCAGGCGCATTCAACATGATATCTACCTGTAGTTCCTTGCGGGTCACTATCACGATTTCATTGCAGGACTTCTTCACAACTTCGAGTATTCGCTCCAACAAGGTCCTATCGGCAACAGGGAGCAGTGCCTTTGGGCTACCCATTCTCTGGCTGGCTCCCGCAGCGAGGATGATGGCTGCTACCATTCACAATCCTCTCGTCATCTCTCTTCCAATGATCATTCGTTGTACTTGGGATGATCCTTCGTATATCTGCATCACTTTCGCCGCCCTCATCAATCGCGCTACAGGGTATTCCTCGGAGTACCCATAGCCACCG
>CAZGIY010000189.1:0-2176 GCA_964526445.1 uncultured Candidatus Poseidoniales archaeon
CCACGCCCTCAAGGGATGTTGTTCCTCTAAATTTTGAGATACTTGCAGTACTTCCTTATTCCAACTCTTCTTGATGAATCCATTCTTTGAACACCAATCCAATCCACACAATGCTGCAATCACGTCACCTGTAGGAGATTCTAGCCACGAATTCCAAGCCCAATTGGCCATTCCCTTTCCGAGGTGTGGAATCACCCAAGGAGCTGTTGCCAATACATGTTCAGAACATATTGCCGCTGATTGCGAATCCTTTGAACGCCTCCGCATATCTATCAGAATATCCGGATTTTTGATAATCTCCGCCCTTAACAATTCAGAAGCCTGTTTCTTCCACTCAACTGGAGCAGAAATGGAAACATCCACAAGCTCACTCAACGGTACCAGTTCAGGACGCATCAGATCAAACCATACAGAATCTATCGACAAACCAACCCGTTGCCATCTAGCCCATCTGTTCTGATTAGGTGTTGCAATCCAAGCCGCTTCGGGATATCTATTCTCCACCCGGTTGGCCCAATTCTCATCACCTTCAGGATACAAGGAAGTTGACAACAACATCGCCTCTTCAAGATCTTCTGGCTCTCCATCACTGGTCTGTATATCGGGCAGAACATCTAGATCAGCGGGACATGTTGGAATGAACCAACCTTCAGGAGGGCGTATCTTCTCCTCCACATGTTGACTCAATACAAAGGGTATCTCGGATGCTGTATTCAATACCAACCTAGCCATAGGCCAACCCTCTGTATCCTCCTTAACAACTAGGGCTGAAGTTGACAATTCTTCGGGGAGTACTACCAATCTCACGCTATTATCACAGAGCAACTCCTCAAACAATTGAGAGTTGAATGGTCTATGCGCCGGCCAATTCACAACTAATTGTTTACCACTCTCCATAACTACCCACTGCATTACAGCCTTGAGCGCATTGTCATCCAACTGAGAAACATCCCATTCAACATTAGTATCCATGAAATGATTCTCCTGCCATTCAATATCTTGCCAAGAGTCTCTGAATCTCTGCCAAGTGGTAGAGACACGAGAGCGCCTTCTTCTAGCACGCCATCCGGTCAATGCAGCCTTCTGCACCTGAGTTAGGCGATCTCTCAATTCGGCGGGGGGAAGGCGCGGATGAGCTTCGTGAATCCAACGTTCAAGTATTTCCACTGGCAAAGGAGAACTCGATGGACGATCAGACAATACGATGGCGCCCTCTCGTGCAGCATTACACAGCATGGTTGCAACATATCTCTCTCTAACAACCGCAAGGACTGGTGCATCCGGCTTAACCAAAGGTGCCTTTTCATGTACCTCTCCAAGCACCCAATCTCCGGTTCTGATAGAGTAAGGCAATTCAGGTGTGACATGCCATTCCTCTTCACGAAACCACGAGCCTGCGGCTAACGAATCCGTTGAAATGGGCGAAAGTGAACGGGCCCTTACCAATCCTACAGTCATCGATCTTTGAGACCAACCCTCAATGGTCTCTATGGAAGTTTGTTCTGGCATCCCTATTCTTTCTAGAGTAGTTGCATCATACCATCGTAAGCCCTTTTCAATAGGCCAAGCCCAAAATGGATGAGCCCCTACCCCTACATTTCCTGTGGAAGATGAATCTTCTAAAATTCCTCTTTCAGGTATCAATAACAAGCCCCTAGGGGGGTTCTTCGCGTAAGCCAACAGTAGTGAATCGCCATCTCTTGCGACAATGCACCCTTCCCCCCTAGGAGGTATTCCTGAACGTAACAATGCCTTCAACCTAGCCAATTCATCCGACTCCAATAAAGCATGTCCGGTCGAGGTTAATCTCTGAACTGCGCCACGCGAGGCATCATCTCGATCTGCGGCCACATGACCCTCGTCACGCAGTTTTTTCAATTCAGCAGAAGCGTGTGGAAGACGTAATCCTGTAGCCAAAGCAGCCTCGCTCACTTTGCAGGCTCCAACACTCAGGTGTGTCAATAGACGACGACGGTAGTTACTGCGAATCTTCGCCGGCACCTCAGGTATCCTCCTAGTGATTCGGCGGGAAGCAGTAGTTATCAAGTTGACTTAATTTTGTTTATTCATTACTTTTAGTTACGTATTTCCACTGGAGGTAGATTAATTTCTACACTTGGCCCCGGATGAGAGGTCAAAGATATGTCAATCAGAGTCAGTAAGTGTAACCCTACTT
>CAZGIY010000190.1:0-2154 GCA_964526445.1 uncultured Candidatus Poseidoniales archaeon
GATCTATCCTCAAGTACTTCCAAACTCTCATTCCCCATCGGAGATGGAGCAATTGACATGCAGGTTGAAAACACCATCAACATGACCAGAAACAGAGCGGACCTATGTTGGCCGACACCGGATACTGTACTGGACATCATCACAAGGGCCGGCTTGCCTCCATTAGAACGTTTGCGGCCCCTGCGCTACAAGGTTAGCCGATTATTACGGAACAGTGATACTTGGGGACCGTTGCATCAAAAGGTGTAAGCCGCGCGGCTAAGAATGCAGAGATGGCTGAGCATGGTCAAAGGCGCCGGGCTTAAGATCCGGTCCGCAAAAGCGGTTCGAGGGTTCAAATCCCTTTCTCTGCACCAAAGATTCACTCTTCTTCTGAAGAGGCTTCGGCTACACCCATCTCTCTGAGAGCTTGACCGAAAGAAGCGACTAAGAATTCTGCCTCTGGACGTAGAAGGCGCATCCTTACTCTACGCTCATTTAGCAAGAAAGTGACTTCACCCTTATCGTTGCAATCAAGATCGAGAAGGTTGGCCAGCGGCCACTGACCTATTGTCCTTGGGAAAATTCCGAACAAGTTTGCCTTCACAGTGACAGTATGTCTTGTCAGTAGAATCTGATGACGATTGTCTAGACTACCGGTAGGTCCCTCAAGTTTAGCCCAAACCAAAATTGTCAGTAATGTCAACCCAAGGCTCCAAGATAATGCCAATAATACGTCCGCAGTCCTAATTGTTGCCAACGTTATCATCAATCCTAGCACAATTGCCCCAATACAAGACCAAATCAATCCCGCTAAGGCGCCATCGGCTAATTCCGTAGGTAGACGCGCACTATACCCACCAGCATTTTGCTTGAAAGTGAACCTCAATCCATCAAGATGTACTGGTTCCTCCCATCTGTCACCTACTTCATTCAACTGAGTAATGACATTCATACCGTGTTCATCCTCTCGGACTCTTCTTCCAGTGTGTTCAGCTAATCTCGCATCGCAAGCTACTGCAATAGATTCGGCTATCTTCAATATATGTAACTCATTGAACGAACGTAGTATCTCGATCATTCCGTCGTCCTTTGTATCGACATATAGCGACCATTGTGAAGGTCTGATTTCAGGAACCTTTTGAGTCAACACATAGGATATTTCTGTAGACTGCCAATGGCGCTTCAGTGGCCCTGCTACTAACGTTATTCCCTTGTCGTGAATATCGATGTCGACAGGGGTGCTTACTGTGGCGCTATATCGATGAACATCCCCCTCGCGCTGGTCCGAGAGGTCACTCGCCTGCCGCCACACCATGAGGGGGGCAGACACGCATTGCTATATCAGGATTCAAGCCTAGAACCCTCCACAGAGGCATTTGGAGGTAGCCAAGTGAGCGCGGGAGGGTGGCTAAATCGACTTGATGGATTGGCGACAGATCCAATTGCATCTAAATTGCATGATTTGTCGTCGGTTCTTCCTGAACAAGTAAAGCAAACCATTCAACAAAATCTTGGCACGAAAGGAGAGGTCATTCTCACCTCTTCAGGTGCTGAGGCAATCAATCATGCTCTGAAAGGAATGGCTTTTCGTAATAGAGGAGGCCGAATCTTGCTATCGCCAAGAGTTCCTCTGCCACTGCGGAACGCTGCCCTTTGGTTAAGTCGACAAGGTTGGCAGGTTACGAATATCGGCTCTGAGGGTGATGCCGATATAATCGCCGTAGAATTGGTAGACCACGAAACTGGTGGAATCAGAGATATTGCTGCCTTGAGACATGAATATCCCAACTCAACTCTCATTGTGGAAGCCACTGCAGCAGTAGGAAGGATCCCAATCTCAAATGAGGGAATAGATGTGCTAACAATGGGTTTCGATCACTTCGGAGCCCTAGTTACTAGTAAGGGTGTTAGAATCGACCCTCTAATTCATGGAGGTGGTGAACAAGGAGGACGCAGAGGAGGACATCTACCATCCATTCTGTTCTCAGAAGACATCTTCTCATTAGATGGGATAGAAGAACTAGATTCTGTTCTCATAGAGGCAGTGAATGAATATGAATTCATAATCAATTCCGACCGTAAAAGAGCCCCTGGTATTCTCAACATACAATTACCTAGAGTATCCGCTGAAGCAGTACTTGTGGACTTGGCTAATGAAGGAGTCTACATGTC
>CAZGIY010000191.1:0-2142 GCA_964526445.1 uncultured Candidatus Poseidoniales archaeon
GGCATAGTGCTGCCTCTACTGCTCTACCCATGGCTAGAATAGGCGGGAATTCTCCTTTGAGTCCCTGGCGATACCGGTGGAACCACTGCCTCGGACAGTTTGCCAACATTGCAGATTGAGTATGAGATAGACGATTGTACGGCCCTATGGGGTCATCTGAAGAGGGATGGTGGACCGGCATGTGAGTTGGTTTACGTCCAAGGCATATCAACGATGGCCTTACCTGAAAGAAGCCGGCATGTCTTCAGAAAGTTGCCAATCTCTTTGCCTGACCTCGATTCTTGTTCCTTGTGGAGAAATCCTGAGTTGCGGAAGGCCAGCTCGCCAACCTAATTCCGCTGAAATCACAAGGATTCTATCACCAACAGAAATGTCGGCAAAGGTCTCGGTCATTCCCCAACCAAAAACCACATTCTCAATGATATCGCAACCATCCCAGAGATGAAAGGTCACCATAGTCCAAGGCTTACCATCAATTCGCATTCCGTGACTAGTTCTTCTCGATACAACCAAACCATCGACATTGGCTCTTGTCGGAAGTAAACCTATCCTTGTAGTCTCGATATCTGCCGCTTGCTCCAATGGTATCAAGGAACTATGCAAATCAAGATACAATCTCGCAGCACCCCGCCAAACGCCGGGTGCGGCATTTTTGATCACCCAAGGGCCATCAGGAACATCTCTCAATTCTAGACAGGTTCCGGGAGCCATTTCTTCCAGCACTACGCTAGCTTGTGAACCGCTACTCAACACTGCCCCATGAACCGGTTCACCAAAGTGATTGGACATTGGTCCCCACTTCCCGCCTAATTTGCCTGATACATTGAGGCGGTTTGGGATCTCAGAGATAGGTGATGCTGGGTCGCGAGGAACCAAACGCTGAATCACCTCTTTTCTCTCAAGTCCCGACATCCTAGAGGGCAATATATTGGACAAGCCCTCATCTTTCAATTCGTCAGAAACAGCATCGCAAATGAAACGAGCGTGGCATCGCTTGCAAGTTCCCTGTGGACCTTCATCCTTCCACTCACTTGGTTTGGCCTCAGGCCAAGTCTGTCTTTGACCGTCTGCAGAAGTCATTCTCGACCATATCTCATGTAACTCTCCATCCTTTTCTGCGAGTTCAACATCACTCCACTGCGAGATTTCTACTATATTCGAAGAACCAAGGTACCAACCTTGTAGAGACTGAATTTCTGTGATTAGTGAATCCTCTACACGGGTATGCAGGAACAACCACTGATAGAACTGTAATTGGCTGGCAAGGCCCTGAGACCAACCGCTGCTTCCATCTCCTGATTTGATGTCAACCAATACAGCCTTGCCTGACCATCTATGGAGCATGTCAAGTTCTCCAGCAGCCCAACCATCTGGATGGTATAGACGCTGAGGCTGCCATACCCTCGGATCCTTCATCCATGGTCTAGCGATAATCCAAGCCTCCATCCAAGTGACTTCCCCTTCTTGAATATCGGTTGATTCTACTGACTCGGAAGACAACGCCAGTTTCAGAGAGTTACCGGGAACCTTCTCGGGAATAGGAAACCTAGCTTCTTCTGACCAACGCGGTGCACAGACTAGATGTGGGTCTCCTTTTCTTCTCCACGATTCAAGATGAGGACCTCCTCCTGACGAATGACATGCCTCTACCTCTGCAAGTTGCATCTCAATGCCCTCTCTGAGTAATTCCCCCACTCTAGCAGTGGTCAATTCTGACCATTCACGACCTTCCATCTTGAATGGGGCTTTGTTCCATTTTTCCTCGCCTAACTCTATTACTAAACTGGCAGATGCTTCAACTCTAGCCATGAGATATTCGCGAATATCCTGCAAAGATTCCGGCTCAATGACTTCATGCAGAACCTTGTCAGGGACATCCTTGTGGAAAGAGACCCAGCCCGGTGGTGAATCGATTGGACGGTACCCTGGATCTTCCATCAATAGTCCGACCAATGCATCCTCAACCAATATTCCAAGAATCATCTCAGGATTTACCGGCCCGGAAAGACCCTGTTTGTTGCGGTGAAACCATTGCCTTGGACACCTCTGCCAAGTCACCAAGCCGCTGGCAGACAGGCGCATTCTACTGCGCCCAACGGGGCCTCCCAACGGCGGCATTCCGACTGGCATGTACACCCTGTA
>CAZGIY010000192.1:0-2118 GCA_964526445.1 uncultured Candidatus Poseidoniales archaeon
CGTTTGAGATTGAAATCACAATGTGGACACTTGTCCTCATAGCCCTCTATCTCGCCTTCACAGGCTGGACAGTATTCGTAGATGTCCCTCTCAACTTCCCCAAAGACTCGGCGCGTCAATATTACCGCAGCAACCAATATGCCAATGAGAAGTAAAGCAGCGAATCCAAACAATAGCACCGTACCAGTAGCATTTGCATCCTCTTCAAATCCTTCACCTTGTGCTAAATCAACATCATATCCCTTGTTGAAGGGGACTGTGATAACCGTGCTGTCAGAACTACGGATATTGATGATGACCGAAGAACGGTCCACGGTGTCGAAGACACATTCGTGATCAACCTTGTCTCCTCTTTGTGAGATATTGACATCCTGTGTGAACAAGGTCTTGCTGACGCCTCCAGTTACATCTTCACAGATTAGAACGGTCTCGCCCAATCCCGATGAAGTCAACTGAATACTCAGAGTATAGACACCAGGGTCCAATGGTGGAGTAGCCGGTAGTCCATTGCTACCAACGAGTTCAACCGTCGACATCGAGAATTGCATATTCAATGTAGTCTTGGCCTCAATGCTTCCAGTTGCAACGCTATCCGCTTCATCGGAGTCATAGGAGCCTTCTGCTGCTTGCCAAGTTGCTCGGAAGGTTGCTTGATGAGCACCCGTAGACAATGTTGCTAGAGTTTCAGTCCAGATGTACGATGCACCAGCAGCTATCTCTCCGATTTCGTAGTAGGTCGTACTTCCCTCCCATTCAACATTAAGGCCACCTGATACTGGTATATCTCCAGTATTCGTAATCGTGAAGCGCCATTCAACATCGCCTCCAGCCTCGATACTCATCGAATTAGGATTGGCATACGGGTCAAGTTGGACATTGGGTACAGGTCTTACCTCGATAATGACATTGGCGACATCATTGCTGGTGACCGCTTGATCGAGCAAGGAACTTGGATCGATGGTGACCTGTAAGAGATGCTGTCCTTCTCCAAGGCTCTGGATAGCCTCCCAAGTAAGATTGGTATTCCATGACTGAGTCACTTCATCTGTATCCCCAGAAATGGTTACAGTAAGTGGTTGAATAACGATAGGAGGGCCGGTATGCTCAGGGAAACTGAAGCCTAGAGTGACATCATTGCTTCCACTAGCATGCTTGCGCATGACTACCCCACTAACTTCCCAATCCCCACGTATAGAATTCTCAGGAGTAGATACGCTGAGGTCTCCAGAATGCAAGTAATCCGGTTCTGGATCAACTACCAAGGTCTCGCGAATCTCCTTACCATTTTCTACTACTTCTTCGACTTCACCATTCACATCTGGAAGTATGACGATGGTATGATCTCCACTGACTGGAGCAACTAAGGAAGTATTCACCCAAACTGATTCCGAAGCATTAAGGGCAGCAACAGCAAGATTCTGGTCTAGTGAAGGCAAGCCCTCGATACCGATGAACAAGGTGCTGGAGGAGGAGGCAACAGTTCCAGAATTCTCAATCTCGATGTTGACATCGACGTTGTCTCCCTCTCTGATTCCGGATTCCGGACTTATACTGGAACTCGCCACCTGAAGGTTGGCTAAGCCGCTTACTGTGAACGATTTGAAGAAAGAGGCTGGCGCATCTCCACCATACTCGATCTCTACCCAAACTTGGTGTTCTCCTTCGTTAAGGGCACTCCATGTTGCTGAAACTTCAGTCGTTTCTCCTGCTGGGATGTTCACAATATTCTCCCAGAATTTTGACGAGGGTGATATCCCATTTTTGTAGAATCGATATTCTACATTGTTTGCTTCAAAGGCGTTGCTATTTTCCAAAGTCAAACGAATCTCTACAGAATTGCCCATTTTTGGCTCACTAGGGACCAATCCGATACTCGAAGATGATGCGTTGATGCCGCCGCTGGACTCCGCCTTTACAGAAATCAAACTTGCCGATGAAACGAGCAACAGAAGGACGGGAATCATGACAGCGCATGCTGACGTGCGGCGACCCATTGTGACGTACACTTACTGGGTGGCACTTGAACCCTGCCGCTCTACATACACCTCAGAGGTCGCCATAGGCGACTTCTCGACTTAGCAAGGATTCAAGGCCGAGGCGCGCCGTCTACTCTTTGTT
>CAZGIY010000193.1:0-2097 GCA_964526445.1 uncultured Candidatus Poseidoniales archaeon
GTTGGAACACCAGACTTCGCCCAGATCATCTATGACACACACATGCGCTGCACCGACTTTGACAGCAGTCACGGGTCTTCCATCGTATGAGATTGTGGAGAATATGTTGTCTGGGCCGCCCCAGCAACTCAGATTACCATCGGTACTGATTGCACAGAATCCAATGTCTGCTTTGGATTGAATAATTGATTGAGGTACTCCTGATGTATCGCCTTTATGGAGTGCGTTTTGATTAATTGTTTCAGCGTTTGATTCAATCGATTTGAAGAAGCCCGCAGGAGGTGTTGCTGGAGCAGCAAAATGTCCTCGTCCATAGCATTCAATGCTTCTGTCAATCAATATAGCACAAGCCCTTCTCGTCGATGCTCCAATGTCGAGATATTTTTCTTCATCAAGAGATGCTGCAGGGTCGATGTGTGCTGCTGAAATATCAGCCGAAGTTACTCCCCAACATTCAGCGTGTTTGTCTGTGGTGACTGCGCAAGTCAATCCATATCCTGGTGAAACAGAACTGAAATTAGTCCAGGTTGGAACATCGCTGGATTCGCCTTGATTATCTGGGCCCCAACACTCAATGGTTGAAGTGGATGATACGGTACAGAAATGCTGACCTCCGCTCAAAGAAGTGAATGTGCCTGAAGTGGGTGCTGATTTCGTGGTGCTGAATGTACCTAGATTCCAACATTCCAATGCCCCATCATCATCTAAGGCACATGCACCAGAATCTCTGTATTCATCACCGTTAGAATCTGAGACTGGGCTTCCCATCCCAAGTTCAACTTCAACATAATCTCCTTCTTTGTAAATGAATGGAAGGGTATTGTCATCGCCCCAACAGGTGATTGAACCATTGGTATGTACCGCACATGTGTCATCATTGTATGCCCCAAGGTCAACGAACCCTTCGAATGAAGGCCCATCAGATTCTCTAGTTACTCCTCCAATGGCATAGTGACCGTTGTCGGCAACATCGATTCCTAATGCCTTGTCAATAGATGCTCTATCAATTACTGTATCTGCACTTGCCCAGACTCCTTGTGAGGCTGAACAACCATTTCCATCAACCGTGGAGCCAGAGGGAGTATTTCCGCATTGATCGGTGACATCTGGAATGCCGTCACCATCTGAGTCTACATATGGTGGGTCGGTGGTAACCTCAAAGATACTACCCGCGGAACTATACCAGTTCTCTGCATCTGACAATGATGCGGTCAGCAGATATTCTCCTTTGCCAATGGCTGTCACATCCACTTCTTCGGTGTGTACTGGTCCTGCTGCTACGATAATCATTGAATCTCCTTCAATTGGTATCCCATCTTCATTCGCTAATTCCCAATCCAATTGGTATTCTCCGCCTACTTCTAGATTCCATGCATACAGACCTATGTCTGCTCCACCAAAGCCATCGTCATATGTGGTCATTCCAATATCGGGCGACCAAGGTGATTGACTTGTAACTGAAACTGATGGGTACAAGGTTGCCATGTGCATATTGTCAACATAGGCCTGAACAACCCAATGGTAGACCCCTTTTGGCATAGGTCCTGCATTGAATGCGGCGAATGAGATGTTATGTGCTGCAGCATCCCAAGAGATGCTACCATTCGCCCCACCCACCCAGTTACTGGTCTGATTCCAAACCAATTCATAAGTTGAACCAGTGCTTAGATTCCAAAGGTCGAGAGTTGCTGAGATTCTTCCATCTCCGGCGTCGATTATGTCAAATGATGCTCCTGGCAACCCTAGCGGTATACTCTCCATTGTGAAGGTGTCATCCCACTCTGCAACAATTCCTCCATTCGTTATGTCTTCAACAGTGAGATTGACTTGATATTCCCCCGGTTCAAGTTGCTCAAATGCGACTTCTTGATTCCACGCTGGTGAAGTTGCATTGAATGAATATTCTTCAGCTAGTGATATCATTCCTGCAACGGAATCCTCGAGCGAAATTTCTACCTTGTATTCATCACCACTTGTAAGGTTCCATACCAGTGCTTTGATTTCCATCATTCCAAAGTCAGCATCTTCGATATGTGCGCTGGCTTCGGGAACTCCAGCCATTACAGCAGTGAAACAATCCCATGCATCCGCAACTTC
>CAZGIY010000194.1:0-2087 GCA_964526445.1 uncultured Candidatus Poseidoniales archaeon
ACCCTCACCTTGCAAGGAGATTACTGCTACTTCTCCTGGGATGACCTCGATGGTTATCGAGGTGGAGAATAACTGCTGTCGCTCAACATCAAACCACTCACCATCAATCGTCCAGTTTCCAACGTCATGGGCAACGAATCGAGCCCATGAGGAATAATCCTCTATCCATTCTACGGCTTCGTCCTGTTGCGGGTTCCACGAACCATTTACCACCCATCTATTATTTCGAGAATCGCTGGCCTGCATCCAAATTACCGTCTGTTCATCAGCGGTTAGTCTGTCATCGTCTGCGGAAAGCAACAATGATGTAGCCAAGCCATGAACCACCTCTACGACAATGGAATCACTATAGCCATCAAGCGATACGCTGAGATTCCAAACGCCAACCTGATCAGGAGTCCAAATAGTGCGATTCTCTGAATTCTTCAGCGAACCATCTTCCAATTGCCAATTTGATAGAGGAACGCTTTCGTTGGTTACGTGCCCATAGACATCTGTCCTCAGAACTCTCAGTTCCATTTCCTCTCCTGCCATTACCGCACCCTGAGGACCGAGTAACTCCAGCCCGATGATTGCAGCAGGTTCGACCAGAACTTCTGTGGAACCATTGGCTCCGCTACTGGAACCTACCTCAATCGTCCAAATCCCTGGTGCGTCAGCGAGATAGAGGTTACCTGAAACCACGCTTCCTGATGCAACTACCCAAGACAATGATCCTGCCTCAGACAAGGGCAATTCATTGTCCCATGAATCGAACAAAGAAGGTGAAAGAGCGACCGATTCTCCACTACGGACACTCAAGTCAGAAGACATGATAATACTGGCTGGGGGGCCTGAGATGCCATTCAATTCAATACTCTCGTGCAATTCATTCCAATGAGCGGTAATATTGCAAGTTCCAATTGCGTTTGGCTGCCACAATCCAATATTGCTAATGTTACCACAGTCGCTCATCCAAGATATGGTGCGATCAACGATGAGATTTGACTTGGCATCGTACATGCTGGCGTTAACCTGCATACTACTGCCCAACATGACATCGGTGCTTTGAACCTCAATATCAATTCTATCGGGCCAGCCAGGAGAAACACTGATGTTGACACTCTGATTTACTGAATCCTTAATTGCATGAACGGTGACTTGACCTGCCAAATCTGGAGTGAACAATCCGCCCATATCTATGGCTCCTGAATCACTCCACCATTGTGGGGAGCCGAGAACTTGGTCGCCATTGACATCATACATCGAAGCAGTGAATTGAATCTGACCATCAGCATCCACACTCAGAGGTTCTGATGGGGTAATCGCAATCGATACCACTGTTTGCCGACCCGAAGTAAATCCGATTTCTTCGTCGACCTCAAAGGACAAGACTGGACAAAGAAATTGCATAACAAGAATGGCCAACATCGACAGACTGACGATGTTGCGACCAAACATCTGCATACCCCCTCTCAATCTCTCCATTCACTCCAATCTGATTCACCAGGTCCCCTATACCACCAGATTCCTGCTTCATCCTGCCACCATTCGGTGCCATTTTCATCGACGCGATAATTTCCATCATCCTGTGCTGAATATTCTTCATATCCACCTTGCTCATTTGTCGGCTGATCATAGCCTCCGCCATATGCACCCATCTGGTAATCCTGTGGACCTCCTTGTGGACCTGCCATGCCAGAATCTTGCGGACTACCTTGCGGCCCATCGGTCGGACCAGGTGCCGGTGCTGAATCTTCCTCATACTCATCGTAGCCCTCATCGTAGTACTCATCGTCAAACTCCTCGTAACCATCTCCTGAACGCCTTACCAAAATTATGACCACTGCTGCCAATCCAATGAGGATGAAAGCCCCTAGGCCCGCTCCAACGTAGTACATGGTTCCACCAGACTCAAAGAAACCTGCAAGATTACCTTCTACAGTGTAGGTCGCAGATTCACTCAATGTGAAGCCAGAGGCATTGTTGGCGGCTATTGTCACGGTATGCTTTCCTTCATCAAGAGTGGTTATTCGCCAATTGGCAAAGTCGCCATCTATCTTTTCCGCTGTAGCCCGTCCTGTTGCTGACACCTTGATTGAAGTAGG
>CAZGIY010000195.1:0-2066 GCA_964526445.1 uncultured Candidatus Poseidoniales archaeon
TATTCGATGCACGATAGAATGGGCTGTCCTGATAGTGACGGAGACGGTTACAGCGATAGTGGCTCCTTTGGAGGCTCCACATGGAAGGTTGCTGACGGTGCAGATGCCTTCCCAACAACCCCCAGCCAATGGAATGATAGCGACGGGGATGGCTTCGGCGATAATTGGGCTAATGAATTGTGGAATGATACTCGCAATAACAGCTGGCCAGGTCAGTGGTTCTTGAATGCACAGAAGGTTGACGAATGCCCACTACATTCGGGATTTGCTGGTGAATATCCAGGTTGCCCTGCAGGTATGATAGGTTTTGTTCTTCCAGACGATGAGGAAGATGAACTCATCGAGACTACATCTAGTGGAGAGTCTAACACCCTCCTTTACGTTGCAGCCGGTTCAGGAGGAATCATCGTTCTTGTTCTGATATTTGTCGTTATCAATTTGCTAAAGTCTGGAGCTAAGCCAAAGAAGAGGCCAAACCGAAACCCTGCCGCGTCTAAAGAGATGGTTGAATCGATGGATCAAACCTCTTCCTTGGAGAATCAAATGGGATTGGAGGCGGAAGTTGAGCAAGTTGAGCAGCACCCGCGTACCGTTCCATCATGGCAACAACTCCCAGGAGGAGAGTACCTGCCGATGGATGAACATGGCACTAATTGGTATCGAGATAACGACGGTGTGAACTGGTACCAGAATGCAGATGAAACCTGGACAGAATATCTCTGATTAGAATGAAGCATTACTGATGGCTTCACCTAGAATTTCTTCAATACTGACCATTGGCTGATACTCGATTCGGTTTTGTAGGTGCATGGCTTCAACAACTCCCCACAATTCATCGCGCTCATCTGCCCACAATTGTACTTCGGCCCCCATCTGTCCAGCCATTGTCTCAGCCAGTTCAGAGATAGGGAATGACCATCCATTACCCACAGCTAACGCCTCTCTCGTAGGGGGAGGATTATGGGCGATTTCGGCAATGATCAAACATACATCCTTGACATGGATGATGTCCTTCATACCATTTCCATCTCCCGGAACACTGATCCACCCAACCAATGCTTGTCCTGCGAAGTCGTGCAGATAGCCGTGTCCTTTTCCTCCCTCAAGTGGCATTCCATGCACATTACCAAGACGTAGAATTGAGACTGGGCTGTCTTCGGTAGCATTCTCTAGTGCCCTTTCCTCCAGCCAGAGTTGTCCCTCAGCTGTGGCATCTCTTGGAGAAAGGGTGGACTTGCCATGGAAACCATCCTCATCGGCTTCAGGATGCACGCGCAAAGAACCAACCAGTATCAGAAACAACCCTTGGTGGCGTTTCTTGGCATCGACTATACGCCTTGAGACATCTTTCATCATGCGAGGAATCTCGCGGTCATTCCTATCTCTGCCCTCTGGTGGGTGCCCCTGGAAATGAATCAGTACCTCAGCACTAGCCAGTGCTGCATCCAACAATCTAGGGTCCTCCATCGCTTCTTCAGGGAGCAATCCAGCATCGTCACCAAGAAGGTCCAACAGGTATGGCGCGATGAAGCCGTCGTTGCTGGATATGGCTATGCGCATTTGTCTCGGGTCGTGTGGGTTGCTTAAGGTTTAGAATGATTGCCATACTGAGTGTTTGATTCGGCAAATAGTGAATTGTAGTTGCGAATGGTTTGAGAACCCCATGCTAAGCGCAATAGCATGGTCATCAGAGTACATCGTGGCGGAAAGGCGGGTTCGCCATCACTATTCTCTGGTCCAAGTCTTGTATTTGGTAATGTTTGGAAGCATTCAACTTTAACTCGTCATATGATTAAGAAGGATGTCAAATTGGCTTATCATGGTACTTTACTTGGTTATGTTTGGACTCTACTGGAACCTCTTTTGATGACCATAATTCTATATGCATTATTTGTAATATTGCGTGGCTCTTCCGATGAATACATGCCTCTCAAGGTGATGTTGGGGCTCTTGTTTTACAGTTGCTTTTCAAAGACCATGTCAATGTGCACCAACGCCATGATTCAAAATTCATCATTGATTAATCAAGTCTATTTTCCGAGAGAATTGTTCCATGTTTCGATTTC
>CAZGIY010000196.1:0-2043 GCA_964526445.1 uncultured Candidatus Poseidoniales archaeon
AGGGGACAGTGGATTTCGAATCCACCGCAATACCGGGCTATGCGATCTCGGCTTGTAGGCAGCGGCTGAAGCGAGGTAGTCATAAGAGTGATGCCACAGGCCGATACATGCTGGTCAGCGTGTTGAACGGAGGCGAGAAGACCTCGCTGGAATTCTCCGAGGCAACCTCCGTCTCAGAAGTTCTACAAAAGATGGAAATCACTCCCTCAACGGTATTGGTCATCCATCAGGATTCGGTGATTCCGCACAATGCAAAAATCACAGATGACATCGAATTAGAATTGATTATTGTCTCATCAGGAGGATGAAATCAATCTCGAGGAACCTGAGCGGTTCTTCTTGGCGCGCAACACCACTTGCCCACCGGCGTTGACCATGACTTGGAAATCTCTCGCCTGTACTACTTCTCCGCGATTTGTAGCATTGTCTAACAACATAGAATGGATCTTGTCATCCCATGCTTCCACAGGGATAACTCCTGTTGAATCCACCAACCTTGCACCCCACTTGCGAGAAGTGCTACCGTTTGAACGCACCCTTTCTCGATGGTCGAAGGAGAATGCAAGGCCAACGACTGAAACTTCCATTGGCTCGATTTCAGACATCAGACAATCTCCCTCTCTCCTCTCTTCTGCAGCCTGAATACGACCATCTTTGCCCAACTTCAATCGCTTCATCCAATTCATTCCTTTCTTGACGGAACCACCTGTTGCATTGAACAATCTTAGCCCCATGCCCTCCTGCCATTCTGGCATTTCAACCGCGTCATCAAGAACAACATTCACCTGTCCTTCTTCCATATGCAGAGTAAACTCTCTCTTTCGTATTCCAGCATCGAATGGGAACTGTAACTCCTCAGTCAGTCGATATGCGTGACCCCATGCGACAAGTCTGGGATCAATAGCTTCAATTGCAGTAAAACCATCTTCTGCACTTGGCAAAGAAATGGGGCCAGAACGCGGACATACCGACTCGTAATCACAATGCGTGCACCTAGTCAAAGGATGAAGGTCTTCATCTATTGGAACTCCTCCAGCAGAGAATTGGCGATAGGCCGCAGGCTCTGCAGGAAAATCTTCAGCGATGGCATCATCCTCTTGGGCGTTCAACCAATCCTCATGCAAGGCTTTTCCAATATCTGCCAATTCCTCATCTGAAGGAACCGCGACATTTTTGCGAGAATTGGCACCGAGGTACCATATCTCCAAGCCATCGGGAGACTGGCTGACATGCATATCCCACCATAACCAAGCATAAGTCCGCATCTGCTTAACATAATCACCAGATCTATCTCCAGCACCCACACTTGCCTTGATATCAACTATCCTGATACCATTCCATCGGTAAATCAAGTCGTATTCTCCCTGAAACCAATTATCTCTGTGTATACAGGTGAGAGAGAAGTCATCAGCATCTGGGTCCACGAACCATGGCCGGGCAATCTCCCACGCCTCTACCCATGAGATTCTGCCTTCTTCCTTGGCACATGGGTGTGGATTGCTCCAAACATATGGGAAACCATCTGGTGCAGGCCATTCAGGACGATTGGCTCCGGACCTCCATTGTGCAAGTGATAGTTCGTCCAATTCATCAATGCAATTCTCAACTTCATCTAGATGTATGTTCAATCCATTGAATGCCATATTTCTAGCCCGCTCAAAATCGGTCTTGGTATATTCCTCAAAGTCTCCCGTACGATTGGAATCCTTCGCCCACTCCTCTCCTGCTTCGCGCCAGCAACGTTGAAAATGAATGTCCAAACGTTCACTTGCCCATACATGTAACTCATTGCGATTAAGTGGCCACATCGCTTTGGAAAGGGGTTCAACTTCAGGGCCGCGCCATCCCTCTTTGGAACGGCTTGGACGCTGAACAGGATCTAGATTACCTCCTGCCCATGATGCCTCGAATTCCTGCAATGGACTATCCATCCATTCAGACTGAACATCAGATGGCACCAGAACTGGCGAATCCCTGAAAGTTCTGCAAAGTGCTGCCTCCACTGCTCTACCCATTGCCAAAATAGGCGGAGACTCTCCTCTA
>CAZGIY010000197.1:0-2006 GCA_964526445.1 uncultured Candidatus Poseidoniales archaeon
AGCGATACTGAGGGGCGCCGTCATAGTGACATGTGACGCTGATTTCTTTATCCTCGTCGCTGAATGATTCTGCTGCCAACAAAGCTTTGCGAATAACCTCTATACCATCTGGAGTAGGACATTCTAGATTGAATAAACCTTTGATATGAATGAACGGAGGGATAATGTTCTCTATTGCAATCTTGATGAATTCTTCAATCCAATCTCCTTCAAATCCGGCTTCAGACATTGCCTTTTCATTAATGGCAGATTCCTCAAATGCTGAGTATAGAGATCCAAATGCATCTGTCAATTCAGCAGTGGTCTCAGCTATACCGTCTTCATCCCAACCGCATTTCTCTCCAAGGACCTTCAACAGCTGATTCGCCCTTTGTTCATTCTTCCAAGCCTGCATTGTATCTCTGCGCCTCTCTTCAGAGACGCTCTTGAGAGACAATTCCACACTGCGCCCATCTTTTCGGGTTCGCAATACCTTGCAGACAAGCCTTTGTCCTTCGCGTACAAAACCGCGAATATTCTTGACCCAACCACTTGCTACTTCACCGATGAAGATGAATCCTTCAAGTTCGTTATAAGTATCCAGAGTGGTATATGCTCCATTCTGCTTGACACTAGATACTGTACAGACGACCAATTCACCTTCATCTGGGAATTCAGTCTCTGCCAATTGTATCCCTCCTTTCACTGGAGGGCTTCAACGACGGTGCATCCGACCAGTTTTGCATTGCCTCCGGCAGGTTGTACCAGTGTGGCTCCACATACTCCACAAGCGATTGTGGTTGTTGCTCTCTTGAAAATGACAACTTCATTGCCGCAATCGCGACATGAAACTTTGAGAAATCCACTTGCCATGATCTTCACTTCACTTGTCTATGAGTTCGAATTTCTTGCTGCGCTGGCAAGGTGCATAGTGAGCCTTGCCGGTTTCAGTACAGCGGAACAGAATGTTGACGCGTTTGGTTGGCTTCTCCCTACCATCTGGCTTGGGACGAGGGAATCCTCGATATCCAGCAGTAACTCGACGGAATCTGCGCTGACCCCACTTCAATTCGCTAGCTCTTCTCTTCTTCACTCTCTCGACAGTGTGTAGAGTGTGCTTGCCAGCCGAGGGGCTGTAGCGTTTGACTTGTCTAGGCATTTTCACCATCATAGCACCCCGAGCGAGCCTCCCACCGAGGTCCGGTATTTATGTATGCCGAATTAACAAGGCCCTGAAAAACGCCGTACTGCGGGCTGATTAATGGATAATATTCTTCAGCCTTACCCCTGCCTTTGTCATCATGGAGGGAATGCTTGCGGCGATGTTGCTGTTCTGGCTACCTCTGTTTCTTGTTCCAATTGGCGTAGTTATTGCTCTCTCGAGAAAAGATGGATTGCGTCCAATTATCGGTTCGATTATCACTTGCACTTCTGGAACAATGGTCATGTTTTCTTGGTTGACAGTTCCAGATTCAGATTCTTCTGCCGGAGGACATCTGATACTCTCCATTGCGGGGCCAACGATATTGATGGCATCAGGATGTTTTCTTGCGATTTTTTCAGGGAAGATCCCAGTGCAAAGATTACCAAACTATGCTGGTCCGGTTGGAATGTTCACTATTCTCTTGGGTCTAATGTGGCTTGTTTTGATGCACTTGAACAATCCGCCGATTTGGAGGCACCAGGTTAACCCATACTGGTTGGTGTGGTGGCCTACATTCCTTCTGTCGGTTTTCCTATTGTCTTCATTCGTCATTGGCGCCATGCTGATGGCTGGTGAAAACAGAACTAAGGAAGCAGGGCTCATGGGGTTCTTCTCATTGCTTTTCTTTGTAGGATTGTTGGTTGTATTACAATTGGATGGAGAGTTGACCGACGCCGAACAGATGCGTACACAATTGTGGTTGGCAATAGCCGACTTATTGGGGACTACTCTAGGTATAGTTGCTGCCGTATTGACAGTCGCTTTCGTGGTTGCTCAATATGAAAAGCGATTACCTGAACCAGAGATGGTAGTCGCCCTAGAC
>CAZGIY010000198.1:0-2003 GCA_964526445.1 uncultured Candidatus Poseidoniales archaeon
GAGAATGGTCAGTTGAATTGTTTGTCCAACCTAATGATGTCGTGAAAGAGATTTGGGAAGGGAGAAGGCCGGGCCTGGATGGTGCCGAGACATCATGGCCAATTGACAAGGCACATAGTATAGAGAACCTCGATTCTGTTCTGGGCGAGATGCTTTCATCTTGCACAAGAGTTCTCGTTAAAACAGGTCTCGATAAGAAGGTGGACAAACTAGTCATGCAAGCCTTGGAAAGCAAGAGCAGGGCAAGACAATTGTCTGGTGAAGGGCCAATTACTATCGAAGATCCAAGCGCTAGAATTGCAGAGCTTAGACTTCGAAAATCACCAGCGGAAATTGAAATGATGAAGTATGCTTGTAAAGTCAGTGCTCAAGCACACATCGAAGCGATGGAAAAAGCAGGAGATGGTATCGGCGAATGGCAATTGCAGGCAATAATCGAAGGATTCTTCCAATGGAATGGACAAACTTGGGCTTACCCCAGCATTGTCGGTTGTGGAGATAACGCAACAATCCTCCACTACCATGCAAACGACAAGGCTTGTCGAAAAGAGGAAGTGGTATTGATCGACGCTGGTTCTGAATATTGTGGATATGCTGCTGATATTACCCGTTCATGGCCGATAGGTGGAAAATTTAGTGAAGCACAGAAAGAGATCTATCAAGTGGTCCTCGATGCACAGAAGGCGGCTATTGATGCATGTATAGTAGGCACACCATATGATGCGCCACATCACGCGGCTCGAAAACAACTTGCTCAGGGACTGATAGACCTAGGAATCAGCGAACAAAGTCTCGAAGATGCACTTTCAGCAGGAGGAGACCTCGGTAAATGGTACATGCATAACACTGGACATTGGATTGGCATGGATGTGCACGATGTGGGAGTATATCGACCGGATGGAGAGCCTAGACTTCTCGAAGAAGGAATGGTCCTAACTGTTGAGCCGGGATTGTATTTCGCTGCTTGGAGAGAGGATGTTGAAGTTCCAGAAAGGTGGGCAGGGATTGGAATACGAATCGAAGATGATGTTCTGGTCTCATCTAAAGGGCCAGTTATTCTGAGTGCAGATTGTCCTAAAGAAATCGAAGAACTTGAGAACATCATTGGAACGTCCAAATGAGGTGTTTATTTGCAAGGATGGCAGGACATTCTAAGTCACCAGTCTAAATGGTCATTAGACAACGCGTCTGAATATCGATTGAGTAGTGAAAATGCTGCGATTTTGTATCGAGATGCTGAGTTCCATGCCTTGCAAAAGGCTGCTTTTCAACGACGTCAAAAAATGAATCCAGGGAACAAGGTCACATACTTGATTGACAGGAATATCAACTACACAAACATCTGCACAATCAACTGCCAATTCTGCTCGTTTTACAGACCTCCCGGTCATGATGAAACATATACTCAGAACTTTGAGGAGATTAGTCAGCGTATCTCTGAACTCGAAGAAGTGGGAGGCGTCAGGATATTGATGCAAGGAGGTGTAAATCCAGAGTTACCTTTTGATTGGTATTGCAAATTGTTGAGCAACATCAAGAAAAAACACCCTAGTATCCTGTTGGATTGTTTCTCCCCCATAGAGATTGATGGTATTTCGCAGGTCTGTGGAATGAGTACATTCGAGGTACTGAAGGGGTTGCAAGAAGCAGGGCTTGATGGACTACCTGGAGGAGGCGCAGAAATGCTCGTGGATGATGTTCGAATGAACGTATCTCCAAAGAAACACGGACACCGAGAGTGGATGAGAATCATGCAGGAAGCGCAGTCCTTGGGCCTGACTACGAGTGCAACCAATGTGTTCGGATTCGGCGAGAGTATAGAACAGAGAATTGAACATCTACAATTTGTCAGAGACTCTCAGGACCAATCTATTTCTCAGTGGAATATCGGTTTCTCATCATTCATCGCGTGGCCTGTACAATTGGAAAACAATTCTTACGGCAAGAGAGATGCTGGGAGAAACAAGTTCCTACTGGGTGCTGGCTCGATCGAATATCTTCGA
>CAZGIY010000199.1:0-1994 GCA_964526445.1 uncultured Candidatus Poseidoniales archaeon
ATCATTTTCAAGTGATGCAATGGTTTCCTACGACCTCTTTGTCGCTGAACAAAACTCTTCTGCTGGAGGGTCAGGATTCATTACCACTCATATCCCCGATTCCGGTGAGCAAGCCGATGATTCTGCCATAGGCGGGCTTGAGTTCAAGTCTGCAGCAATGATTTCCAATCTGACGGTTAAGGGTGATGCCAGCGATGGTGCAGAGATTCCTTTGTTCGTTTACATTCGATTCACCGGACAGGAGCAAAGTACCGCCGAACTAACTTTCGAATTGAAGAGTGGTTCTAATGTAGTAGCAACAACTACTGCGAGCCTTGATGATCCCTGTCAAGATGGCGGTTTTTTGGGTAGTAGTTGCGCTTACCAATACCGTCCGTATTCAATGGACATCTCAAGTACTCTTCCAGGTGGAGATAGGGGATTCATAGTACAGAGTGGTAAGCAATTGACTCTGCGAATAACGGCTGAGGCTAATTGCCAAGGCGGGGGTGTCCCCGGCCAACAAGATGGAGATGATTGCGACGTCAGGGTTGCGTACCACAATGTCGACAACAGCAACGGTGCTTACACTAGGATGGAAGTAAAGGCTGATGCCTTGGCTAATTCCAAGGTCAAAGTCCACCGTGCAGGAGGTTCTTGGAATGATGCAGAAGTGGTTCAATGGGCCCCCAATCACAGGGTTGAATATAGAACAATGCAGTTTTCAGTAGATGTTAGAGATGCATTTGGTAGAGACGATATCAAGAGTGTGAAACTGGTTATGCAGACTCCTGGAGATACAGCAGTTGTCTTTGAGAAAACCTTTGATGATGGAGAATTAAGACTGGACAATGAGGGTTTGGTGGGTCAATACGAATGGACCTATAATTCAGGACGTGCAGCTGGCGAATATGGCTTGAGATTGGAAGTTAGAGATATGCAGGACAATGTAATGGTCTATGATCACGATGGTGTTGAGTTCGTTGAATATGCAGTCTTTTTGCAACTTGCAGCGACTCAAGGAGATGTCATTCTAATCGCCCCTGGTAAGACCACTTCAGTCGAATTTGAGTTAGAGCATATAGGCGGTGACGGTTTGGATATGGAAGTACAACTTTCTCTTCAGCGAAATCCTGGAAGTGATTGGCTAATCGAGTTCAGTGAACCTGGAGGATATGATTTGAGCGGCGGCGGAGACCTTGTGCGCCCGACGCTAACTGTCACCTCTCCAGAGGACCTTTCAGATGCTCCATCAAGTTTGGAGATAATTGGTAGAGCCTATGCAGATACTGATGGAGATGGGACTACAGAAGAAGTGCAAGTGGTAACCACCAGTGTCGATATAGAGGAGGTTGGAGTATTTGCCCGTCCTAAGGTGAGCGTGTTTACCGATGAAGATAGAATCATGGAGATTGCAGACTCCGAAAGGCCTGATACGTATGATTCAGATGTCTCGCATTTCATCGATGCAGACGGCGCAGGTAGATTCTATCTTGAGGTCTTCAACACTGGTTTTGATTTCGACACATTTCGTATCAGAGTTGATGGTCCGCACACTTGGACTGTTAGGTTGTACGATCAAGAGACTGCAACTTCCTTGACCGAGGATGGCGCTTATTTCCTCACAGCACAGGTTGAGAGTCATAATGTTCAGACGTTGATTCTCGAATTGACCCCACCTCTAGACCGTGGACAGGATGACATTGCAAAATTCGATATTACGGTAATGAGCGAAGGCAATACTACTCTGCGTTCCAACGTCTCATTCACTGCCCACCGTACTTTCGGCATATTCGCGCAAGTGTCCGCAGACGACTTTGGCTTGCCCCTCGGGCACATTGGCCCATTCCCATCAACCCGTTCACAACCTTTGGTAATCGTTGTTGACATCACGAATTCCATGGAGGAGGGTTCTGAACAGAGCACATGGCAGATTTTGAACCCTGCTGAATTGAAATCCAACACTGACAGCAATCCCGCTGTGGGAACTTGGGAATTCTCAATCACTGATACTT
>CAZGIY010000200.1:0-1943 GCA_964526445.1 uncultured Candidatus Poseidoniales archaeon
GGCTTGATCAAGGTCATTCTACGGGATGATTGTTGGTTTGACCTAATCGATTTAGAGAATGGTAGAACTTGGAGTGGCTTAGGAGTCATGGATGATGACGAGGATGCTGGCGACTCATACGACCATTCACCCGGCGGGTATCCAATTCCAGTCGGTGAAGCCAAAGGTCCGGGATTGGATGAGAGGCCTGATCATGTGGACAGGAGAGTGCTACACGCGGAGGCTGGTGACCACACTTGTAACGTAGAGATGATGATTGAGAAAGAGAACCCATGGTCATCGACAATGCACCTTCAGATGGAGTGGCGAATTCCAAAGCGTTTCTTGGATGAGACCCAGAAAAGGAGTAGCGACCATGATTGGTTAATCATTGACCACTACTTGACTCTGCGTAGCGGCAGCCGCTTCCTCGAGGTAGAAACGTCGATCGACAATAGTTGTAACGATCACAGAATACGCGTAATTCTCCCAAGTGGAATTGAGAGCGAAACAGTTCATGCAGGAGGGGCATTCGATGTCATCGAGAGGCCTTGGGAATTCCCTCATATCACCGAGTGGAATCAACCTGAGGTGCCTACTCAGCACGTTTCTCAGTTCCTTGCTGTCGAGGATGGAGAACACGGATTGGCGATGCTATGTCCGGGCAGTAATGAATACGAAGCTAGGCTTAGTGAATATGGTGCGGGATTGGACCTTTGCTTGACAGCATTGAGAAGTGTAGGTTGGTTGTCTCGAGATGGATTTGCTTGGAGAAGAAACAGAGCCGGCCCTTGTTTTCCTGCTCCCGGTGCCCAATGTCTTGGAACCTCTTGGTTCCGATGGGGAGTCATGCCCTATGAGGGCAGTTGGAGCGATGCTGAAGATGACGGCCTTGCTGTACACGAGGTGGCGGAGATGTTGTCCGCTCAAGCGTCGATTATTCCTGGAATTCCAAAGCCACAACTCGATGCCTCATTCGATGAGATAACCGGTAGCGGCGAGTTTCCAACAACTCTGCAACCTTACCAACTTGAGGGGCCTTCGCCTAAACCTCTGTTCGCCAGTCTCAAACCATGTGAAGATGGGACCGGATCAGCCCTGCGATTATGGAACCCAACTGCAAATGACTGGAGTGGAAAGTTGCAAAGCGACATTTGGCAGATGGCCAGTGAGTGCGACCTCTTGGAGCGGGCAATTTCCACCTGTGAGGGCATGAAGATAACAGTCCCAGCCAAGAGTATTCGCACCTTCCGTTTGTCATGAGGCTTGGATATGTGGGAAGATGTCTTCTCCAATGATTGGGTGGCCGCCTCTCAACGTTTCAGACATCTTTGTGATAAGTTGCAAGATTCTGGAATCAATATAAAGTTTGAGAGATTGTTGATTGGCAAGAAAGGGCCGGTCGAAGAGGACTTGGCAATCGATACCTGCATCTTGGGAGACCCTGATTGCAAAAGATTGCTGTTATCGACTTCCGGAATCCATGGGGTTGAGGGCTATCCTGGATCAGCCATTCAACTGCATATCTTACGAGATATTCTCGAAGAAGGGCTTCCAGACGGGATTGCAGTTCTGTTTGCCCATTCATTGAATCCATGGGGAATGGCTTGGTTACGCAGAGTGAATGAGAACAATGCTGATTTGAATCGCAACTTCTTACCTCCCGGTGAAGAATATTCAGGAGAACCTGAAGGATACCATGTTGTTAATCATCTGATAAATCCTACAATTCCGCCAATACAGAGGGAGAAGGGTTTCTTCTTCAAGGCCTTCAGACATGTATTGAAGCATGGTTGGAGCAAGACCAAGCAAGCGATTGCAGAAGGCCAGTACACACGTCCTGAATCAATGCAATATGGTGGAGATGAATTACTAAAAGGCCCGTCTTTGTTCTTGGAATGGTTGCCGCCCATGTTAGATTCTGCAAAACAGGTAGTGGCTATTGACCTGCATACGGGTTTGGG
>CAZGIY010000201.1:0-1926 GCA_964526445.1 uncultured Candidatus Poseidoniales archaeon
AATGGTGTTATCTTGAAGATATCATCATTGAACCCAAGGATGTTTCCATATGACCAATATCCTAGACCTCCATCCTTTGGAAGACAATAGCCGCCAATTCCAGGACCGGGGAATATCATGTTGCTATGAGTCGGACGCATTTTGATAGCAGTGATGACCTTCTTCAGATCGACTCCATTACGCTCTGCAAAGGTACTCCATTCATCCATGTAAGCAAGTAAAGTTGCACGATATGAATTCTCCATTATCTTGGTAGTCTCAGACTCAATCGGGCGATCCATCACAGTCAACGGGAATTCATCGGTATTGAGAACTTCATGCAGGAACTTGGTGACTTTCTCTCGCGATTCTTCATTAACACCTGAGCAGACTCTCCAGAAATCTCTGATTGAAGACACATATTCTCTTCCAGGCATGACTCTCTCAAATGAGTGTGCAAGTAGTGGCTCGCTCTCAATTCCACGTGGTTTGAATGCCTTTTTCAGAATAGGCCAAGCTACATATTCTGTGGTTCCGGGAGCCACTGTGGTTTCAATCAATGTCAATGCGTGAGCCGGTTTCTTCTCACCTATGGTACGCATGGTGGCTTCAAGGGCTTTGACATCAGCAGAGCCATTGCGCACATTTCCTAATTCATTCTTGATGTAATCACACTGAACATCAACGATGATACAATCTGCCAACTTGAGGCAATCGCTATTGAAAGTAGCAGTGAATGACTTCTTCTCATTGACAGTACGATAAATCAATTCAGCAACCTCCGGATCCTCTGCTTCCAATGGACTAACTCCAGTGTTTAGAATGGGAACTTTCCAGTATGAACGTACAGAAGGCCTTTGGCAACCGATGACGAACTTACCTGGAGCATCGGCAACAATAGCAGCCATAACTATGCCAACAAAACCCATACCCATAACGACAACTATCTCGTCACCCCGTTCTATTGCCTCTGTGACAAGTTCCTGAATTCTTGCAAAATCCATCTCCTCCTCGTCTCTATCCGGCAAGATGAATTCGCTTCCATCAGGCGCTGTTGATACTGAACTACCCATTTTCCCAACCCCTAGGTCATCAAACCCAGTCAGCCCGAGCCGGTGAAGACCAAGGTATGAATCTTCTCTTTTGAGAAAGAAGTTCGCTATTACTGTGGATTCTGTAATTTGCAGCCATAATACATTGTTCGCCAACGATTGAGCGCTCATAATATCAATAATGACTACTTGTGCAGAACGATGAAGGTACTATGGATAACCGGGCGGTACTTCGGAAGCGACCTTTGTCAAACCACGCAGATTGAACTTGCTTCTGCCCTGAATAGATGTGGAAACGAAGTTTCTTTCCTGGCACCAGCAAACGAAAGTGGAATCTCAATGATTGAAACAGAAGGACTGAGTATCCATCAAGTCAAAATTTCAGCAATTAGTGGACTCAAAAGCATTTCATTTGATAAGCAAGTTAGAAAGATCCTTCCAAAGCTATTGCAGAAACAAAAGTTCGATTTGGCAATCTGCTCATGGAGGGGAGTGATGGGCGCTGCCCATATTCTTGATTCTCAGAACATACCTTGGATATTGATTGATAGAGGCCCCCCTGCTTATTCCGGTATTTTGGCTAAGTTACAATGGAGGTATTACGACAAGGCATTCAAACGGCATGCTAATTCTGCATCTGCAATATTCACTGTTTCTGAAGGGCATGCTGATTTCGTCAAAAGGAGATTTTCTTTACAAAAAATCCCGATGCTGATTCCTGCAGGTGTAAATCCTGAGAGGTTTAACGATACGGACCTGAACAAATCTAAGATTACAGGTCTGATATATCATGGTAGATTAGATGCGTCAAGAAATATTCTCAAACTCGTTGAAATTGGAGATTTATTGGATAAAGATGGTGCGGAATTCAAAATGTTCCTTGTTGGTGAAGGGG
>CAZGIY010000202.1:0-1783 GCA_964526445.1 uncultured Candidatus Poseidoniales archaeon
GGGGCTAACGAAGTCCTCTCTTCAGGCTTAGCGGGAGAGTTTCTAGAACAACATGGACTGGTACATGAGATGCAATTACTTGGTGAATGCTGGCGTAGAATAGCTACTGATGAACCGGTAGCATATGGGGAAGACAGCCTGGCCAAGGCCATGTCCGAAGGAGCCATCGAAACTTTGCTCATCAGCGCTGAAACTTTGCGCTCAGATGCAACTATTGAAGGAAAGTCATGGAGTGAATGGTGTAAAGGATTGAGCGATATTGGCGCCAAGTTGGTACAATGCTCAACCGAACATGACGACGGTCAACAACTGATTCATTTCGGTGGAGCCGTAGCCTTGTTGAGATTCAACATCTGAGGTGAAGGGATGGCTGACATCATCTGTATCGGTGAAGCGATGCTTCGAAACATGTCAGATTCGGACTTCCAAAGTGTGGGCGGCGCCGAAATGAATGTCGCCACGGCGATTACTCAATTTGGATGGGATGCTACTTGGCTGAGCATACTGCCTGAAGATGACAAAGGAATAGTGAATCATGCAGCATATTTCGGAGTGGATTGTCTGATATTCCGTTCACAAGGAGAAGTCGGCGAATACACCGTCCTTGTCGATGAAGGCAAAGTCGAATACCAAAGATCGGAATCTGCTTTTGCAAAGATGGATGCCGACGATATTCCACTGCGCGAAATTCTTTCTGGGAATTTGTGGGTTCACTTGACTGGAATCACACCGCTTCTAGGTGAAGGACCAAAGTCACTATGGAACAGAGCCTTGACATTCGCTGAACTTGATGGTGTGAAAATCAGTTTGGATATTAATCACCGACCTACCTTGGCCAGCCGCGAAGAACTATGGCAACATATCGAACCGCATCTGCGCAAGGTGCATTTCCTTTTTTTGTCCGCAGCAGACCTTGAATGGATTTGTGAAAGAGAAGAATTGTCAGGAGATAGCCTCGAAGAAAAGGCACAAGCAGTTTGTCGAAAGTGGCTTATCAACCGAATTGGATGTACCATAAAGGAGCCTTTTCACGGTAGAAGACAGGGATTCCAACAGCGTTGGAGCATAATCGCCAACGCAAGAGGTGTAATTTCAACAAGAGAAAATCCTGTTGTTCACTTACCCATCGAACATCTTGGTTCAGGCGATGCTTGGTGCGCTAGTGCATTGGTTGGATATGGAGATTCGGAAGTTGATGAATGGGGGGCGCGCAGAGCAGATGAGGTAGCAGCCCTACAACAATCCACCCTTGGTGACCAAGTTATAATTCAAAGCGGGGATCCATTGCGAGCAAGAAGCGCGATTAGAACAAGAAGTCAACTAACAAGAGCAGGAGTCGTACCAATTATTCGAAGCGATGACCACGAAGAGGCCAGAGCGCTTGCTGAACGGCTGATACAAGCAGGAGCCAAGGCTCTGGAATTCTCTTTTGACACACCAAGAGCTACCGCTCTTTGTTCTGCATTCAAAGAACATGAACGCAAGATATGTCTCGGCATGGGAACCGTGACAGATCCCTTGCGACAGATAATGAAAGGAAGGCACCGACGAGCCAGATTCTTCTTCTCCGCAATTAATCCTCCAGATTTCATCCGCGAGTGCAGGAGGTTCAACACCCTTGCAGTTCCAGGGGTTGCAAATATCTCAGAGGCTAGAGAAGCGATATCTCAAGGGGCCGAAGCGTTGAAACTCTTCCATGCGGCAAATAATTGGTCAATGGAGGATATGTTGAAATTACGAGAAATGTATCCGCAAACCCTACTGATTCCGGTCGGAGGTCTAG
>CAZGIY010000203.1:0-1780 GCA_964526445.1 uncultured Candidatus Poseidoniales archaeon
GAGAGGTTCAGGGGTGAGCCTATGTTTGACGTTGCGGAATTCGTCGAAGAATCCGTGACCATGCTCAAGGAAAGAATAACCGAAACGGCGATTATCGCTTGTTCTGGGGGGGTTGATTCTTCGGTTGCCGCAGTTCTTGCCAACATGGCTGTAGGAGATTTGCTCCATTGCGTCTATGTTGATACTGGATTCATGCGTAAGAACGAGACTGAAGAGATTGAGGAAATGCTCGCTGACATGGGCCTGAATTTGACGGTAGTTCGCGCCGCAGACCGCTATTTCGAGGCTCTGGAAGGCGTGACAGAACCAGAACAGAAACGCAAGGTCATCGGTGAGATGTTCATTCGAATCTTTGAGGAGGAGCAGGAAAAGGTAGGTGCCAAGTGTTTGGTGCAAGGAACCATCGCTCCCGACTGGATTGAATCGGGTGGCGGAGTACGTGACACAATCAAGAGCCATCACAATGTTGGCGGCCTACCTGAGGATATGACACTGGAGGTAGTGGAACCATTGCGCGACCTCTACAAGGATGAAGTCAGAATGGTCGCAAGACATCTGAAAATATCGGTTGCGGACAGGCAGCCCTTCCCTGGTCCCGGATTGGCAGTACGTTGCTTAGGAGAGATGACACCTGAGAGGGTGGAAGTTGTCAGGGAAGCGTGTCACATAGTCGAAGAGGAACTTGAAGCCGCTAGTCAGAGGGGCGAGATGGAATTGCCTTGGCAATACTTCGCTGCGCTTCTACCTGTGAAATCGGTAGGGGTTCATGGTGATGTACGGGCCTATGGGGAAACTGTAGTAGTGAGAGCAGTAGCCAGTCTTGATGGTATGAGTGCGCGCTACTCCGAGATTCCACATTCAGTTCTTCAGAAGATATCTACCCGAATTACAAACACAGTCAAAGGTGCGGTGAATCGAGTAGTCTATGATATAACTCACAAGCCCCCTGGTACCATCGAATGGGAATAATCACTCGATTATTTCAGCATCAAAGACTTCGGCCTCAAGGATTGTCTCTTCCTGTTGAATCTGTTGTGCCGCCTGCAATAGCGATGTCCTGACAACTGGTGGCGGAGAGGTAGCGGTAGCCTGAACTGGTTCTGCGTCGATGATTGTTGCATCCACAACTTCTTCTTCCACAATATCGCTTCTTCTATGTTGGCGCCAGTTTTCAAAGGCAGAACGGGCTTGTTCATTCATCACGAGAACGAATGCAAGCAATAGGATTGCTAATAGCAAAGGAAGCCACCAGTTTTCCGACATCCAAGCAAACATTCCTGTGAACCCTTCATCATCTTCTCCTCCTATGTCTGCTGAATCTATGTGTTGGAAGAATGATCTCTGCATGGTTACTGAAGTAGATGAGGCGCCGGAAACGGTCCAGTCTCGGGCTTGTTCCTGATTCATCTCTACTTCCCCTGGAGCTAACCATACCTCTACCTGAATTGAATATGGTGAGCGGGGACCTGGAGTGCTGGGATTCGGAGTAAGGCAGGTTCCAATTGCATTACCCTGAACATCGAATCCCCACCACGAACCTTCGTCGATACCGCCGACAAATTCTATTTCATCGCCATTGACGTCGTTGTTTTCGTATTCTCCATTTCCATCTGCATCTAGAGCAAGCCTCAAATTTGCACCTGTTGGACACAGGATATTGCTCGACAAAGGCGTGTATGACATCGTTGCTACGACGCGTGTTGTTCCGGCAGGTATCCAAATCTCCTTGCGATGAGCGCTGGCAGGAGGGAAGTCGCTACCTGATGCGAAAACCGCGAAT
>CAZGIY010000204.1:0-1743 GCA_964526445.1 uncultured Candidatus Poseidoniales archaeon
TAAAATCTCATTATCATAGATGTCAAATGCCTTGATACTGATATCAAAAGACTCGAGTTGCTCAACAGATTCAGTACCAAGCTCTAGAACAAGCTTGTCAATCTCCGCAGGGTGCACAGTAATGTTGAGTATGTCCGAATCGTCGTTGACCAAGGCGTGAGAGAACCTCAAAACATGTGGCCCTGTATCTTCAGTGACCTTGGTCAAAATTATCGAATAGGTTGACGGACCAGTAGCGACAACCCGACCAATTCCATCGTACAACCACACATTAGTAGTTTCTTGCTGTTGCCCATTCCACTCTACTGCTTCAGTGAACTGATTGCCTGCTGAATCATAAGCATCTATCTTCACAACGATTGTGTTTCCAGCAATAATCTGATAATTCTCGGGCTGTTCTGCAATCACAAATGAGACTGGATCTCCATGTTCAACATCTATACTCGCAATAGTTGATAGCGAAGCAATTGAAGCGTTCAGGGAATAACTACCAACGATATCTGAGCGATATTCGCTACTGTGTTGTCCTAATAATCCAGGGCTCCACTCCAAATCTTCACCCCATAGTGCCTGAGACAAATTGTATTGCCATTCATCACCTGAATCGCCTCCTGATAACATGAAGGACACATCGCCGACGTTAGGTATCTCATTACCGTCTGCATCTTTGAGAACCACCGAGAACTGGACCTTCTGTCCAACTTTGATATCAAAGTCTAGGCCATCTTCGCTATCGAACTCCATGCTTTCAAGCGCCCCATGCGAGACCTCAAAGTAGAAATCTACGCTGAACAACTCCTGACTACCTTCAGGAGAATAAGTTGCTGTCATTTCATACGGGGTTGGTAGAGCGACATTAGCCTCGAAGTAACAAGTAGGTGCAACCTTGTTATCCTCACAATATTGAGCAAAGGCTTGTGATGTACTCAGGCCCCAAGTCGCCTCTATGGTCCACCTATTGCCATCAGCATCATTACCCCATGCCCAGAGCTTGACTCTGTCTACATCATCTGTGGTCATCTGGTCATTCAACATTGGAACGTACGAACCATTGCGCATCTGTTTTCTTTCAATCTCCATCTGCACCATCGCACCATGTTGAACATCGATGTATACTGTGGTTGAAACACCTTCAAACGAAGCCTTGACCCATCTGTTTCCAACATCTGTAGGATGCCATTGTGCCGGAGTACCATTGAACAAAGTTCCACTCTGCATATCCCAATCACTCTGCTCTAACTCTACCAGTACCTCATTTCCTCTGATATCGACCCTTGTGGTATTCAACCAGACCACTTCATCAGCGGTCACAGTCGTATTGCTGACTTCTACACGTAGATGTTCGATCTGTCCATGTAAAACCGTAATACTTGATTGTGCTTCAACTCCGCTAGCACTACTCAAGTTGACTATCCAAATTCCAACCTTATCAGCAGAGAACAAACCTGTATTACTGATATTGCCATTCTCTACTTGCCAAGATAGCAATCCCGCTTCACTGATATCCAAAGCATTACCCTTGGCATCCCTAAGTTGATAGTTGAATTGGCAAGTTAATCCTGCTGCAACACTTTCTGCGCAAGGGGTCAAATCAAAGGAGTAGGGCGCACCTGTTGCAACCTGTACTACAACATCGATGTCTACATTATTCCATGAAACAGTAACTGTTTGTTGACCCGCTGTGTGAGGTTCGAAACGGACTGCTTCGTTGTATTCCGAAGGTGCGGTTATGGAGGTCAGAGT
>CAZGIY010000205.1:0-1731 GCA_964526445.1 uncultured Candidatus Poseidoniales archaeon
CCAGCCTGGGATCCACGCGGTAAGAGAGGAAATGGAATGGCATACATGACTTGCAATGTTGGGGCTAACCATATGCGAGCAGGCTACAAGAATCCCACAGGAGTTCCAAATTCTTCAGCATTGGATTTGATGCCTGAATTGATTCATTCTCAGCATCAGAGCGTGATTAGAGACAGCATGATTCTCTGTGCCTTTGCCAGTGATGCCACTCCGGATGATGTCATGGTTCAGGCATTCAATGGGATAACGGGAGATACAGTCAGCATTGAGGAATTGCATCAGCGTGCCGCAGCACAATGGGATGCTGCCCGTCAATGGAATGTTGAACATTGGAATAAAATTGGGGCTACTCCAAAAGATCAGGATTTTCTTTCTTATCGATTGAGGCGAGATGCTTTACCGGACGGTCCAGCCAAAGGTATGGTTTCATTCGTGAATGCCGAAGATGAACAAGCCTGCTTGTCGGAATACTATCGCATACGTGGATGGAATGAGGACGGAATACCTCATTCATCATAGGGTAGCCATTCTGCTTCGCCTTCGGGTCTGAACCACCAGTAGCCGTCATCATCCTGCCACCATTCAGTACCATCTTCATCGATACTGTAGGAATCATTCTGTTGTGCAGCCGCTTCTGCCGCAGCTTGTACCTCTTCCTCTCGAACCATTTCATCGGTCTTCATCCCAGTCTCCTGAGCAATGGCTTGCTTAACGGCAGCAAGGTCAGCATCTTGGTCAGCAAATACTCTAGTTTGAGTGCGAATTTCAGAATGGTGATCACCTGCGGCTACGGCTTCATCTGAGTCCGTATAGAATTCTTGAGACATTTTCTGTCTGAATTCTTCGAATTCGTCGCGTCCGTAACTTCCTGTGAATGAATCTCCCTTTGCTGACATTAAATCATCAAGGTCCACAGCTCTACTCTTCAACTTAGAGTCATCAGTGATATTGGAGTCATACAACATTCCGTCATCTTCTTCGATCTTGGGTAATTCTCTTCCCTCGGGATCGATATCCTCCAATTCCTCAACCAGTAGGTCATGTTCTTCGGCATCGATATTGTCATCTTCGAAATTCTGCTGAATTTCTCTTAGCATTTTCTTGACCAAACGGGACATGGCTCTGTCGTCGCCGTCGAACTCTTTGGCGCCTTTTTCAATGCGCTTGAGGAGTTTCTCATAGGGCGAACCAGTCAAGGCCCCCATGAATTTGCCGAAGCCCTTCTTCTTGGCCATCAGGTCCCCTCGTGCCTTTAGTCATGGTTCACCACTTATGAGCATAGTCCTAACACGCTTATTCGGGAAGTATCGTGGTCGAGCAGTGGTTGGTCGATGCAATGACCGCATACAACAAGGTATCTCTGGACAAGAGAGACTCATATTCCTCACTCATTCAGATGCCTGGAAGTATGCTTGTTGACCTCTTGTCTTGGTGCTTTCAGTCCTTGCCTGATGAGATTCTGGTAGGTATGGATGTAGACCCACAACGCAAGGTCTTACCGGAAGTAGCAGAATTGTTCACCGGTAGTGAATCGAGGAGCGACCTTTTCGCAGGTCAGGGTTATACAATCGGAGAAGCGCAGATGGTAAACCGTGGAAATTCAATGACAGTACACCACCTTCCGGAAGAGTGGACCGATGAAATCTTCGGCGCTGATCGTGGCCCGCGAGGTGGCCGTTTCACACATTGGTTGCATACCCATCCAAATTGCCCGGCCATACCCTCAGGAGC
>CAZGIY010000206.1:0-1719 GCA_964526445.1 uncultured Candidatus Poseidoniales archaeon
TATCGTGAATTGCCTTCGCCAATTCGACATCGACATTCATATCATAATGGAAGCGGAATAGATTGGGGAAAATTGGGTCAACGGATAGACTCTGGAATCTTTCAACTCCGAGAAAATGTGTTCCCACATAGGTCTGCCAATGAGGTGAGAGGAGTACTATGACGTCGTATTCGATATCTTTCAGACTATCTCTCAACCTTTCATATCCCCAGCGTAGTTGTTCCCATCCCCCTTCGGAATGTGGTTCGTTCTGTTCAGGGTTCTCAGCGTAAACCAGATGTGGCGGATGTGGGGCTAATGCCGCTCCAACTATTGCCCCCTTCGACATGTATCTCGGTCTGCTCATCGGCTCTTGGTCCTTGAGGACTGTCACGCCAGACTCAGGTGCATATACCACTCATTTCATCTATTAATCGCCCGAGGGTCAGCCATGGAAGAGGTCGATGCATCGCGTGTTGTCGAATTGGAGAAGCGCTCCAAGAAGTCTCTTCCTCATGTCGTCATCCCTTCTCTGGTCGGTGCTGTCACGGGTATGATTGCACAATTGCTCATCGATTCAGAACATTTGTTGAGCCCTTGGCGATTAGATGGGTATCTCGATTCGATTTGGAATATGCACGCAGCCCTGTTCTGTGTAGCGATTACTGGTTCATTGGCTATGTTGGTATATTGGCAATACAAGGGTAAACAGTTCTCTCTAACCGAATTCATCATGGGAGGATTATCGATGATTGTTTTTGCATCATTGATTTCCAGTATGCGCGGTTGTGGAGCATTCTTGCTTCTGCTGTTGTGGTTCTTCTCATCGGCATCCTGGGGTAGGTATGAGTTGCCACCATTCCGCTTGGGTGTTTGGTGGGGAATGGGATTAGTGGTCGGCGCACTTTCGGGAGTGCTGGCGCTGGATCTTAGGACCTAGGAAAGATATTCAATAATTCACCAGCCAGTTCATCGATGTCTTCACTCTCCAGTAAGGATTGTTTGTCATTGGCATCCATAACCATGACCGAAGCAATTCTCCACAATGCTGCTGCATCCCAATCGTTTACAGTTGCCAATTGGGCTCCCTTCCATTCCTCTAGTATTTCGCTAGACATGCCATTGTGATTACCTAGAATGTCCAAGAATGACAACCATTCTTCCTGCAATTTACACTTCAGTTCATCTTTCAGGGCCCCTTCAGGTTCTGACAAGAATTCTACTTCTGCTCTGATATACAATCTACCTTCTTCGCCATCAACCAATTGCAATAATGATTCTAAATCGGGAAATACCCTATGTTGAACGGGATCCATAGGGGGCAGTGAGGGCTCAATCAATTTGAGGATACGAAACCTTCTCTGACCCTGAATCTCAATCATGTGGTTACTGCCGACCTCCTCATGTTCGGTGATTCTAGCCGTTGTCCCAACTAAATGTGGACCTGCCCAACCAGTTATTGGATGGAATGGATCAATCAGGCAAAGGCCAAACGGTGCCTCGTCTAATAAGCAATCATCGAGCATCTGTTTGTATCTCGGCTCGTAGATGCGTAAGACCTGCGGTTCACCCGGTAAAAGGGTCAACTCTAGAGGGAATACAGGGATGGTTAGAGTCCGCTCGTCGTCGGCGCCCCGGAGCTGAGCGCGCTGCGCAAGCTGTTCGGCGGCGGGGGCGGCGGGGGGCACCTGCCCAAAGAGGTCCGCGCGCGGGCCGGGCGCGGGGCGTGGGCCTTGGGGG
>CAZGIY010000207.1:0-1718 GCA_964526445.1 uncultured Candidatus Poseidoniales archaeon
GCTGAAAAGATTCGACAACGCTTGTCAGAAGAACCGCTAGCGAGGGCTCTAATGGGCGAAGAGATGGGTATTGAGTCCTTAGGTCCAGTACTGGAAAGGCTGGAACATGCTCGTACCATGGGTTACAGTGTCATATTGTTGGATAGAGCAGTTGAGCGTGGCCTACAGTTGATTCAGTTCACCGTCGAAGAAGTATCGCGTACACCGCGATACCTATTATCCAACGAAGTCATGGACATCCTTGAGAGACAATCTCCACACACTGCAGGCACGGTAAGGGGCCTTACCAATTGGTCTGTCAAACAAAGATTGGAGAATCGCTTGGCCGAGACAGTAACTCAAGTGGTGCTCGACCTTGAGAGAATGTTGGAGGATTATGAGCAAGCGGTCACGATGTTGAGACGTCTCAGGCAGGTGTTGGAACAATTGAGCGGTTTGGGCGCTCCAACCGATCAAGTGGATGAGTTGTTGGTTGCATGCAATCGACCCGAAGCGCTGCCATTCATTGCCCGTAATGCTAGAGGACTGATTCAGGTTGCTCTAGATGAAATCTATCTAGAATCAGATCAGAGAGATGCGGGGGCAGCAGTTCGTTTGGAACAGACCGTACTAGTGCTAGAAGAATTGATTTCGCAGATTGAAGCGACTGGCTTGACCGGTGAAGACCCTCAAGGTCCCCTATGGGATTTCCAAAAGAGCGGTAAGTTACCATGGGAAGTTCCTGGGGGGGCACCGGCTGTTGATGTTGCTGAGGATGCAAAGCACGAGTTGACATCTTCATTGATGGGCGAGGTAGATATTGAAGTGGCTACTCCAATTTCTGAGAACGGGTCTGTCGAAGAAGTTGAGGATTTGTGGCAAGCGATGCCCCCTCCTGATGATGACCCACAGCCTGAAGGGGATTTGGTTGTCAAAGACTTAGTCGCACCAAGCGATGCTGTGGAATCAACAGGCGAAGCCGACCAGAGAGCCTGGGTTGAAGAGGAATTGGCTCGTATCGATGCACAATGGGAACACAGAGGCCGAGAGGAGTTGGATCCAAGTAGCAATCCACTGATCGATGAACAGGAGCTCTCTGAATTAGAAGATGACTTAGCTGACCTTGAGATTTGAGGTGAAGTCTTGACCGAATCTACGGATGATGTCATTGGCAAGCCCCATCCAATGTGGCTTGAGCGGGCTGGAGTTTTGGTTTTGGTAACCGGGGCTATTTTACTAGGTAGATGGATGTGGATGAACGAGCCTTTGTCAGAATCGTTGATGTGGATAGGAAGTATTTGTCTGCTGCCTCTGGCTGTATTGTTGCTTAGCGAATCATGGGGAAGATTCTTGCAGCGCTGAGATTAACTCAGGTACGGTTGTTGTTTCGTGAAGTCAGATGTTCAATGAAACCTGCAAGTCGTTGCCATGGAACTACGAAGCGCATTGCAGCAACTACCAGTAAGAACAGCAATGCTGAGATTACTAATCCATAAGTCAACTTGAGCTCAATGGATTCAGAGACTTGTTGAGCCCATTGACTTCCAGTCATACCTGCGACTAAGTCGAGCAAGATAGTATGGAAACCAAGTGCAACCATCGTGGAGATGCCTGTGATTCCAAGGAAGAAGATAGTGTGGTACAGGTGGTGGTTGAGGATGTTGTCCATCTGTCTTACATATTCAGGGTCCTTCTTACAGGACTCTGGTAGGCGGAAAGCATACTCCATGTAGCGAATA
>CAZGIY010000208.1:0-1698 GCA_964526445.1 uncultured Candidatus Poseidoniales archaeon
AGGCCGCGGATATGTGGGCAAGGACTTCTGGCATGTTCCTTGTTCTTGCTTGTCTCTTATCTTCGTCGTTTGCTGCAGTTGTTCCCGTAGTGTCCGAACAGGAGAAAGTGGGTTTCGTCGAACATGGTGAATTCATCGAACAAGATGGAAACATCGACCCTGCACTGACATACATCCTCAACCAATCCAGTGACCAAACACCTTTGGAAGTCATCATCCAGTTCGCCGACAGGGAAATTCAAACTGAAGATGTGCAATGGTTAGCAAACAAAGGTATCGTCAGTCTGCGAGAGACTGAAGTTGTGCCAAGTATTCTCGCCAGAGGACCAGCCGCAGCGATCTCTTCGTTAGCTGAAGAATCCGAAATCCTATGGGTAGAATGGAACGCCCCTATCGAATTACAAATGAACAAGACGGTTGATGTCATCGGTGCTAGAGACGTTTGGGACCGAGAGGTTCTCACCAAAGCAGGTGGCAAACACCCGAGTCACCCTACGATAACCGGTGAAGGAGTAACCGTTGTGGTTCTCGATTCGGGAATCGACGCGACTCACCCCGATTTGGATTATAACCCTCAGAATCCAAACAATCCAAGCATTCCAGATAAAGTTGACAAGGTCATCTACAATGCCAAACTCGACCAAGGTGCAGGATCCTCTACTCCCGGTCTTGCTTGGATTCCGATGCAGAATACTGACACTACTAGTGGGCATGGAACACATTGTGCAGGAACGGTTGCTGGAAATGGAGATGCTAGTGCAGGAGACAAGCTTGGAGTCGCACCAGATGCATGGTTGATTGGGCTATCCATGGGAGAAGCAGCGTTCACCATTGACGAGTATTCCGGACTGGAATATTCCTACGAGTTATCAGCACCCGGTTCACCAACCCAACAAGCATGGAACATTCGTGTGGTCACCAATTCATGGGGCCCTGGATTTCCCTTCGACTCATATGACCCAAATGACTTGACAGTACAGATTATCGAGAAACTATCGTATGACAATGATGTTGCAGTCATTTTTGCCAATGGCAATGATGGGGGAGATGGTTCGGATGATAGGTCGAACATATTCGCCAAAGTTCCCAGCGCCATAGGGGTCGCTGCTTCCAATAGAGATGGAATCGGAATGTCTGATTTCTCCAGCAGAGGTATCGAAAGCGACATAGGAACTTGGCCTGATATCGCAGCCCCGGGAGTCGACATCTGGAGTGCTGCTGCTAGAACCACTATGATCGGAGGAGGAACTGGTGCTGGAGACATAGCCAGCGGTGATCTGGATTACTACTACCTTTCGATAAGCGGCACCAGCATGGCAACACCTCACGTTGCGGGACTCGCTGCACTGATGTTCCAAGCCGCACCCTCATTGACAATGAGCGATGTCGATGAAGACCTCGCAGTAGAAGGAGATGTGGAATTGCATGACCCTTCAGGCCTCGCACAACCAGCACTCGCAAAGAGGCCGATACATGAAGTTGAACTGATTCTCAAATTGACTGCCAACAGAATTGTCGAAGGAGATAATCTAGCGGATTATTCTGAAACTGGACTGGATGGCAGAGAATTCGATTATGCTCAGGGGTACGGATTAATCGATTCCGAGGAAGCAGTCGCTCTGGCAATGACACTAGAACAACTCAGAGAAGAGGACTCAGAGGCTACAGTTTGGGATGCGTACAACATTTCTCAAGACG
>CAZGIY010000209.1:0-1676 GCA_964526445.1 uncultured Candidatus Poseidoniales archaeon
TATCAGGTCTCCAGCCTCTTGGATTCGCTTGAAGCGGTCTTCTGCTGCTGAATCATCAGGATTTCGGTCAGGATGGTACTGCCTTGCTAACTTTCGCCATGCTCTTTTGATCTCAGCATCGCTAGCATCTTTGGAGACTCCAAGAGTGCCGTATGGGTCAATATCAGACATCCGCCTCGGTATGCCCTAACAGGCAGATGTCAAGAACCCGACGACTCCTGTAGCGGTCTGAGCACTTCCGTCGCGGTTAAATGGGAGGGGTAGGTCGCAAGGCAAGCCCGAGGTTATACCATGTCGGAAAACAAGGATGCGGATGCTGGAGAGCAGCGTACGTTCGAGGATAAGGTGCAAGGTGCACAAGACCGTATTGAGGCGGCCTTCCGGCGTCTTGGAAAGGGCTCTTGGGCCCGCATTCTGAGGATGGCGCGCAAGCCTTCTCGTCAAGAGTTCAAGCAGACCAGTATTATCTGCGGAATCGGTCTATTCGTACTCGGATTCATCGGTTTCGTGATTCTTGTGGTCATGGATAACTGGATACCTGGCTTCTTCTCGTGGTTAGGAATCGGATTTTGAGGTGTTCAAATGACAGAATCTTTTGTTGCATATGTTAGACATGGAGAGAATCTTCTCCTACTACAACGTTCAGCCGATGACCTTGAGTTCCCAGAGATGTGGGACGGCATCTTCGGAATCGGTAGAGATGAAGCAGAAGTTATTGGACGAGTAGTCGAATGTACTGGAATAGAAGCAGAGCATTTGACTGCTGTAAGATTTGCTCCTGATAGAGGAGTAACTATCGGAAACAGGATTCATGATGTAACCCCTTGGTTGGTGGTTTCGGATACCGACGAGGTTGCCCCAGGTGGATTATACCGAGATGCTGATTGGATTGACCCGGGAAGCATTGTCAACATCAATCTCGAGAAGGGAAAATTACGCAGTCTGTGCTACACTGAAGATCGTGAAGGAGGACATGTGGATTGGTTACTAAGAGACATGTATGGAGACGTATCTTCCTATCTTTACGTAGTCAAGACAGGAATAGGTGCAGAGCAGAGAGTCGCTATCGAGATGATGGCGCGTCTAAGTGGTGCTGGAAGTCTTGCTACTATTCAGAATGAGATATTCGCAGTTCTTCACCCACCTGCTATGCGTGGATACGTCATGGTAGAATCAAGCGCCCGTCATCACGTCGAGCGTTTGATTGGTAGAACTGGAGGCAGGGACCGCAAAACGCGCGGAGTCATGCTATCCACTCCAATCAAGAATGCAAAGGCAGTATTGGGTGGTGTGGATTCAGCAGAGGCACCTCTCAAGGATATTCTTCCGTATCTAGAGCCCAAGGCTGTCACCAGCGGAATCGAAGTCGGTTGCATCGTCGAGATTATCAGTGGTGCATTCAAGGGAGAAAAGGCTCGTGTGGTCAATGTCACCGAGGCCAAGGAAGAAGTCTCAATGGAATTGTATGAGGCTGATATTCCGATGACTCTCAACATGAGGGGAGATCACGTACGAGTCATAGAGAGGGTCGAGTGAGGTCCCGAAAGGCCCCGCGGCGCGATTAAATAGGGAATGCTGGTCGGCCGAATGCCCACGTTCGTAGGTAAAGGAGGAGATGCACATGCCACAACCATGGACTTCAAAGTTGATCATCAAGGCTCTTGGTGTTCAGAAGT
>CAZGIY010000210.1:0-1644 GCA_964526445.1 uncultured Candidatus Poseidoniales archaeon
GTTGAATTGTTTTTTCTAAGTAATAATGAGCACCGAGTGCCCGCTTACACGGTGCAGAGTGAGCCGCCAGAACCCCAAGCACAAGTCAAACCCTGAGTTGTGCATAGTTGAGCATGATTCAGAACCATGTGTTCGGAAGGGTGCGCGCTTAAGTTCCAGTTTGAATAACTGCGATTTGATGTCTGAGCACAAACAAGCAGAAACCTGCGTTGCATACGTAAGGGTCTCTTCTACTCGTCAGGCAGAAGAAGGGGTGAGCATAGAGGCACAGGTCCGCAGAGTGAAAGCCTATGCAGAATATCGTAACTTTGTGCTTCCTGATGAGCACATCTTCATCGATGAGGGAATCAGTGCAGGAATGCCGCTGTGGAAGAGACCTGCTGGCAAGCTGATGCGTAAGCAGATAATGTGCTCAGAGGCGACACATCTGCTCGCCTTCAAGATGGATAGATTGTTCCGCAACACCAGGGATTGTCTGGCAACGGTCGATGAACTGCAGGTAGAAGGAGTCCACATGCACTTCTGCGAGTTCGATGGTGGTCCCATGGACACCACCTCTGCAACAGGGCGAATGTTCCTCACGGTGCTCGCAGCCTTCGGCGAGTTGGAGCGTGGCCTCATCAGCGAGCGAACCAAACTGGCCATCGCACATCTCAAGCACAATATGCGTAGATTCACACATGACATCTATGGATGGGATGTTGATCCAGATGGGGGACTTGTGCCTAACCAGACTGAACAGGAATGGATCGATTGGATGCGTGAACGATACTTCAACAAGGATGTCTCGGCTTCGCAGATCGCTCGAGAATTGAATGCCAAGGGTGTTCCCACCAAGCGTGGGAAGCAATGGAGGCATGCTGGGGTTCTACGCACAATCAGATGTGAATTTCACAGATTTTCTTGAATGGGCTCTATTCATGCAGAAACATATTTTGATTCAGTTTCATTATGAAAGTGAAGACCTCTCTCACCATTTACTTGATAGAGGGTCGTCAATCAGTGATATGGCATGGAGGAGACGGGTTTTACCAGTTATGCTGAGGAAGGCGACTGGGATTTTCGTGGTGCTGATACCAAACAATATACCCATTGTTTCCACATCTATCCTGCGATGATGATCCCTCAAATTGCCCGGGAATTGGTGAATCGTTATGGAAAAAAAGAAGGCTTACTCTTTGATCCATATTGTGGGACAGGAACCAGCCTAGTTGAGGGTAGAATTGCTGGAATGAATGCAATTGGAACTGACATCAATCCAACAGCAAGAATGATTGCAAGTGCAAAGACATTTGATTATGATATGGAAAAATTACAGAATTGTATCAATGAATTCATCGGGAATATTGATGCCAATCTGGAATCAATCATTGATTACTCAATCTTTGCAGAACCAGAATTTGTATCTTGGGAACGGTTAGAAGATTGGTTTCCGTTAAGAAGTATTGCGGAAATTTCGTTTACACTAGATTCAATCAAGAATCTGAAGTATGAAGCAGGACAGGTATTCCTACGAGTAGCTCTTTCTGAATGTCTTCGACTTGTATCCTATCAACGAAATGGTGAGTTCAAATTGTATCGTATTCCTTCAGAAAAACGAGTAGAATACTATGAGCCATTGTTACCAAAAATAAAGGCTAGAAT
>CAZGIY010000211.1:0-1621 GCA_964526445.1 uncultured Candidatus Poseidoniales archaeon
AAGATCAGTTTCGATGAGAATGCTTCATTCAGACACAAGGACATATTTGAGGGCATGAGAGATAAATGTGAGGAAGAAGAAACCGAAATTCTTGCTGATGAAGCTGGACTTTCCTACGTCAAACTTGATGGTGAAATCGGTTGTCTCGTCAACGGTGCAGGATTAGCCATGGCGACTATGGATGTCATCAAATTGTACGGAGGAGAACCTGCAAACTTCCTTGATGTAGGTGGTGGAGCCAATGAAGAGCAGGTAAAGACTGCTTTCAACATAATACTAAGCGATTCCAATGTCAAGGGTATTCTCATCAATATCTTCGGAGGAATCATGCGTTGCGATATTATCGCAAGAGGAGTTCTGGCTGCTACTGAATCCATGGCTCTAGAAGTTCCTCTTGTAGTCAGGTTATCTGGAACCAACTATCAGGAAGGAAGAGAGATACTAGCTGCCAGCACCCTAAACATCCATACTGCTGAAACACTTGCTGAAGGTGCCAAACTAATCGTCGAACTCATTGGAGGTGAGCAATGATGGCAATCTGGATTGAAGAGAATGCAAAGGTCATAGTTCAGGGAATCACTGGTAAGCAAGGATTGTTCCATACTGAGAAAATGATCGAATACGGCACCGATATTGTAGGAGGAGTTACTCCAGGTAAGGGAGGGCAAACTGTTCTGGATGATAGACCGGTTTTCAACAGCGTAATCGAAGCGATAGAAGCCACAAACGCTGATGCAAGTGTCATCTACGTCCCACCACCATTCGCCGGAGAGGCGATAATGGAGGCTGCAGATGCTTTCGATCGATGTAAAGGTGAAGGGGTAGTCATATGCATTACAGAAGGAATACCAACTCTAGATATGGTAAAAGCAGTCAATTATGTCAATGATAGGCTAGGAGTACGATTGATTGGACCGAATTGTCCGGGAATAATTACTCCCAGTGAGGAAGGCGGAGCAAAGATTGGAATCATGCCGGGACATATTCATGCCAAGGGGCGAATTGGTATCGTTTCAAAATCAGGAACTCTAACCTACGAGGCCGTAGCCCAAACAATGAGTATTGGAGAGGGGCAATCAACCTGTGTTGGCATAGGAGGAGACCCTGTGAATGGGACTGGCTTCATCGATTGTCTTAGCGCATTTGAGAATGATCCCCAGACCGAAGCGATTGTCATGATAGGGGAAATAGGAGGTAGCGCAGAAGAAGATGCTGCCGCTTGGGCTTTGAACAATGTCAGCAAGCCGATAGTGGGATTCGTTGCTGGTGCAACTGCACCACCTGGAAAGAGAATGGGACATGCAGGAGCAATCATCTCCGGCGGTAAAGGAACAGCGGCAGAGAAAATCAAAGCCTTTGAAGAAGCTGGAATCTACGTAGCCAACGATCCTAGTGAGATTGGATCTGTACTACTCAAGGCCCTTGAAGAATCAGGACTACGCTAATCATCGAGGCGGACCCTTACGTGGACCCTTGGGTGGGCCACCGCTCTTAGGAGGACCGCCTTTGGAAGGACCACCTGGGGGACCGCGACTTGACCCACCGGGTGGACCACCACCAGGAGGACCGCCGCGTGTAGGACCACCACCAGGAGGACCGCCGCGTGAAGGACCACCACCAG
>CAZGIY010000212.1:0-1553 GCA_964526445.1 uncultured Candidatus Poseidoniales archaeon
ATCGGACGACAAGTTCAATTTAGTGGCAGGTCGCGACGTCACATTGGGGGCCGGAACTTATGATCTGGGAGACGTCTACGGATCTGGCAACGACCTCTTCGTTTTCACTGCTCAAGACAATCTCAAGTTATCCGGCAGTCTTACATTTAAGATTTCCGATGAATCAATATATCGTGGCGACAGTTTCCTCGGGTTTCTTTCGGCTGGGAAGCTGGATATTGCTAAAGGCACGTCCATCGATTTCGCCGGTTCTGAGATTGGCATGGCTTCAGCCGATACTATGGAGATCATCAACGTCAGCTTGACGGCTGACACCGACATCAACGTGCACAGTCTCGAGGACTTGGTCATCAGAAACACCAAATTGTTCACCAGAGGGAATGTGGCTGATGATGCAATTTATTTGCATGCATACAACGAGTTGTCCATCGATGGATTGACCTTTTCCAACTCCGTGCGTCAAATCTTCATGGAGGCCATGACCATTAATCTCCAGAACGTCACCTTCCCTGACAAGTCATTAGTCGACTTAAGAAGTCTCTATGGACCTTTGGATGGAAAATACCCGACCTTTGGTTCGGAGAATCAGCAGCCTGGCCGCGTTAATTTACATAAGAACGACAAGTATTAACAGCATTTTCTGAACAGCAGGGCCGCCATAGATCACTGGTCCTTCTTGAGGTTGCGCTGAACAATCATTGAGGAAGCCAATTCAGGAGTCCTTGTTCTTGACTCCGAAGGAGATAGTCATTTTATCCTATCGTAACTTGAACGCATACAAAGTAATATTTTTCATTGCATTCCCTTTTTGTTCTTCTGCTTTGCAAATGGACAAAACCGAAACATGTGCATCATACAATGCATGTGAATGCTTAATCGATCTCGGGATTGAGGAACAGCCAATCAGTGTCTTTTCTTCCGAGTACAGCGATGAGCCCTCTTTTGTTTGTCAACCGGAACCTTCTGCACCTGTTGCTGCTCCTGTCGAGCCTAAGGCGGTCAATGGCTTGAGTGAAGTTTTCGCGGGAGAACAGAATGCAAGCGCCGAGACCCAACCCGCTGATGTTACTGGAAAGGAAAAAGAAGAGAAACTCCTGAAGGAAAAAATCAGCGGAGATGCAACTGGTTTGGGCATACAGAGATTGGTGGAGGTCAAGGACTCGAAGATTACTGTGTCCGCCAACTACAACACGCGCTATTTTTATAAATCCAATCCTCAGAGCGTGAAGCACATTGACCGCTTGAGTCCTGCCACGAGAGACATAAAGGTTTGGGAAAACGGTTTGTCCGTGAACGTGGGCTTAGGGCAATTGGCCGTGTTTGACCGAGTGGTAACGCCTTCCCTCATGGGCATGAACCTCAGACTTTGGACAGATCCCCATAAGCAGTATAGTGATGAATTTCACAGCAGCGATATCGACGTGCAGTTAGCCAGTCTCTCGTTCAGCATGGAATTACCTGAGGGCTTGAACCTTAACTTGGGTTATTCCCAAAGTCGGGTTATGTCAGTTCGAGACGAATTTGCTGTTGTTTACACCGAATCGCCGTCACTG
>CAZGIY010000213.1:0-1537 GCA_964526445.1 uncultured Candidatus Poseidoniales archaeon
GCCAAGGGGTTGAGGGCCTATCCACAATCATGAGCGGCCCAAGCCTTTACGACTTTGATGAACCCAGTTTCGGCATCAACTTCTACTTCTGCGACATATGCTGAGAATGAATATGCTGGTGCTAGGCCTGCTGCAGCACCTTTGTGAACGCCCCCCATGGGAGCGGTTCTATAGGAGCCGCTGGCAATCAATGAACCGGAATCAGCTTGCGCTTTATGCAAGGCTTCGAGCCAAGATACACCAATTGAAGGGTCATGCTTGTAGTAGATGCGTCGATCACCGAGAACCAATTGGTCAGGATGGTAACCGATCATTTCCCACGCCGCTTTGAGAATCTTGCCCCGTAATTCAATGGCGGCTCTGATGGCGGCATTTGCATTCATGAAAGTGACACGTGATGAGTAGGAGCCCAGATCAACTGGAGCCGTATCGCTTTCTTGCGACCTTACTCGAATCATGTCGAGTGGTAAGGCTAGTACTTCACTGACTGCTTGTGCTACCGCAGTATCGCTACCTTGTCCAATCTCTGCAGCCCCAGTATGTACTGTGACTCCGCCATCCATATCGCATTGCAGGTGAACTGTTGCATGTGGGAAGTTTTCTGGGTCCCAATGAATCGGTAGTCCTGAACCGGAAATGAAGAATCCACAGCCTACTCCTATGCCCCTACCAAACGGTAGCTTGCGGAACTTCTCATCCCAACCAGATTGTTCTCTCACCTTTGCTAGACATTCTCGCATTCCAGTCGAGGTAATTCTGAAACCGGTTATGGTGCGTGAGTGTGGCGGCAATAGATTGGCCAGTCTGAAAGTCATTGGATCGACACCGAGTTGTTCCGATACATCATCGATACCGACTTCTACTGCACATCTGCTGTTGACAGCTCCATGCCCTCGCATTGCTCCGCTTGCTGGTTTGTTTGTCCATACTCTTGCTCCGGTGTAATGGAAACCACCAATTTCGTATGGCGAGGTGTGTAATACTCCATTGTAGTAAGTGGTTACATGCCCGAAAGAAGCGAATGCGCCACCATCGATCAAAGCATCAGTTTCGATGCCAGCGATTCTTCCCTGCTCATCTGCGTGGACATTCATTTGAATTTTTGAGGGGTGACGCCCGCGATTAATCCAGTAGACTTCTTCTCTATCCAAACAGATTCGAACTGGATTTCCGGATTTGCGGGCAAGAATGGCTGCGCACATCTCGTGTGGGAATGGGTCAGACTTACCTCCGAAGCCACCACCGACGAATGTACGGTATACATTGATTTGGTGCATAGGAATATTCAGCACCGAGGACAATGCGCGGTGGAGGTAATGTGGAACCTGTTGTGGAGTGTATACGGTTAGGCGGCCACTTGGGTCCCAGTGTGCAACTACCGCATGAGGTTCGGTGAATCCATGATGAAGGCCTGCAAATTTCCAATCTGATTCGCTGCTTGCTACAGCATCTTGCATACCATCCAAGTTTCCGAATCGCTGAAACACTCTTTTCTGAACATTAGATTCACCGATGTGGTATTTACCTCGGTCGTGGA